>CABUKY010000001.1 GCA_902492185.1 uncultured Collinsella sp.
TTCACTTCGGGCTTGCCGATGCTGCCAACCGTAAATTCGTTCTTCAGCGACTGCGTAGCCGACAGCCAGGCGTAGGTGCCAACGCCGGCGGCCAGTACCAGCAGCAGCAAGGCGGCAATGATGCCGTAGCGCTTTTTCTTCTTGTTTTCCATCGTTCTCTTCCTTTCCAGAATCGTCTTCCCCGACGGCAACCCCAACTGCCGCCGACACTTCTCCCTGCCGTTATGAACGCCGCTCCCTCGCATGCGCGCGGGCATGTTTGCCCGCAGATTTGTCGGGAACCATTCGATCGAGCACAATCGACGCCGCGACCAGCAGCGCCAGAACGGCCACCACAACAAGCAAACCGGGCATCGTCGTGCAATATGCGTTAACGAAGCCCAGGTAAGGGACACAAAAAGAAACGACGCCGATCACGCGTGAAAAAGGCGTCTGCTCGGCGTCGTGCATGATGGTTCCATCTGCATTTTTGTTTGCGATTCCCTGCGTGCTGATCGTCTGCGCCACAGGGTCGACCTCGTACACCTGGTGAGTCACCACGGCGCCGTCCGATCGGTAAAAAGTTGCATTGTCGCCCATGGCAATATCCGTTGGATCAACCTGGTGGACAAACACCATGGAGCCGACGGGAAGCTCGGGTTCCATAGAGCCCGAAAGCACTGCATAGGGCGTGTATCCAAATGCGTGGGGGACAAAAGAAACGACGGCAAGAGCCATGACGAGCGCAATCGCCAAGCTACTAAGAAGCGCAATAAAATGTTTGAGTCCGCGAGTCGTCAAAGTGTTTAATCCATCCCCATCAAGGCCATATTCAATCCATTCAAGGGCCCGCCACTTTCCTCAAACGCTACAGGGCCCTTGAAAATGGGATTCGGAAAAGCCAATCTGAAATCTATTTCTAACAATCACCGTAGCTACTTCCGCGTTTTTATCAACGTCTTTCCGCCAAATGCTACTATTTTTGCCGTAAGTGGTTATTTGTCCCCGCACTTGTCTGCTTTATCCAACGCCTGCGGCTAACCCCTACACAACTTCTCAATAGAGGGTCTAATATTTTGTACGGCTCAGATATCGTACCCCCCCCCCCACATTAAATTTATACTGCATTTAGTATCGTTTATTTTCAACCCCCTTATTCATGCCTCTACGGCTACCCCGCGTAGCCCTCAGCCCATACCTTCTGGAAATCCCATCCATCCGGAAACCCCGTCCCACTCTGAATACATCCAGCGAACGCATGCGAGCGTGTTGTCCAGAACGGCCTCGTCATCGGGGTGATGGAAAATGTCACCCCAAACGCTTGCCACGGTTGCGCCCACAAGTGGCAAGAAAAAAGCCTCGAGAGCTTCGAGGCTTTCACATTTGTATTGTTTTGCACGAAGGACCGCGAGCGGCGAGCTACTCGCCCAGCACGGCTTTCTTGGCCGCTGCCGCCATATGGTCCAGATCATCCTTGGTGGGGTGATCCTTTGCGGCAACCCAGTTGTCGAGCAGCAACTTAGCGCGGGCGTTGTCGGGATCTTGTTCGAGCATGGCCTCGTAGCGCTGTTTGACCGCAGGACCCATCTTACCCTGGCACATTGCCCAGCCCACCAGCTCGGCATCATCGGCCAAATTGGAGGTCACGCGATTGATAATCTGCCTAAAGTACTCCTCGCTGGCCCCAAAGCCGCAGGTGCCAAACAGGAAGACGCGCTTGCCGTGCAAGGCTGAGAGCAACGTCGCGACCGAAGGCGTGCACGCGCCCTTGTCGCACCAAAAACCGACAAGCACCGTGTCGGCCGCGCAGGCGCCCTGCGCCTCGAGCGCAACCTGATCTGCATCCGCATCGTCGCTCAACGCCGCGGCATGGACAAACTCAACACCCGCAGCCTGCAGCGTGCGCTTGATCGCACCCGAAACCATCCTGGTATTACCGCTCTTGCTGTTAACCACCAAAGAGCACGTCATAGTCACGTTGCCTCGTTTCCCCCAAAACTAAAGCCACTAATGCAATTTATTAGATGAATATCTTAGTACTAACGTGACAGATGTAAACCACCGTCTGTCGATTGGCGACGCAGGCGACATCTTTGGACAAATGCCCGCAGCGCAAGCCCCATACTTTTTAAAATTTGGGACAGTCAAGCGGCCCTGCCCCCGAATCAATGACAATCGTCACCATAATATGCCATCAATCGTCACTATAATTCTCCGTTAATCATCACCTCAAATTACCGTTAATCGTCACCACGTTGCTGGTAGAATACATAATCAAAGTAATATTAAAGAAGGAGGCAGTATGGATAGATATGTAGACAGATGCATCGATAAGGTAATCAGGCATAATCTCGATATCTTCGGTGCGGTTCTCATTCAAGGCCCAAAGTGGTGCGGAAAGACCACTACGGCAAAACGTTTTGCTAGATCATCCTTGTCTCTTTCCGATCCAACTGGTAATTTTGCCGCCCTCCAGCTGGCTCAGATCGATCCAGCACAGGCAATAGCAGGACCCTCTCCTAGGCTCATCGATGAATGGCAGGAAGAGCCAAAGCTGTGGGATGCCGTACGTTTCGAGTGTGACGCAAGACAGGGAGAATCCGGACAGTTTATTCTTACGGGCTCAGCAACGCCGCGAGATTCAAAGCAGCCGATGCATAGTGGCGTTGGACGAATAGCAAGGTTGCGAATGGATACCATGACGCTGTTCGAGCTTGGCGTTTCTTCTGGCTTAGTCACTATCGGAGCGCTGCTTTCAGGTCATCCTGCTAAGCAGGCAGTCGGATCGATTGCCGGCATCTCCGGTATCGCCGATTTGCTGTGTCGTGGCGGTTGGCCTCAAGCGATGGGGAAAACAACTCAAAATGCTATGCGAATTGCCGCTGCTTATGTTGATGGCGTATGCGAATCGGATGTTTCTAGAACTGACGGCGTTAAGCGTGATCCGGTCAAGGTCAGGTCTCTTTTGACATCGCTTGCGCGAAATGAGTCGACGCTTGCCGGATCGAAGTCCATCGACAAAGATATCGGTACCGGCGTTTCGAAGAATTCGGTCTCCAGATACATGGATGCTCTGAGACGAATCAATATCATCGATGATATCCCGGCTTGGCATCCGGCGCTCAGGTCGCCGGTAAAGCTGCGGCAAAGCGCAAAAAGGCACCTTGCCGACCCTTCGCTTGCCGTTGCGCTGCTCGGAGCAAATCCGGAATCATTGGCATCTGACCCGAAGACGCTGGGACTGCTCTTCGAATCCCTCGTCCTGCACGACCTTAAGGTCTATGCAGCCGCAAACGACTCGTCGGTGTCCCACTACCACGACGCCGACGATCTCGAAGTCGACGCCGTTATACACAGGCGCGATGGAACTTGGATTGCCGTGGAAGTAAAACTCGGAAGTCCGCAGATCCCCGAGGCATCTGCAAACCTGCTTCGACTCGAGCGCAAACTTGTCGAGCGTGGCGAGAGACCGCCCGCGGCCAAACTCATCGTCATCGGGTTCGGCATGCCGGCCCACACAACGCCCGAGGGCATTATCGTTGCCCCCGTTGACGCACTCGCGCCCTAGCGCTGCATTACATGCCCCACGGGCTTGCTCACTGGGCGAATTGGCTGCGGTAGAGCTCGGCATAGAAGCCATCTGCCGCCAGCAGCTCGTCGTGCGTGCCGCGCTCGATAATCTGCCCGTCGCGCATCACCAGAATGCAGTCGGCGTTGCGGATGGTGCTCAGGCGGTGCGCCACGACAAAGCTTGTGCGACCGGCCATGAGCTCGTCGAATGCCGCCTGCACCTGCAGCTCGGTGCGGGTATCGATACTCGAGGTCGCCTCGTCCAGCAGCAAGATAGCCGGATCGGTGAGCATGACGCGCGCGATGCACAGCAGTTGTTTTTGTCCCTGACTAAACGTGCCGCCGTCCTCGCCGATCACCGTATCGTAGCCGCCTGGCAGCTGCACGATAAACTTGTGCGCGTGCGCGCGCTTGGCAGCCTCGATAACCTGCTCGCGCGTGGCATCTGGGCAACCGTAAGCGATGTTTTCCGCCACCGTGCCCTCGAACAGCCAAGTGTCCTGCAGCACCATGCCAAAGGCGCGGCGCAGGCTTGCACGCGTGTAATCACGCGAAGACCGGCCATCGACCATGATGCGTCCGGCATCGATATCGTAAAACCGCAGCAGCAAGTTGATGAGCGTCGTCTTGCCGCAGCCCGTGGGGCCGACCAGGGCAAAGCGCATGCCGGGTTTGGCCTCAATACAGATATCCTGCAGCAGCTTGCAGTCGGGCACGTAGCTAAAGTCCACGTGTTCAAAAGTCACCTCGCCCTGCGGGACGGCAAGTTCCACGGCATCCTCCGCGTCGGGCTCCTGCTCGCGCGCATCGAGCAGCGCAAACATGCGGCGCGCCGAGGCGTACGCGGTCTGGATCTGCGTAATGACGTTGGTGACCTCGTTAAACGGCTTGGTGTACTGGTTGGCGTAGGACAGGAAGATCTGCACGCCGCCCACCGTAAGCGCCGCGGGCACGCCCGTGATCACGCCCACGCAGCCGATCACGGCGACCACGGCATAGATGATGTTATTGATAAAACGCGTACCGGGGTTGGAGAGCGAACCCATAAACTGCGCGCGCTCGCCCGCGGTGTAGAGCTCGGCATTGAGGGCATCGAAGCGCTGCTGGGCGTTGGGACCATAGGCAAAGGCGTCGACAAGCTTTTGCTCGCCTACGTACTCCTCGATATGACCACCGAGCTGCCCTTGAATACGCTGCTGTGCCGTAAAGCTCTTGTTGGAGAGCTTGGCGATGGCGCCGGCTGCAAAAATGGAAAGCGGCGTGACGAGCACCACCACGAGCGTCATGGTCAGGTTGATGGAAAGCATAAACGCGAGCGTGCCCACGATGGTGATGACGCCGGTGAAAAGCTGGGTAAAGCCCTGCAGCAGACCGTCGCCCACCTGATCGACGTCGTTGACCACACGGCTCATGAGGTCGCCGTGGGCATGGCCGTCGATAAAGCTGAGCGGCATGCGGCTGAGCTTGTCGCTCGCCTCCACGCGCATGTCGCGCACCGTCTCGTAGGACAAGCGGTTGACGCAATAGCCCTGCAGCCACTGGAAGGCCGCGGCGCCCACCACAACGAGCGCGAGTTTGGTAACGAGTGGCAGCAGCGCATCGAAGTCCACCTGCCCGGCGGCGACGATAAGATCGATGCCCTCACCAATGAGAATGGGCGTGTAGAGCTGCAAGATCACCGAGATGGCGGCGCTCACAAACGACGCAACAAACGAAATGCGATGCGGACGGACGTAGCCCAGCAGGCGGCGAGTTACCGCGCCCACGGGGTAGCGCTCGGGGTCGCCGGGCTGACGCGGGCCGTCACCCAAGTCGTTGAGGTTATCGTTGCCGGACACGTTGGCCGTCATCGTGGCGACCGAACCGGAAGAAGTATACGGATTCATTTAGCAGCCCTCCTTTGCGCAAGTGGGTGCGGAGGCAGCCGGGGCGGACGCGGGACTTGGGGCGGACGCGGGCGCTGCACTCCCCTGCTGACCCTCGAGCTCCTCGCGACGAAGCTGCGACTGGCAAATCTCGCGATAGAGCTGACAGGTCGTGTACAGCTCATCGTGCGTGCCCAGGCCCGCGACAGAGCCGTGGTCGAACACGCAGATCATGTCGGCATCGCGCACGGTCGAGACGCGCTGGCTCACGATTACCGTGGTCAGTGGGAGCCAGCGCGCGGCGGCACCGCGTACGCTGCGCTCGCGGATGGCATGGCGAAGCGCCGCGTCGGTCTTGAAGTCGAGTGCCGAGGCGGAATCGTCCATGATCAATATCTGAGGCGAACCTACCAAGGCGCGCGCGATAGTCAGACGCTGACGTTGGCCACCGCTAAAGTTCTTGCCGCCCGCCTCGACCGGAGCATCTAAGCCCTGGGGCTTGTCGCGCACGAACTCGCTGGCCTGCGCCATATCGAGCGCCGCCCAGAGCTCCTCGTCGGTCGCCGTCTCGTCACGCCAGGTCAGGTTGCTGCGGATGGTGCCGCTCACCAGCGACGCGCGCTGCGGAACAGTCGCGACCACACGGCGCAACTGGTCGAGCGGCCAGGTGCGCACGTCGGCGCCCATCACGCTCACGCTGCCGGCGCTCGCATCGTACAGGCGCGGGATAAGCGAGACGAGCGTGGACTTGCCGCTGCCCGTGCCGCCGATAATGCCGAGCGTTTTGCCCAGCGGCAGCTCCAGGGTCACATCGCTCACGGCATTTGCCGCGCCGGCGCCAAACGAGAAGCTCGCATGGCTCAAGCTCAGCGCAGGGACCGGAGCGACATTGCCCGGCTCGGGCAGTGCGACCGGCTCGTTGTCCTCGTCGGTGATGCT
Source organism: uncultured Collinsella sp. (assembly GCA_902492185.1). GTDB lineage: Bacteria > Actinomycetota > Coriobacteriia > Coriobacteriales > Coriobacteriaceae > Collinsella. Next base: position 6,354 of record CABUKY010000001.1, read on the forward strand.
CGGCTCGCAGTTGAGTACCTCGTTGATACGCGACGCGCTCGCGCTCGCCTTGGTAAAGACAACGACCAGGTTGGCCACGTACACGATGGAGGTCAGGGTCTGCGTCATGTAGTTCACAAACGCCATGACCTGGCCCTGCGTAAGCTCACCCACGTTGACCTGGATGCCGCCCACCCACAGGATGGCGCACACGCCCAGATTCATCACCAAAAACGTGACGGGGTTAAGGACCGACGAGAGCTTACCCACCGCGATGGCGACATGCGCCTGGTCGTCGGCCGCACGAGCAAAACGCTCGCGCTCGTGGTCTTCGCGCACAAACGCGCGGACCACGCGGGCACCCGAAAGCCCCTCGCGGCAGACAAGCGCGATGCGGTCGAGCTTTGCCTGCAGCTGCTTGTAGTACGGAATGCAGCGCGCCATGACAAACCAAAACACCAAGCCGATGGCGGGTGTGCAAATCAAAAAGATGATGCCGAGCTTAAGGTCGATGGCAAGGGCCGCGCACATGGAGCCCACCGCCAGGAAGGGCCAGCGGATAAGCATGCGCACGCCCAGCGCCACAGCGAGCTGCACCTGGTTGACATCGTTGGTAATGCGCGTGATGAGCGACGGCGTGCCAAAGCGATCGAGTTCGACATAGCTCAGTTCGTTGATGTGCCGGTAGAGTGCACCGCGAATGTCGGTACCCATGCCCTGCGAAGTCAGCGCCGCCATCTTTTGGCAGACGAGCGTAAACGAGATGCCGATCACAGCCATGGCGCCAAGTACCATGCCGTAGTGGATAACGGCGTTCACGTCGTGCGCGCCGATGCCCTTATCGATCATCTGGGCAATCACCAGCGGCGTCAGCAGGTCAAAGATCACTTCGATCAACTTACACGCAGGGCCAACCACCATATACCGGCGAAACTTACCACCAAAACGCCTGAGCAGCTCAATCATGTATAGGCGCTCCCTATCATCATTCACACTCAATTCGAATCATGATAGTACGGTGAACCCAAAAGAAGCGTAAACAACTCTTCATTTCTAATGGGATTCGGTTTCCAAAGAAGCGGAGAGGCGCGCACCCAGCCAGTATCGGGTCGACCACTTGGTATACTTACCTTAGTGCTACCAAGTTAGTCGCCGACCCTTGAAATGAGGTGCCGAGATGAACGACATTCTCGCAAGAAGAGCAAGACGAGCAACTGTGGGCATCGCCCTTTCCGCGGCACTTGTCGCGGGAATCGCCCCCGCAACGGCGATCGCGGCAGAAACCAGTTCCCCCACCGGTGCGGCCGTTTCGCAGACGAGCGCCACCAACGGCAATTCGGGCGCCCCGCAGACAGAAGACGCGGCCGCCGCAAAAGAAAAAGCGTATGCAGCCATGCAGGAAGCGCTCAAAAACCTCGAGGCCGCAAAAAACGCCGCAAGTCCCGAGAAAATTGCGAGATTCAATGATGACATTACCCGTTTTCAAGAGTACCGCGAAAAGATGGCGGCGCAAGCCGCCGAAGGGAGGGAACTCCTTCCCACCATGCAAGCGGACGTCGATGCTGCCCAAGCCAAATACGACGGGGCCATCAACCGGGTAAGCGAGCTCCAGGCAGAATTAGAGAAGAAACATGAGATGCTTAAGACACTCGAAGCACTCGGCTACGAGGAGTTTGTCGAAACTACTAAACAGCAAATAAAGCAGTTGCACAGTGAGATCATATCGGCAAAAACGCACGTAAACTATTGCGAAACGGAGCTCCGCGAGTTCCAGTACCGCCTCAGAAGAGAGGAAAGACGAGTTAATGACTGTGAACGTGCTGTAGAGAAATATAAAGCCGATATCGACCGGTTCACAGCCTGGCGAGATGCGCTCCTCGACAATTTGAAAAAAGCGCAAACGGCCTATGACGACGCCTGCAAGGCATACGAAGAGGCGAAAGCCGCGGCAGACAAGGCCACCTCGCCCGAGATAACGAAACCGACCGAGACGACGCCCCCCTCCGGCTCAACGCAACCCGCCGAGGCGACACCGCCCGTTGCCTCACCTGCAACCGGCAAAGACGCCCTACCAAGCTCCACCAAGCAGGCGAACTCGAGCAGCGGCAAGCAAGCAAATACGACTGCCGGCAAGCTCGCGAACACGGGCGATGCAGCGCCGAGCGCAATCGCACTCGCAGCAGTCGCCGCCGCAGGCCTCGGAATAACCGCCACAGCCACACGCCGCATCAGGAACTCAAAATAGCTGCCAGCGGTTATTGTCTCCGCCAATTCACAAGCCCAGAGACAAAAAGAGGTCCGTTTCCCCACCTAAGGAAACGGGCCTCTTTAACTGCAAAAATTCAAGCAACAGCACCGCCGCCTCTTGAACCACGTAGCCATCAATGCCCAGACAACGCCAGCAAGCCGCATTCCGCAAGGGATAGATTAAATTAGATAAACGCGCCTTTACGGGTGATTTTTGGACGACGGGGCCCGGCCGGCGGCGAGGTGTTTGGTAGTCGAGCGATCCCGCAGGCGAAGCCGAGGACCAGCGAGACACCAAATACCTCGCCGCCGGCCGGGCCATGTCGCGGCACCAAAAAACGCCCGTGCGCTCGATGGATTCGGATGCCCGACAGAGGCTCTTTATGGCTGCTTCCTTCCGGACCTGACCAGATTCGGAACATGTCGTCATCCGAACCCATCGAACGCGCTAGGCGCTCGGTATATCTTACCCGCTCCCGCCCACCAGAGCAAGGTAGCTAATTTGGGACGGGGCTTTTTTGACTACTTTTGCAGCCCGATTGCCAGAGCAGCCAATGAGTAGTCAAAATAGTCCCATCCCAAAATGACCGGCTTGGTGCCGCACCGCAGAAAGGGCCCATCTACTACTTTTAGGCCACAGGGGTCGACCATAGCCGACTTTTTCGAAAATCGGCAAGCTTTCTACCTGCGGTTTTGTTTTTGTAAATTCCGGGATGGTCGAGAGTGGCCGGTTTAACGTAGTAGATGGCCACGTTTCGTGGCAGGCGGTCCGACCCAAGGCACAAGGCAGCCAACCTCGAATGGACATTCTCGAAGTTGCGGTGGAATACGGACTGAATTGGCACCTTAAAGGCAAAAACACTCCGTATTTCACCGCAACTTATCGAGGGGATGGGTTTTAGAGGCGAGCGAGGTCGTAGGCTTGGGCGGCTGACTCACCGGCGAAGATGAGGTTGGTTGTGGCTTCCTGGGGGTCGAGCGCTTGGTCAAGGGGCATGGGCCTGCGGCAGACCGGCAGAGCTAAGTCGACACCCTGCCCATACACCGCATCCAGGTTGTCAGCACGACCGCCCACGACGGCGACCACCGGCTTGCCATATCGCTTCGCACGACGGGCCACGCCCACCGGTGCCTTACCGGCGGCGGATTGCTCGTCCATATTGCCCTCGCCTGTAATGACCAGGTCGACATCGCGCACGCGCTCGTCAAACCCAATCAGATCGAGCACCGTCTCTACGCCCGAGCGCAGCTCCGCCCCGAGCGCCAGCAGCGCGGCGCCCAAGCCACCTGCCGCGCCCGCGCCGGGCACGCCGAGCACCGAGCCAAATGTCCGTGCGCCCTCGGGTGTGCGCAACAACCCCTGAGCCCGCGCCCTAGCAATCGCTGCATCGAGCAGGCGGCCATAGCCGACCATCCATCCGTCGTATTTGCCCAGGGCCTCGGCATCCCCCGTCGGCAGACCCTTCTGTCCACCGAACACCACAAGCGCGCCGCGACGCCCCACGAGCGGATTCTCGACATCGGAGAGCACAACGATACGAGCGCCGTCCAAAGCCTGCAGCGCTGGCGCCAAATCAACGCTCGCCACCTGCTCAAGGCCGGCAAGACCGGGGGCAACATCGCAGCCCTGGTCATCGACCACACGCGCGCCCAGCGCCTGCAGCATGCCGGCGCCACCGTCGTTGGTGGCGCTGCCGCCCAAGCCAATATAGATAGTCTTTGCACCCGCGCGAACCGCACGGAGCATCAGCTCGCCCACGCCATAGGTCGAAGCCGCAAGCGCCGACGACTCCGCGCAAGGCGAATACCCGATGCCCGCGGCTTCGGCCATCTCAATAACAGCCGACTCGCGCTCGCCGTCCACTAACATCCGGGCAGACACACGCTCGCCAAAGGGGCCTGCGACATCGCAGGTTGAGAGCTCGCCACCGCAGGCGGCAACGGCATCGAGCGTCCCCTCACCGCCATCCGCCAGCGGCAATGCGCGCACCTCGGCATCGGGCCACACACGGCGCATGCCTTCGGCAACCGCCGCCTCCGCCTGCGCACTCGACACGCTGCCCTTAAAGGAGTCGATCGCCAGCAGCACACGGCGGGGCCGGCGGCACGCAGGACCAAAGTCAACCGCCGTGCCAGCATCCTCACCGGCACCTGCAAGCGCTGCGGCGTGAGCGGCGTGTGCTTCAAGATCGGCCCCGCAACCGCAATCAGCGCCACCCGCTCCGCGCAGACCGCCAAAATAGTTACTCAGCAGCTCGCGGCATTCATCCGCCAGGACCCCAGCCGTCACGTTAAACCGATGATTCAGACGCGAATCGGCATTCAGGTCATACAGCGAACCCAGCGCGCCCGCCTTGGCGTCACGCGCGCCATACACGCAGCGCCCCACGCGCGCGTTAACCATAAGCCCCGCACACATGCAGCATGGCTCGAGCGTCACGTAGACCGTGCAATCGGAAAGGCGCCAGCGACCGAGCGACCGAGCGGCAGCGCACAGGGCCGCGAACTCTGCATGAGCCGAAGGGTCCTGGTCGAGCTCGCGACGATTATGCGCCCGCGCGACGGTCTCACCCACGCGCACCACCACAGCGCCAATGGGCACTTCGCCCACTGCCGCAGCAGCGCGCGCCTCCGCCAGCGCCTCGCGCATGAACTTCTCGTCGATTTCGGTAATCGTCATCGTTCGCCTTCCCTGTTGCAAATTCAAAACGATGCTATCATTACGACTCACGGAGAGATGGCAGAGCGGTTGAATGCGGCGGTCTTGAAAACCGTTGAGCGCGAGAGCGTTCCGGGGGTTCGAATCCCCCTCTCTCCGCCACTTTAGTGATGCACCGGCGTCATGGTCCGCTCAAACAGTGCATCGACCACGTCGGCCATCTCGGGTCGACGCTCAAGATCGTGGCCCGATTCCCACCATATCGTGAAAAGTCGAATAATACCGCCGGCGACAAACTCAGACGTCGTCTCGAGTGACACGGGGGCCAGGGCATCCTCGGCAAGCACGTTCATCACACGCTCGCGGATGGAGCGGGCAATGCGGTCGCAAATAACGTTGGTCAACATACCCGACATGCTGCTTGCCAAAATGTTATCCATGAGCTGCTCGTGCGCCAGAATCAAATCCATGGCATCGTCCAAAATCGCGTGCCGAAGCGCGCGCACGTCCTCGGCAGACACTGCGCCGGCCTCATCGGGCTGTTTTTGCGGCAAGCCCGACATGAGCTCATCGATATAAAAGGCAAAGTAATCGTTCTTGTCGCGAAAGTGCTTGTAGAACGTCGTGCGGCGAATCATGGCGCGGTCGCACAGCATGGCAACCGTCAGGTCCTCAAAACGATGCTCCTCGAGAAGCTCGGTGAAGGCATCGAACAGGGCGCGGTAGGTTTTCTTGATGCGAAGGTCCACTGGTATCGCCATCCTCAGGGCAAAGACAACACTCGTCAATCTGTCGCATATCTTACACCTGTACCTCGCGCGCTTTGCCCCGGTACCGACCCCGCCGAAAACACAACGCTTACCGGAAAGTTCGGCACGGCAAAACGTTGCGGGTATACTAGTAGCGTTATACCAACGGCAGCTGGCGCATGCCGCCGCGGCCATTCGAAACGGAGACATCATGATTACCGTCATCATCGGCATCGTTGTTGTCATTGTGATTGTCTGCGCCATCGCCGGCATCTACAACAACATGGTCACCAAGCGTAACCGCATCGATAACGCCTGGCAGAACATCGATACGCAGCTGCAGCGCCGCAACGACCTGATCCCCAACCTGGTCGAGACCGTCAAGGGCTACGCCAAGCACGAGCAGGAGACGCTCTCCGCCGTGATCAGCGCGCGTAACACCGCCGTCAAGGCCACCACGCCCGAGGCCAAGATGGAAGCCGACAACGTGCTGACCGGTGCGCTGCGCCAGCTCTTCGCCGTAGCCGAGGCCTACCCCGATCTTAAGGCAAACACCAACTTTACGCAGCTGCAGGCATCGCTCGAGGATACCGAGAACAAGATTAGCTATGCACGCCAGAGCTACAACGATTGTGTGCTCAGCTACAACAACGCCATTCAGACGTTCCCGGCTGTCATCTTTGCCGGCATCTTCCAGTTTAAGGAGCGCCAGGGCTTCGAGGCCGCTGAAGCAGCCCGTCAGGCCCCGACCGTCAAGTTCTAGTAGTTTGGCAGCGCATCCTTAATCGGCCAAATGCATAAACCGCCCCGTCGAATGCATACTTCGACGGGGCGGTTTCCTTTTTCGCGAAGGTCCCCCTCTAAGCGCCGTGCATTTTTAGGAGTATTCAACATAACCAAGAGCTTCGGGCGCCACGATAAGTGCCAAAGACCGCGAATATCCCTGCAAATCAAACGCTGTCAGCCCGTAACCCCGCCCATCATTCGTAGAAAACATCGAGAAATCCCGATTTTTTGCCCGAGGTCGGTATGCAGGGGCCTTCGATTGCAGAACACTCGCAAAAATGCACGTCGCCACCACCCCCACATGGCGCGAACCAAAACAAAAGCGCGGCCTTCCTTTCCGGCGCACTCCGCAGGACGAAAGAACCTCCGCCGCACGAAGTGCGCAGCGGAGGTTCTTTCATGTCCGAGGACGCGCCGGAAAGGAAGATCGCCCTCGGGCCGGACAGCTAAGACAGCTTACGCGACGGTGTAAACCCAGTTGTGCTTGTCCTCGACAGCACCAGACTGGATGCCGGTCAGAGTCTCGCGGAGCTTCTTCATCACGGGGCCGATCTCGGTGTAGCCAGCCGGGAAGGTCACGGTCTCGTCGGCGCCGTAAACCTTGTTGTCGATCTCGCCAACCGGGGAGATGACGGCAGCGGTGCCGCACAGGCCGCACTCGACAAAGGTACCGGCCTTGACCTCGGCCCACTCGACGGGACGCTGGTCAACGGTCATGCCCAGGTCCTGAGCAACCTGAACGAGCGAACGACGGGTGATAGAGGGCAGGATGGAGTCGGTGTGCGACTGCGGAACGACGAGGGTGCCGTCCTCCTTCACGAACAGCACGTTGGCGCCGCCGGTCTCCTCGACATAGGTGCGGGACTCGGAGTCGAGATACAGGTTCTCGGCATAGCCCTCGCGATGGGCCTCCATCGTGGGCTTAAGGGACATGGCGTAGTTCAGGCCGGCCTTGATGTTGCCGGTGCCGTGCGGTGCGGCACGGTCATACTCGGAAACGCGCAGCTTGACGGGCTTGAGGCCACCCTTAAAGTACGGACCGACCGGGGTCACGAGAATGCGGAACGTGTACTCAGGAGCGGGAGCCACGCCGATCACGTCACCGGAACCGATCATAAACGGACGCACGTACAGGGTCGCGCCGGAGCCGAAGGGCGGAACCCAGGCGGCGTTGGCAGAGACGACCTGCTTGACGGCCTCAACGAACTTGTTCTTGGGGAACGGGGGCATCTCGAGGCGCTGCGCAGAGTTGTACATGCGCTCGGCGTTCATGTCGGGACGGAAACAGACGATGCTGCCGTCCTCGGCGGTGTAGGCCTTCAGGCCCTCAAAGACCTCCTGGCAGTAATGGAAGATGCCGCCGCACTCGGAGACATGCAGGGTATGGTCGGTGGTCAGGCCACCCTCGTCCCACTCGCCGTCCTTCCAATGAGCCTCGTAGCTGTAATCGGTCTTCATGTAGCCAAAGCCGAGGCTACCCCAATCGATATCCTTCTTCTCGACAGTCATATGTCGCTCCTTACATACACAGTTGCAAACTCGCGAACCCGCACGCAAGGACCGAGGCCGACCGCGTCGCAACGTCGCACGCCCGGAGCGTAGAGCCGGACGGGACACGCGAACAGCATCAAAGCCGATGGCACGTCGATTCGCATGCACGAGATTGTACTCCCCGTACGCGTCTGATAAAACGCTTTTCTTTAACTAAGTAAAGTATTTTCATTTGGCTGAAACTAAAGAGGCCCGCCACCGTAAGCGGTGACGGGCCTCAACTGCACGCTTTGCGCGCTGGCTCGAGCTACGCGTTCTTTTTGCCAAGCTTAGCCTTAACCAGACCGACCACGGTCGGGATGATCGACACGGCAACGATGCCGACGATCAGCAGCTCAAAGTGCTCCTGCACAAAGGGGATGCCGCCAAAGAAGTAGCCCAGCAGTGTAAAGAGCGTCGACCAGGTAATGCCGCCCAGCACGTTAAAGATGACAAAATTGCGCCAGTGCATGCCGCCCATGCCGGCGATAAAGGGCACAAAGGTGCGGATAAACGGGAAGAAGCGACCCAGGAAGATGGCCAGGTGACCCCACTTGTCCAAGAAATCCTCGGACTTTTTGATGCGCTCGGGCGTCATGGCCTTGACCTTGCCCGAAGCGATAATCTTTTTGCCAAAGAAGTGACCGATCATAAAGTTGCACTGGTCACCCAGGATGGCAGCAGCCCATGCGACGGCCAGCAGAGCCACGATGTTAAAGCCGCCGTTGTGGGCAAAGAAGCCCGAAGCGAACAGCAGCGAATCGCCAGGGAGAAACGGGAAGAACACCACGCCCGTCTCAATGAAGATAATCAGGAACACGCAGCCATAGGCCACAAGCGGGCCGGCGGCGATCCAGCTGGCAATCGCGGTGCGCGGGTCTTTGAGCAGCTCGGCGATAAAATTGATGAAACCCATGAAGCAAAACCTCTCAGTTGCGGGCGCGGATACGTCCAAGTTGACCAGTATACGGTTGCTGCGCCCCCTCGTGCGCAACCCCACAAAAGCATGACTCCATTACCAGCAAGTTTGCATAACTGACACCTGTCGTGCAATGCCGCCAAGATTGTCCTTCCTAATCCCTAGCGAATCGCTATACTTTATTGAATCGCATTGCCATGGCGCTAAGGGAGGGCGGCCGGTGAGCTTTATCAATACCATTCGCGAGGACATCAAGACCGTCCAAGCGCAGGATCCCGCCGCGCAAAACGGTCTGGTCATCTTCCTTTCCTATCCTGGCCTGCACGCCAAGTGGAACCACGTGCCCGAGCACTGGCTCTGGGAGCACGGTCATCGCTCGCTCGCCCGCGTGCTCTCGCAAATCCCCCGCCACATCACCGGCGTCGAGATTCATCCCGCGGCACAGATCGGCAAGCATTTCTTTATCGACCATGCCATGGGCGTCGTCATCGGCGAGACCACCATTGTGGGCGACAACTGCGTGCTCTACCAGGGCGTCACGCTCGGCGGCACCGGCAACGAGACCGGCAAACGCCACCCAACGCTCGGCAACAACGTCACCGTGGGCACGGGCGCCAAGGTGCTCGGCAACATCCGCATCGGCAACAACGTCAAAATCGGCGGCAACTCGGTTGTCGTCAAGGACGTGCCCGACAACTGCACCGTCGTGGGCGTGCCGGGACGCATCATCAAGCGCAACGGCTGCCGTGTGTTCGAGGAGAGTTTCGACGCCAAGCAGCATCGCGAGTACATGCCCGATGACGCCGCCGAGCAGAGTGCCCTCAACCGCCAGGGCATCACCGAAAACGCCCGCCGCGTCAAGGAACTCGAGCGAGAGGTGGCCGAGCTCAAAGCCCTCGTCGCAAAGCTCGTGGACGAACGCTAGGGCTGCGAACGGTACAAGCCCGCATCAACACAAGAAGGCGCGCCAGGGAATTCATCCCCGGCGCGCCTTTCTTTTTGATGTGACATGCGGGACTGTCCCTTTGCCACATTATGCGAACTGGCTCAGATAGAGGTCGGCGTAGGCACCCTCGGCAGCCAGCAGCTCCTTATGCGTGCCCTGCTCGATAATGTTGCCGTGGTCCATGACCAGAATCAGGTCGGCATCCACGATTGTCGACAGGCGATGCGCGATCACAAAGCTCGTGCGCCCGCGCATGAGCGCGTCCATGGCACGACCGATGGCAAGCTCGGTGCGCGTATCCACGCTTGAGGTCGCCTCGTCCAGGATGAGAATCGCCGGGTTGTTGAGCAGCACGCGTGCGATGGTCAGCAGCTGACGCTGGCCCTGGCTGATGCTTTCGGCATCGTTGGCCACGCGCGTGTCGTAGCTCTGCGGCATGGTGCGCACAAAGAAGTCAACCTGGGCGGCGCGCGCAGCCGCAACAATCTCCTCGCGCGTTGCCTCAGGACAGCCGTAGGCGATGTTTTCGGCAATCGTGCCATCGAATAGCCAGGCGTCCTGCAGCACCATGCCAAACTGCTGACGTAGCTCGCCGCGATCCATGCGGCTCGTATCCACGCCGTCGAGCGTAATACGCCCGCCGTCAATCTCATAGAAGCGCATGAGCAGGTTGATGAGCGTCGTCTTGCCTGCGCCCGTGGTTCCCACCACGGCAATCTTCTGGCCCGGCTCGGCGGTAAACGACACGTCGCGCATAAGCGGCTTGTCGAGCGAATAACCAAAGCGCACGTGCTCAAAGGAGACGCGACCCTCAACGCGACCCGGCAGCTTGGCAGCCTCGTCCGGCAGCGGATCGGCTTCCATCTCGGGCTCATCAAGCAGGTCGAACACGCGCTCCGCACTCGCCAGCGCGCTCTGCAGCGAGTTGAAAGTAAACGACAACTGCGTCATGGGTTCGGACGCCTCGTAGATAAACTGGAAGAACGCCTGGAACACGCCGACGGTCATGTGGCCGGCAACCAGCATACTGCAGCCCACAATCGCAATCACGATCTGTGCCAGGCGGCCGATAAAGCGCACCGCGGGGCCGACGGCGTTAATCATAAAGTCGGCCTTGGCACTCACGCGTGCCAGCTCGCCCGAGGCCTCGTGCACTTCGGCAGAACTCTGACGCTCGCGGTTAAACGCGCGAATCACCAGACGGCCCGAGTAGCCCTCCTCGACCGCGCTCGTGATTTTGGACACCCACTCCTGGCGCTCGCCGGTCATGTCATGTGTGCGACGCGAGACCACTTTGGTCATCAGCAGCGACAGCACCATAAAGAACAAAAAGACGAGCGTGAGCGGCACGCTAAACACGAACATCACGCTCACGGCGCCCACCACGGTACCGATCGACACCAGCAGCTGCAGCAGTCCGCGCTGCATACTCTCGGACATCTTGTCCAAGTCGTTGGTCGCGCGACTGACCACTTCTCCGGGGCGATGCGCGTCAAAGTAGGCGAGCGGCAGACGGTTGAGCTTTTGTGCGATGCGGTTGCGTAGGCGCAGGTTGAGGCGCTCGGCAACGCTCGACATCAAAAAGCTCTGGAGCGCGTAGAACGAGGCGGCGGCTGTCCAAATCATAAAGTAGACGAAGATGGTCTTGCCGCAGTTCTCCCAAGTGATGTTGAAGGTGGTTCCGTTGGCAAACGCCACCTGAATGTGGCCCCACAGCTCATCGATCACGCGGGCGCTATATGCCGGCGCAGCGGTGTTAAAGATGGCGTAGAACACAATGCTCGCGAACACGATATAGAAGCGCCAATGGTCGCCGGCAGCCTCGCTCCACAGGCGGCGCACCGTCGCCCAGGTGTCGCGGGGTTTCTCGTCCTCGTCCTCGTCGCCCACATCGCGCATACGCTCTGCCTCGGCGCGGGCGCGCTCGTCCTCGACACGTTCGTTTTCCTCGTAGAGCGCTTGGCGGCGAGCCTCGCGCTCGGCTGCAGCCTTGGCGGCGTCATCCAGCTCGGTCGACGCGGCAGTCGTTTCCTCGGCCAGTCCCGCGGCAGCGGCGTCATCAACGCCGCCCTGCTTCTTGAGCTCCTCGGTCATGCTACTCACCTCCCTTCATCTGCGATTCCGCGATGGCGCGGTACACCTCGCAGGTTTCCATAAGCTCGCCATGCGTGCCCAGACCCACAACCTCGCCATCCTTGAGCACGACGATCTGGTCGGCGTGCAAGATCGTCGAGATGCGCTGCGCGATGATGAGCACCGCAGCGTCACGCGTCTCGTCTTGCAACGCATGACGCAGGGCGGCATCGGTCTTAAAGTCCAGGGCCGAAAAACTGTCATCGAAGATATATAGATCGGCATGCTTCATGAGCGCACGGGCGATTGCCAAACGCTGGCGCTGGCCGCCCGAAAAGTTCGTACCGCCCTGGGCAACCGGGGTATCGAGCCCCTGCGGTTGGTCGAGTACAAAGGTGCTCTGGGCAACCTCAAGCGCGTGAAGCATGTCGCCCTCGGTCGCGCCTTCGTTACCAAAGCGAAGGTTGCTCGCCACCGTGCCCGAGAACAGCCACGCCTTCTGCGGCACATAGGCAATGCGCCCGCGGATTTCGTCTTGCGTAAGCTCGCGCAGGTCCACACCATTCAGGCGAATGGAGCCCTTGGTGGCATCGTGGAAGCGCAGCAGAAGCTTTGCCACCGTCGATTTGCCCGAGCCTGTCGAGCCAACGATCGCAGTCGTCTGACCGCGACGGCAGGCAAAGCTCAGGTCGCACAGGGTGTCCTCGTCGGCATCGTCAAAGCGAAACGACATGTGGTCGAACACGGCCACCGCATCGGCTTCGTCTTGGGGCTCGCGCGCCCCGTCATCCAGCGTGCGCTCGCCATCGACGATGCTCGGCTCAATCTCCAACACCTGCTGCGCACGGTTCAGGCACGCGGCAGCACGCGGAAGCGTCAGCACCACCATCTGGGCCATCATCACAAAGAACAGGATCAGAATTGCATACTCCAGCACCGCCGAGATACTCGCAATCTGCATGGCGTGGGCGCCTACGCGGTTGCCGCCCACCCACAGCACCGCCACCTCGGCGATGTTCATCAAAAAGAAGCTGGAGCTGTCGAGGCCCACAAACAGGTGGTTGACCTTGATGGCGTTGGCGGCGTAGTCGCTAAACACCTCGTCCAGGCGCCGCTCCTCGTGACGCTCCTTGTTAAACGCACGGATGACGCGCACGCCCACGATGTTTTCGCGCAGCACCACGTTCATGCGGTCGATAAAGCTCTGCAAGCGCATAAAGATCGGAGCCGCGTTGGCAACCGTAAAGACCGCCGCCACCAGCACAATCGCAACGACTACGCCCAGAAGCGTGCCCATGGCAGGATCGATAAACCAGGCGAAGATGATGCCCGCCACAGCCAAAAAAGGCACGGGCAGCACCAGCTGAATCGTCTGCAGAATCGCCTGCTGAATCACGTTGATATCGTTGAGCGAGCGCGTGATCATCGATCCGGTGCCAAAGCGCTCAAAATCGCTGGCCGCGAGCTCGAGCGATTTGTCGTACACGGCATTGCGGATATCGCAAGCCACGTTGGCGGCCAGGCGCGCCGAAAGATAGCAGCCCAGCACCGTGCCGCCGCTAGCCATGCTGGTCGCGATAAACATGTATAGGCCGTTGCGTAAAATGTAGTCGACATCGCCCGTGGTAATACCGGTGTTGACCATGTTCGCCAGCATCGTGGGAACCAACAGCGTACCGACGTTATCCACCAGCAGCACCAGCAGCGTCACTGCGACAAGCCCTCGATATGGCTTTAGAAACCTCATTAACAGTCGCACGACTCCCCCTCACCTTGATTCTCGGCCTGGCTCTCGGCAGCGATATGCTGCTTAAAGGCATCGCACTCATCGCCGAGCACCTGAGAGAATTTGCCGATCAAGCGCATAATCTCGCGCTGCTCACATGGCTCAAGCGCGCCAAAGGCTCGCTGCTCGGCCTTGAGTGCCGGCAGCGCATAACGCTCGGCAAATCGCCTGCCCTCTTCGGTCAGGCTCACAACCTTGTTCTTACGACTGCCTTCGGCAAACTCCAACGTTGCGAAGCCCCGCGCCGTCAAGGTTTTAATTGCCGAGTTGATGGTCTGCTTGCTGTAGAACCATTCGCTTGTCAGACGACTTACGGCAATACTGCCGCCCGCCGTGCTGGTATCGACGCGCATCCAGTAAGCGCAGTCCGAAAGGCCGCAGGCGCGCGAGAACTCCGAATAGATATGGTCGAGTCCATTGAGCAACCGGTCGAAGTCGACCAGCGTAACCGCACTATTCATCTATCCCACCATTCAATTGTCCGATTTTTGACCAATTTTGTGTCTCTAGATTAGTCCGAGTTTTGACTATCCTCAACAGGCTCTCCGCAAATGCGTGAACTTTTATGGCCTATCGGCAGAAAAAGACCGCCGGCGCGGGGGCGGCGCCAGCGGTCACGTGAAAATCGGGTTTTATTGCCCGTTAAGCGGCGACGGCTTCATAGACCGTAGCGCCCGAGAAGCTGTCATGCAGGCTCTTGCCGGCAATCCACGGCAGCTCGACGACCTCGCAGACCGTGTTGACCAGCTCGGAGCAGTCAGTAAAGTGGCCCTTGTCGTTGAGGGCCTCGCAATCCTGAACACGCCAATAGCCATCGGTGTGCGTGATGTAGTACTCGTGATCGTTAATCGACACGAAAGCGCGCGTCTTGGAACGCAGCAGCTTCAGAAATCCTTCGAAATCGGTCTCGACGACATCTCCAGCCTGGAACATGATGTTACCTCCTGGCCCGGCGCCACCACGGCGCATTGATAAACGTTGGTACTCCTTTAGTAAAACCTTTATCAGAGGTTATGCGTTCGTCATTTAGGCAAGTGGTAAAAAACCGCAGGGTAGACGGGATAAAACGTTTAACCATCCTATTTGTTTGTCACATTCTGAAGGTACTTTTATGCAAACCTACTTTCCCAATTGGAATCTATCCTTTTGGCCGGGCAATTGACCGTCTATCGTTTGAGCCCGACGGGTATGAACGGGGCATCTGCAACGCCACCGCAAGGAGACACCATGGAGACTATCGAAGCACTCATTCACCGCCGCAGCTGCCGCAACTACAGCGATCGTCCCGTCGAGGCCGAAAAGCTTGCACGTATTATCGAAGCCGGCCAATATGCACCGAGCGGCATGGGCCGCCAGCCGGTGACGTTTGTCGCCGTCACCGACCCCGCGACCGTCAAGCGTCTCTCACAGCTCAACGCCCAGGTCATGGGCAGCAACGGCGACCCCTTCTATGGCGCCAAGACCGTTGTGGTGGTGCTGGTTGACCGCAGCGTGCCCACACATCTGGAAGACGGCTCGCTCGCCATGGGCAACTTGCTCAACGCCGCCTATGCACTGGGTGTCGATTCGTGCTGGATTCACCGCGCGCATGAGGTCTTTGACTCGCCCGAGGGCCTGGAGCTGCTGGCCAGCTGGGGCCTGCCCGCCGACGGCAGCCTGCGCGGTGTCGGTAACTGCATTCTTGGCTACGCCGAGGACACGCTACCCGAGGCAAAGCCGCGCCGCGACAACATCATCTACGTAAGGTAATTAGTTCCGCCGTTCTACCGAACGGCGGGCTCGTTGACGCTGCGCGGGCCGCATTCACGCCAATCTGACGTTCAATTTCGAGGGCGCGACCAGAAGGTCAGCGCCCTCTCATTTCACGTCACCTTGGCGCAAATGCGGCTCGCTCGCTTTTGGCGACTGACATCGAATGAGCCACTGTCTTGGGCAGCTAAAAAAGCCCCGTCCCAAATTTGCTGCTCCACTCGCAACTTATCTTGCCGATGGAGTTGTCGTCGTTTCGTTCGTCTGGGCCGTTTCGGCGCCATCGCCCTGTTCGTCCTCGTCCTTTTGCACATCGGCGATGGTGGAGGCCGCCGCAACGATACCGCGCTGGGGCGCGACGCTCGTCTGGGCCTGAGCGCCCTCGACAACTTCTGTGCCTGCATGCGCGAGCTCGGGCGATTTAAACACTGCGTCCAAGTTGGCGCCACCGCCGGCGTAGCCAAGCGCAGCGAGTGCGATGACGATCACTGCAACGACGACCGCGATCGGAACATAACGGTGCCAACCAGCCGGATTGAGTCCGCTGCGGCGAGCCGCCCCGCGGCTAATATAACCGAGCGTTCCGTCGTGTTTGAGCTTTGAGCCCACCACGCGTTTGCGGCCCCACAGTGAGGACTCTGCCTGCATTGCCAAGCGGGCGCTTGCCGAAGGATAGCCGTATTTAGTGCGCTTGAACGAGCCATCAAACCCCGAGGCGTGTTTACCCCACGTCACCGATGTCGTGCGTCGGTTGACCGGCGCGGCACTCCGCCTTCTGCGGCTCGGTTTTGAAGTCTCAGCCATATGCCCTCGCACGCCGTAACCAAATCGAAACAATAACGCTTTGGACTGTAGCACACGCGTCGCGCGCGGTCACGGGCGCCTCGCTCAACGGTCATCGTCCTTCAGCAAGCGCCACAGCGTTGTACGGCTTATGCCCAGCACCTCCGCCGCGCGGGTTCGGTTGCCGTGGAGATGGTCTACAACCAGATGCGCGACATCTCGCTCGGTATCGGCCAGCGGTCGCAGGATATACAGGTCACTTTCGAGCGTCGGGGCGCCAAAGGTTGCGGTCTTAATCACGTCCTCTTGGGCGAGCACTTCCTCCGCCACAGCGCGGTCCACTGTGCCCGTCCCCACCAATATATACAGTCGTTCCGAGACCTCGCGGAGCTGCAGATAATTGCGCGGCCAGCGGTAAGCATCGAGCGTCTTCGTCGCCGCGGCAGACAGCGTGGGCGCTGCTGTCCCAAATGCATCAGCGAGATATTCCAAATAGCGCGCAGCCTTCGTCGACGCGGCTCCCTGCTCGGCGATTGCCGGCGCCACGCTCACCGCACAGGCGAAGCGCTCGGTCACAAAGGCGGCTTGATCACTTTCGCCGCCGCCCGGCATGTCATTCGCCGTCAGCACCACATGGCAGCGCGTCGCCAACGCGGTGTCGGTCATCGTGGAGACCAGCTCGCGGAGGCGCTGGGGGACAACCGCGTTCCAGCCCTCAATGCAAAGGGTCAGCCCCGTTTGGAACAGCGGCGATTCGGAGCTTTTGAGCACATGGCGCCAACCGCGATCGGTGAGTTCATCGAGCGCGACGGAAACAAAGGGCCGATCGGCAAAAGGACCGTCCAGATAGAGGCGCTTGGCGATCTCAACCTGACCCGCTCCCAGCTCACCCTCGAGCATAAGGGGCACACCGCGCGCGTAGCTCTCGGCAACCGGTGCAGCCACCGCAGCGGCACCCTCAACGATGCCGTATGCACTCGATTCGTAGCGGGCCTCAACTTCGTCGGCGTTGAGCCACTCGATGCCCGCATGCGCCGCGGCGCCGCGCACCTCGCGGACCACGACGACCCAAAGGCCCCCGCCCTCTTTGTCGGTGGGGCGAACGGTCAGGCTCAGGCGCGTACCCGCACGCCCCATAACCAGACGCGCGCCGT
Source organism: uncultured Collinsella sp. (assembly GCA_902492185.1). Lineage (GTDB taxonomy): Bacteria > Actinomycetota > Coriobacteriia > Coriobacteriales > Coriobacteriaceae > Collinsella. Next base: position 23,714 of record CABUKY010000001.1, read on the forward strand.
CTCCTATACGGTCGAGGCGCTCAGCGACAAAAGCCGCCACATCCCGCTCGAGCGCCGCGTCATTCATGGTCGAGATCGCGACGTCCCCACGCGCATCGATTGCCAATGCCGAGGCCCCGGCAGCAGCCAGGGCCTCGGTCAAGATGTTCAGCTTGGCATCGCTATCCATGATTTGCCCCTGTCCGCAGCGACGTGCAACCGCCGACGGTCACACGACCGAGTGTTTCAAAATTGAACGATATTGCTCACCAAACACTATAGGGCAGAAAGCGCCGTCCTGCGAGTATAGGTGTTGCCCCGCATCGCCATCCTGGCGGGGCGATAAGAGCTCTTCGGGACTAATAAACCTGCGGACAAACCATACCCGCAAGAGCTCCTATCGCTCCACCGTGAGAATGCGCTCACCAGCACGCAGCACGCAAATAAGCTACTTCTCTACCAGATTCCCAGCACGTGCTGCATTCCCAAACTCATGCACGCAATGCCAATCCAGCAGCAAAAGCCCAGCGCGATGGGCTTGCCGCCCTTTTTGACCAACTCGACGATATCGGTATTAAAACCAATAGCCGCCATGGCCATCACAATAAAGAACTTCGACAACTCCTTGATGGGCGCCGTAATGGATGCAGGAAGCTGAAGCACCGTAGTGATCACGCTCGCCAGCACAAAGAACAGCACAAACATGGGAAACGCGCGTTTAAGGGAGAACGTGCTTTTGGCGTCACCGCCGGCCTTGCGCGCCAGATGCATCTGCCAGCATGCGAGGACCAACGTGATGGGAATAATGGCCAGCGTCCTGGTGAGCTTGACCACCGTGGCGCTCTCGAGCACATTGGCGCCGGGATGCATGCTGTCCCAGGCGCTCGCCGCAGCCGTTACGGACGAGGTGTCGTTGATGGCGGTGCCGGCAAACAGGCCAAAACCCTCGTTGGTCAGCCCGAGCATGCCGCCGAGCGTCGGAAACACGAGCGCCGCGATAACGTTAAACAGGAAGATGACCGAAATGGCCTGGGCAATCTCGCGATCGTCGGCGTCGATGACGGGTGCGGTCGCGGCGATAGCAGAACCGCCGCAAATCGACGAACCCACACCCACAAGCGTCGCGATCTTACCCGGCACGTTCATAACGCGGCAGAGCACAAAGGCGATGACAAGCGAGGTCGAGATTGTCGCCACGATAATCGGTAGCGACTGGGCGCCCTTGGACAGAATCTGGGAGAGGTTCATGCCAAAGCCAAGCAGGATAACCGCGTACTGCAAGACTTTTTTGGACGTATAGGTGACGCCGGCGGCGAGCTGTTCGCGACGATTCTTGGGAAAGACGAGCGCCAAGACCATGCCAAAGAGGATGGCAAATACCGGACCGCCGACCACCTCAATTTGTTTGCCGAGCAACGTCGCGGGAATGGCGATGATCAGGCAGAACAAGACGCCTTTCCAGCGCTCGCGTACGAAATTTGCCAGTTGCATATGGGATTCCTTCTTTCTATTTCACGTTTGCGACGGCTTATGATACGGCAACATTGAGCGCAGCCTTGCGCAAACACAGACTAAGATGCCGCAATAGTTCTCAGGCAACAGCCGAATTACCCACCGCGGAGAGCTGATTCGCGGCATAATTAACAACTGACATATGAGTTTGATAGAACAGTTGCGAGGCGCTATGGAAGAATCGATGCACGTCGGCGAGCAGGAAACGAGCCTACAGGACCAGTCCTACCACACCATTCGACGCAAAATCGTCTACCTGGACTACAAGCCGGGCGAAAAGCTGGGCGTCAAGCAACTTTGCGACGACCTGGATATGGGTCGCACGCCCGTGCGCGAGGCTTTGGTTCGCTTGGCGCAGGAAGGCCTGGTGCGCACCGTGCCCCAGAGCGGCACCTACGTCTCACCCATCAACCTCACCCTTGCCGAGAGTGCCTGCTACATCCGCGAACATCTGGAAAAGCAGGTGATCGTGGAGTGCTGTGCGCGCGCCACGTCGGCCGGCATCGAGCAGCTCGACCGCGCCATCGCGCTGCAGGAAAAGGCCATGGCCGAAGAGGATCGCATCGGCTTCTTTTTGAGCGACAACCTCATGCATCACATGATTTTTAGCATCGCATGTCGCAGCACCGTGTGGTCGTGGCTCGAAGAGACCAATGCCGACTTGGAGCGCTTCCGCTGGCTGCGCGCTGCCACGCAGGTTCTCGACAATCAGGACATCGTGAACGAACACAAACAGATTCGCCGCGCTATCGCCGGTCGCGACCCCATCGAAGCGAGCTTTTTGGTTAGCAAGCACCTGCATATGATGTTCCGCAACCAGACCGAGGTTCTGGACCAGTTCCCCGAGTACTTCGAGACCAGCAAGCTCCGCTAACCCGCCAAATTGGGACAGGTTCATTTTGGCAGGTTTTATCTGGGCAAATGAAACAAGGCCCGGCTCCGCTGCAACGGAGCCGGGCCTTGGTCGCCAGAATGGCGGAACCAACTACTCCACGGTAACGCTCTTTGCCAGGTTGCGGGGCTGGTCGACGTCGCAGCCGCGCAGGATGGCGACCTCGCGGGCGAGCAGCTGCAGCGGGACGCTCGCCGTGATGGGGCTGAACACGTCGCGGACTGCTGGCACGCGGATAATGCAGTCGGCGATTTTGTTGATCTCCTCGTCGCCCTCGGTGGCAACGACGATGACCTTGGCGCCGCGCGCCTTGCACTCCATAAGGTTCGACACGGTCTTGTCGTAGGTGGCACTCTTGGTGGCCACAGCGATGACAGGGAAGCCCGGGTCGATCAGGGCAATGGGGCCATGCTTCATCTCACCGGCGGCATATGCCTCGGCGTGCAGGTAGCTGACTTCCTTGAGCTTGAGCGCACCCTCGTAGGAAATAGCGGCACCCATGCCACGGCCCACGAACAGCGCCGACTGCGCGTCCTTGCAAACGAGCGCCGCCTCGTGCACGGCATCGGTCTGCGTGTCCAGAATCCACTGGATCTGCTCGGCCGTATCGGAAAGCTCGCGGAACAGCATGCGCGTCTGCTTGGTGGTCAGGCGGTACTTGACCTGCGCCAGCAGCAGGGCCAGCAGCGTCAGGCTCACAACCTGGCCGATAAAGCTCTTGGTCGAGGCGACCGCAATCTCCTTGTTGGCCTTAGTGTAGATGACGCCGTCGCTCTCACGCGCCACGGGGCTGCCCACCACGTTGGTGATGCCGAAGACCTTGGCGCCCTTGATGCGCGCGTCGCGGATGGCGGCAAGAGTGTCAGCCGTCTCGCCCGACTGGGACACGGCAACGACGAGCGTCGTCGGCGTGATGATGGGATTGCGATAACGGAACTCGCTGGCCGCCTCCACCTCGGTGGGGATGCGAGCCCAGCCCTCAATGAGATTCTTAGCAATGAGGCCAGCGTGATAACTGGTTCCGCAAGCGATCACGTAGACGCGGTCGATGTCGTTGAGTTCCTCGAGCGAAAGGCCCAGCTCGTCGATGTCGAGCTCGCCGGCCGGCGTCATGCGACCGACCAGCGTGTCACGCACGACGCGCGGCTGCTCGTGGATTTCCTTGAGCATAAAGTCGGGATAGCCGCCCTTTTCGGCCATGTCCAGGTCCCAGTCGATGTGGGTGACCTTGGGCTCGATAACGTTGCCGGCCTCGTCGGTGTACTCGACGCCTGCGGGCGTGAGCTTGGCAAACTGACCGTCCTCGAGCACCACGACATCGCGGGTGGCGTCGATGAGCGCGATGACATCGGAGGCGACATAGGAGCCGGTCTCGCCCGCGCCGACTACGATCGGGGAATCCTTGCGGGCCACGGCGATCACGCCGGGCTCGTCAGCGCACACGGCGGCCAGACCATAGGCACCGACCACGTGGGTGCAAGCCTCGCGCACGGAGGCCATCAGGTCGTGCGTCTCGGCATAAGCCTCTTCGATCAGATGCGCGAAGACCTCGGTATCGGTCTCGCTCTTAAAGTGGTGGCCGCGGCCCTCCAGCTCTTCGCGCAGCTCGGCGAAGTTCTCGATGATGCCGTTGTGGACGATGGCGATACGACCGTCACAGCTGGTGTGGGGGTGAGCGTTAACGACGGAGGGCTTGCCGTGGGTGGCCCAACGGGTGTGGCCGATACCGCAGGTAGCGTCGCTGTCAATGTTGGAAAGCTCGCTCTCCAAGCCCGCGACCTTGCCCACGCGGCGGATGACATCGAGGTGCGCCGCGGCGCCCTCGCCCACCTCGAGCGCGACGCCCGAGGAGTCATAGCCGCGATACTCCATACGCTTGAGGCCCGTGACCAGGATGTTCTTTGCAATATCAGAGCCGGTGTAGCCGACAATTCCGCACATAGGATAAATCCCTTCGTCCGCTTGACTGCAAAACGTCCACGCACAGGGGGCGCTGAGACGCATAACGTTCGAGTATTGTACTCACGCAAACGCAAGCTGATATACCAGAAGTGGTATCTCAACTTAGATACCACTCGATGCACACACGTTCAGCCGGTCCAAACCACCACAAAGGTGCCCGTCCCCTTCGTGGTGGTCGCGTTGGCAACAGCGTTTCCCCAGATAAAACCTGCCAAAATAAACCTGTCCCTTTTTGGTAGGTTTGGGATGCTACAATCTGGCTTGTACTTGAAACGCATCAAAGGGGCCGCTATGGCAAAGGTAAAAATCAGCGACGTCGCGCGCGAGGCCGGGGTTTCGCTGGGCACGGTTTCCAACGCGCTCAACCATCCCGAAAAGTTGCGCCCCGAGACCCTCAAGCTCATCAACGAGACCATCAATCGCCTGGGCTACCTGCCCAACCAAAGCGCTCGTCAGCTCGCGGGCGGCGCCACCAAGTCCTTTGGCCTGGTGCTCCCCCGTCTCGATCACGGCTTTTCGCTCCAAATCGCCAGCGGCGCCCACAACGAGGCCCGCAAGCACGGCTACGACTTGCTCATCGCCAACGCCGATAACGACGACATTCTCGAGGACCATTACCTGCGCTACTTTATGGGCACCCAGATGTCCGGCGTCATGGTTCAGCCCATGGCGTCCCCCGACTGGCATCCGGCCATGACTAAAATGCCCGTGCCGATCGTCCATCTGGACATCCATTGCTCCGAGCCCGGCTACTACGTAGCGGCCGACAACGAGGCCCAGGGTCGCATCATTGCCGAACTTGCCATCGCCCGCGGCGCACGCCATATCACCGTTGTGGGTAGAGCAGCATTTATGCAACTCACCCTGCGCGTCCTTGGCATTCATAAGGCGCTCGCCCTGCACCCCGATATCAAGATCGAAGTCATCGACGCCGGCGAATGGAATACCGCCGCCGACGGCTACGGCATCGGCGCCCAAATCGCCGCGCGCCCCGCCGACGAACGCCCCGATTTTGTCGTCGGTCTGACCGACGTGCTGGCCTCGGGCGTCATCTCGGCGCTGGTCGACAAAGGCATCGCCGTCCCCGGGCAAGTACGCGTAGCAGGTTGCGATGGCAACCCACTCGCTTGGAGCGGATCGGTCCCGCTCACTACGGTAGCGCCCCCGGGCTACGAGATTGGCCGCAAGGGCGTTCAATTGCTCATGGAGCAAATTGAGAACAAGGCCCCGGCAAAGACCAAGCACGTCCACATCGGCTCTGCCGCGCGCACCGTCACCGCGGTCACGGCCATCGAGGACATCAACCGCCAAGAACTCGTGCGGCCGTTCCTGCTGGAACGCGCCAGCACCCAGGCAAGCAGCCAGACCGACGCCACGGCCATCAACCTCGGTGCGTATCTATAGCACGCCCGCAAGTATGCTAAGTCGCCGCTCAAGCAAAAGGGGCCCGACCATTGCCGGACCCCTTTTGCTTGAGCGCAAACGTGGGCAATTGCTCGTTTCAACACCGCAATTGTCTAGCACACGGCCTTGACCGCCGCCGCCAGATCGAACAGCGTATCGAGCACGGCCTCGCAGCCATCCACCACGTCCTGCGGCAGCGGCACGATATCGGGGACGGCAAAGACATGACATCCGGCCGTGATTCCCGAGACGCAGCCGTTGCGCGAATCCTCGACCACGGCACATTCCTCGGGAGCAAAGCCCGCGCGCTCGCAGGCGAGCAGATACATCTCGGGGTCGGGCTTGCCGTGCACGACGTCCTCGCCACACGTTACCGTTTCAAACTTGTCAAAAAGACCGACCATCTTAAGGTTGCGCTCGGCCGTAACGAGGCGCGACGACGTCGCTAGACCCACGTGATAGCCCGCAGCCAGCAGCTCGTCTAGGCACTCGGCGGCACCGGCCTTAAGTTCCAGTTCGGTCTTGACCATCTCGTCGCGAATCTCCTTGTGGCGACGATAGATCGCCTCGGTGGTTTCATGGCTGCCGTAATGCTTATCAAGGATGTCCATGACATCGGGCAGCGTGCGGCCGATAAACTGATGGATCAGCGCTTCATCAATCGCGAGCCCCAGCTCAGCGGCGCCTGCCTTCCAGGCCTTAATCCCCAAACGCTCGGTATCGACCAGCGTTCCATCCATGTCAAAAATAACAGCCTTGATCATATCGGCCCCCTCACCGGATTGTGTTACAGCCACTCTACCGCACTTTACAAACTTGTATATAACGTATATAGCATATTGCACTTTCGTTACATAGATAGAAGTCTTATGGCAAGTAACGCATTAGGATTATAGTTTTCGATCGAGTACTCAATGGTAAGGATCGTTTCATGATTTTAGACACCACGGCACCCGCAGAGGAGCTTCAAGACAAGCTATCGGCGCTCGAACAGCTGCTTTTGGCATACGGGCGCGTGGCTATCGGGTTTTCCGGTGGCGTCGACAGCAGCTTTTTGGCCGCCGTATGCGCCCGCATCATGCCTACCAATACCCTCCTCGTCCATCTCACCACGCCGCTCATCGGCACGCCCGAACAGGCCTCGTTTGAGCGGTCCGTTGATGGACAAGCCAATGAAGGGACGCATTTTAAGCTCCCCGTGCTCAATCTTTCGGTCGATCAGTTGCAGCTCCCCCAAGTAGCCTGCAACGATGCCAATCGCTGCTACCATTGCAAGCACGCTGGCTTTACCGCCATCGTCAACCACGCCAAGTCGCTCGGCTTTCCCACCGTCATCGATGGCAGCAATGCAAGCGATCGCGGTGACTACCGCCCCGGCATGCGTGCGGCAGAGGAGCTCGGCGTACGCTCACCCCTTATGGAGGTCGGCTTTACCAAGGACGAAGAGCGCGAGCTGCTGCGCGCATGGGGCTATCCCGTTTGGAACCTGCCGGCGGGAGCCTGCCTTGCCACGCGCGTCCCCACGGGCGAGGAGCTTACGCGCGAGAAGGTCTCCCTGATTCGCGCCTGCGAGGATTACCTGCACGATCTTGATCTGGCACAGGTACGCGCGCGCTTGGTCGGCGGCTGCATGCATATCGAGGCCGCACCCGCAGATGTCGCCAAGATTGCCACCCTCGGCGGTGCCGCCGTCGACGACAAGGGCAAGACCCCGCTGCCCGCCGTTATCGAGTCCGCGCTGCGCGAGCTGGGCTGCGACCATATCTCCCCCGAGGTCACCCCCTACATCCACGGCAACATGAACCTTTAGGTTACGCCGTTTTACAAACGGCGTAACTGCTCGGCGCTGCGCGGGCTCCGGGCACGGCAATCTGACGTTCAACTTCACGGGCGCGACCAAAAGGTCAGCGCCCGCTTGTTTCACGTCACCTTACCGCACCCGGAGCCTGCTCGCTCGCATATGCTCAACCTGGACTGCGTTAACTGACCTACCAAAAAGGGACAGGTTTATTTTGGCAGGTTTTATCTGGGGAAATTATCGCGAGGCAGTCGCCCCTCTAGCGCCCATCAAACTTCGAGAGATGATAGAGGGGCAATTCGGCTGCATCTACTTCTTCCGATAGCGGCGGTTGCGGCTCGTCGATGAACCCATTACTTCGATGAGCCCTTTATCCGCCATTTTGGCAGATGGTAGCTGGCGGACGAATTTTGGCATTCCGTCTCTCTAAAACAATAGATTTATCTCTCTAACTTTAGAGAGATAAATCTATTGTTTTAGAGAGACATTTAGAGAGATGTATCGAATTCGCTGCTAGATTGCCTAATGCTATCTCTCTAACCAACCTTCTCTTTAGAGAGACATTTAGAGAGACGAGCGTAATCTCTCTAATCAAGGGCTCCACTCTTTAAGGTGCACACTTCCTAACCGTGCCCTAAGTTGCGGTGAAATAACTCACGATTAGCCTGCCAAAAAGGGACAGGTTTATTTTGGCAGGTTTTATCTGGGGAAACGCAAACAGGGCCGCGACACCTATATGGCGTCGCGGCCCTTTTCCTTGGAGAAGGATCGATTGATTGAACGGGATGACCGTCCTAGTCTTCGAGTCCGCTATTGATGAGCTCCGCAATCTCAACGGGATCGGTGCTCGCGCGCACCTTGTCGCGGAAGCCGGCGTCCATCAGCATTACGGCAGCCTTGGAGAGCAGGCGCAGATGCGTGGTTCCAGCCTCGCCGGCAGGCACGTACAGCGCGAGCGCAACATCGACAGGTACCCCATCGAAGCTCGGCCATTCAACGGGCTCGACCAGTTTAAGCACGGCAACGCCCGGCGTATGGATTGCGTCGCTTTTGGCATGCGGAACGGCAAAACCGGCGACAAGGCCGGTCTCGGCCTCGTTCTCGCGAGCAATGAAGGCAGCCTCTACGGCAGATGCGTCATCGGCAAAGCCGAGCTCGATGGCCTGCTCGGACAAATAATGCAGAGCGTCCTCGCGCGAGGCAGCGGTATACCCGATCGTCACTTGGTTGGCAGATACAAATCCCATGGAAACCTTCCTTACAACACGGACCTAACCGCAGCTTCGATGCCGTCGGCGTCCAAACCGTACTTGTGCAGCAAATCGACCGCAGGGCCGGACTCGCCATACACATCGCGCACGCCGACGCGTCGCATCGGCACCGGATGCTGCTCTGCGAGCACCGAGGCCACGGCCTCGCCAAGACCACCGATAATCGAATGCTCCTCGGCGGTGACCACGCGACCAGTCTTCTTGGCGCTGGCAACCACCAGGCGCTCATCAAGCGGCTTAATCGTGTGCATGTTGATGACCTCGGCATCGATACCATCGGCAGCGAGCGCCTCGGCAGCCTCAAGCGCCTCGGCGACCATAAGGCCACAAGCGATGATGGTCACATCGGACCCCTCGCGCACGACCACGCCGCGACCAATCTTGAACTCATAGTCCTCGTGATCGTTGATGACCGGTGTTGCCAGGCGGCCGAAGCGCATGTAAACCGGGCCCTCAAACTCATAGGCGGCACGCACACAGGCACGAGCCTCGACGTCGTCGGCGGGAACGACCACCGTCATACCCGGAATCGTGCGCATGAGTGCGATATCCTCGCAGCACTGGTGCGTGGCGCCGTCCTCGCCCACCGAAATGCCGGCATGGGTAGCGCCAATCTTGACGTTGAGGTGCGGGTAGCCGATGGAATTGCGGACCTGCTCGTAGGCGCGACCGGCGGCAAACATCGCGAAGGTGCTCGCAAAAGCAACGCGGCCCGTGGTCGCGATGCCGGCGGCAAGACCCATCAGATTGCTCTCGGCAATGCCGGCGTCGTAGAAGCGCTCAGGGTGCGCAGCCTTAAACTTACCGGTCTGCGTGGCGGCGGCCAGGTCGGCATCGAGAACCACAAAGTCATCGCGCTCATTGCCCAGCTCGACAAGTGCCTCGCCGTAGCTAACGCGCGTGGCGACTTTCTTGACGTCTGCCATTAGAGCTCCTCCCCTGCTGCTGCGAGCTCGGCCATGGCCTGCTCAAACTGTTCATCGTTGGGTGCCTTGCCGTGCCAGCCCACCTGGTTTTCCATAAAGGAGACGCCCTTGCCCTTCACCGTCTCGGCGATAATGGCCACGGGCGAGTCGCTCACTTTGCGGGCCTCGGCAAAGGCGGCGGCAATCTGCGCCATGTCGTTACCGTCGGCGATCTCGATCACATGCCACTTAAAGGCGCGGAACTTGTCAGCGAGTGGCATGGCCGAGTTGACTTCATCAATCGTGCCGTCAATCTGCAAGCCGTTGTGGTCGACGACGGCAACAAGATTGTCGAGCGCATGGTTGCCGGCGAACATGGCCGCCTCCCACACCTGGCCTTCCTCGCACTCACCGTCGCCCAGCAACGTGTAGACACGGTAGCCGTCGCCCCAGTGCTTAGCGGCAAGCGCCATTCCAACTGCAGCAGAGATGCCCTGACCGAGCGATCCGGTGGACATATCGATGCCCGGGGCGTCGTTCATGTTGGGATGACCCTGCAGTCGGCTGCCAATATGACGGAGCGTCTCGAGCTCTTCGACGGGAAAATAGCCGCGATTTGCCAACACCGAATACAGGCCCGGCGCCGCGTGACCCTTGGAGAGCACAAAGCGATCGCGATCGGCCTTGTGAGGGTCGGCAGGATCGATATTCATTTCCTCAAAGTACAGATACGTCATGATGTCGGCAGCACCGAGCGATCCACCCGGGTGTCCCGACTTGGCCGCGTGAACCGCAGTCACGACACCCTTCCTGACCTCATTGGCGACCTTCGCCAGCTCCTGGTTGGTCATACGAATTCCTCTCTTGAGAACAACCCCGGCACCGGATGACACGATGCCGGGGCAATCCACTCGTTAAGCCTGAGCGACGACCTTCTGCCAGTCAGCCTCAAAAGTGGCGAGGCCCTGGTCGGTCAGCGGATGATGCAGGCACTTCTTGAGAGCGGCCATGGGCACGGTCGCGATGTCGGCGCCAAGAAGAGCCGCCTGGGTCACGTGGTTGGGCGTGCGGACCGAAGCGGTGATAATCTCGACGGTGTCGTCGACGTTCTTGCCGGTCCAGTCGTAGTTCTTAATGCAGGTCACGACGTTGTCGAGCTGCGAGATACCGTCCTCGGCGATGTCGTCGAAACGGCCGACAAAGGGGCTGATGTAGCGAGCGCCGGCGTTGGCGGCCATAAGGGCCTGCGTCGGCGAGAAGACGAGCGTCATGTTGACGCGCACGCCTGCATCGGCCAGCGCGCGACAGGCGGCGAGGCCGGCCTCGCAAACGGGGAGCTTGACCACAATGTTGGGGGCGAGGGCGGCAAGGCGCTTGCCCTCCTCGATCATGCCCTCGGCAGTGGTCGCGGTGGACTCGGCGGACACGGGCAGGCCCTCGCAAAGCTCGGCGATCTTGAGCATGTGAGGCTCAAAGTCGGCCAGCTTGCCGCCGGTCTTGGCGTACAGGGACGGGTTGGTGGTGACGCCGGCAAGGCAGCCCCAGCTCTTAGCCTCGGCGATCTCGTCAAGGTTGGCGGTATCGATAAAGAACTTCATGGTGCAAACTCCTTCGGAGGAATCCAAAACTCAAAAAATAGGACAAAGGGGGCGTCCCTTTGTCCTATGTGCCGGGCCTGCGGCTGGGACATGCCCCAGGCCCGGCGTCGCGTAGGAAAAACTACCTAGTCCTCGAGAGCCTTCTCGATACGGCTCGTTACGCCCTTGAGGTTAAGACCGACGACGTACTGCTTGATCGGGCGCTTGATGTGCTCAATCACAAAGCGCTTGCCGTCGATGTCCTGGGCAGCGAGGTTGCGATAGAGCTTCTCGACCTGCTCCTTGACCTCGGGATCGTTAAAGGCGTAGTGGCCGGAGACATCCAGAATCTTCAGGCTGAGCTCGTCGTCGGCCAGAATGTCGTCAACCTGCAGGTTAACGTCGTCGCCGGTCATCCACTTGCGCCAACGCTCGGTCTTGATAGCCTTGACCAGCAGCGTGTGATACAGGTCGGAGGGATCGTCGCACAGGCCGTTGTCGACCAGAATCTGCTCGGTAGCGCAGAGCTTGAGGTAAGCGCGGGTCTCCTCGGTGCCGTACTGAGGGGCGACATTGGAGGCCGTCACGTGAGCCGGGATGTGCTCGAGCAGCGTTGCGTCATCCAGATAGTCGGCGTTGTGCTCCTTCAGGCCCACACCGTAGCGCTTTGCCATATCGGCGAGCTCGCGGGCGTTCTTAAAGTTGTAATGGCCGACCTGCTCGGTCCAACGGGTAAGCGTGCCGGTCTGACCGACGATAAAGGTGGGCATGGGGCAGCCGCGCTTCTCAAGCTCGGGCTGCAGCTGAGAAATGAACTCCTCGTACTTATCGGTAGAGGTCAAGCCGCCATTGGTCTCCTCGGTACCGACCTCATAGGCGACCTCGGGCAGGTTATGCTCGCGACGGTACTGCTCAAGGTAGTCGATAAGATCGATCGTGCGGCGAAGCACCACGTCAAGCGGAATAACCTTGCCGATCTGATAGGGGTCCTTGGTGGGGTCGACCATCAGCAGGTCAAAGCCCGCCTCCATGTCGGCGACGAAGGACTTGCGGGCGAGCTCCATGGCCTCGTCCTCGGGCAGGTGGGCGTTACGCTCCTCGTCGCGCTGCCACGGACCGCCGTGATCGCGGCACAGGTAGTACGGACCGGTGTAACCCACCTCGTCGGCGACCTTCTTGATGTCGGCGGCAAAGCGCGTCTGGTCCCAACCGTTGACGTAGCCGGCGCCCATTTCGTCCATATCGACCTGGTTGCGGCTGGCGATAAACATGGGTGGGAAATCCTCGTCCTTGGCAAGCTCGAACACGGCCTGAATCAGGTTGGGGCTCATGGGACCAATGCCGACCATGGTTGCGTGATCGCCGCTATCCTGCAGCTTGAGCATGCCCTGAACGGCCTGGCGGATGGTGAGGTTGGACATTTTGTTCTCCTTCTCCAGAGGATTTTTGACAAAAGTTCCCTGGGACCCAGATGTGGGCCCTATCAGTACGGATGGATTTTGTTGTGTAGGGGCGGTTGTGCGGAGTCAAATCCATCCCTCCGCACAACCGGAGTCCTTAAAGGTTTACTTGGCCTGCTTGTCGAGCGTGGGCTTCATGGCAATCAGGATTGCAGCGGCGACCACGGAGCCAATCACGATGTCCAGGCAGAACAGCGCGACGTTGTTGGTGGCAAGGGCGACGATAAAGCCACCGTGCGGGACGTAGCAGTCGATACCCTGGAAGGCGGCAAGCGCCGCGCCCACGGCAGAGCCGATGCAAATGCCGGGAAGGGTGTGACCGAGGTCCTTGACCGCGAAGGGGATAGCGCCCTCGGTAATACCGATGCAGCCCATGAACAGCGCAGAGATGCCCATCTGACGGTCAGCGTCATCAAACTTGTTCTTGGCGATGAGCGCAGCGAGGCCACAGGCGATCGGGGGAACGGCGACGGCGACGCGGAACATACCGTTAGGACCGTAGATACCGGAGGCCATGATGGCCATGGTGAAGGTCGAGGCGGTCTTGTTGATGGGGCCACCCATATCGAAGGCGGTCATAACGCCAATGACCAGACCCAGGACGACGGCGGAGCCGCCCTGCAGGCTGCCGAGCACGCCGGTAAGCCAGTCCATCACAAAGCCAAGCGGCGTGGCCAGGATGTAGATATAGGCCATGCCCAGGACGAGCGAGGTCAGAATCGGAATGATCAGGATGGGCATGATGGTCTGGATGGTATTGTTGACCTTCCAGGTCTTCATCCAGCGGACAAAGTAGCCGCAGATGACCGCCATGATCATGGCGCCCAAGAAGCCGGTCGAAACGCTGTTGCCGTTAGGGGTAACGACTGCGTTGTTGACCAGGTAGCCCAGGACAAAACCGGGGGCGAGCGCGGGCTTGCCGGCCATCGAGTAGGAGATGTATGCCGCAAGCACCGGGATCATCATGGAGATGCCGGCCATGCCGATGGTGTTAAGGCTCACCATCAGCGGGTTCGTAACCTCCATGCCGTTGGCGCCGGCGGTACCGGATGCCAGCGAGAAGGCAAGAAACACGCCGCCGATAACGACGATGGGGATAAAATAGGAAACGCCGGTATTGAATGCATTGAGCAGCGTCTTGCCAGGATCGGCAAAGATAGACTGCTTGGACGCCGGTGTCGGGGCCTGCGGGGCAGCGGAGACGGCCTTCTTCTCTGCCTTGGCCTCGGCCTTGGGCGCGTCAACGGCGCCGCCCGTCGCCTTGATGATCTCAACAGCCTGGTCGATGATCTTTACCGGATCGGCGATTACATCCGAGGTGCCGACCTTCAGGAACTTGCCTTCGGCCATCTTCTGCTCAAAACGATCCTCGTTCTCGACACCCACGTCGACGGACTCGAGCACCAGGTCGGCGGAATCCACGTCTTCCTGCGTCAGCTCGTTCTCGATACCCAGGCCACCCTGAGCCTCGACTTTGCACTCGATGCCACGAGCGGCGCATTCATCCTGAATCGCCTTCTGAGCCATATACGTGTGGGCGATACCCACGGTACAGGCGGCAACGCCTACGATCTTCATTGCTTCCCTCTTTTCATAGAGTTGCGTGCGCAAGACACCGTTTGCGGAGGCCTCCGGAGCATCCCCTGCCGTTTGGACTTGCTGTCTTTTCGACAAGACCAATATAGGTTCACGCCATTCTTAATTCCAGCTCATTTCGGTAAACGTGCAGGTCAGAGCATTGGTTATGCTTTTTAGTTATGCGTTTAACTAAAAATGAATCCTGCGATTTTACCCTCGTTTTTAAAAGTCAAGAAGTATTTTGATTTCTCGGTAGACGGCAGGCCTGCATAGCCGCCACGAATTTTGGACCCCACGGATACGGTATTGTTGCATACTCATAAAAGGGCGAAAGGACAGGCAGAATCGTGTGCCCGCAACCCGAACGTGAACCACCGCGCCAAACAACGCAATTTGTCGGAAGGAGTCGCTGTGACCAAACAGCGCGTTACGATTGCAGACGTCGCCCGCGAGGCAGGAACTTCAACAGCCAGCGTCTCGTATTACCTCAACGACAAACGAGACAAACTCAGCGACAAAACGCAGGCAAAGATCGCGCGTGTTATAAAGGAGCTGGGATACGTCCCCAACGCCCAGGCGCAAACACTCACCGGTAAACAGACCCACGTCATCGCCATCATCATCTTGGATAACACCAACAAATGGGCGGGCCTCGTCCTCAACGGCATGGAGCAGGTCATGCTCCCCGCAGGCTACCAGACGGTCGTTTGCACGAGCAACTTTAACCCCGAGACCGAGCTCATGTATGTCGACAAAATGCTCTCGCTGGGCGTCGATGGCTTTATTATCCAGCCCACAGCCAATTTCAAGGCCGTCCATGATCGCATCAAGCGCGCCGACAAGCCCGTCGTCTTTTTTGACGCGGCCATTTACAGCCCGGGCACGAGCTGGATCAAGACCAACCTTTACGACGGTGTGTACAACGCCACGCAGGCGCTTCTCGATGCCGGCTACGAGGACTTTTTCTCCATTGCCGCCAACATGACCGAAATGCGCACCCGCATGGAGCGTTTTCAGGGGTATGCCGAGGCGCTGGCAGCGAACGGACAGCTCTACAAAGCGATTCCCATCGACCACAACAAGCCGTCGGTCAGTGAGCTGACTGAGTACTTTAAATACAAGTTCAACCCCGCCAAGCGAACCCTTATCTTCGTGCAAAACCAGTGGGCACTTCCCCGTGTCTACAAGGCTCTCCAGCCCATGGCCCATCTACTTCCGCAGCAAATCGGTCTTTTGGGGCTCAACTGCGAAGACTGGACCAACCTCACCACGCCGACCGTCTCCACGATCATCGAGCCCGTCGACCAGGAGGGCAGAGAGGCGGCCGAGATGCTCCTCGCGCTACTCGATGGCAGCAGCACGCCCGGTGAGCAGCGCATTCTCGAATGTAAACTCAATTGGCTCGATTCCACCTCAATCTAGCCATACGTCAAATACGAGGCAAATGAATCCGTAGCGTTTGTCCCAAATCTTGAGTATTTGTTCGGCGGAACGGCCTCTGCCGGCACCTGCTAGACTGGTAGATTCCCAATTGACTAGCCAGGAGTCTCCATGTCGCGCAAGTCCACCTACAAGCAAGTACTTTCCATCGGCACCGCCGTGGTGCTGGGGTTTGCGTTGTTTACGGGATCGCTCGACGGGGCGCCCAGACTGCTCTCGCCGCAAAGCGATGAGCAGGCAGCGGCTCTGGCCGAAAAACAAAACGAGAGTCCCAGCCGCACCGACGACGAGGCAGACCTGGTTGCCCGACTCGAATCGGGAACAGCGAGCTCCTCGGACTCCCAAAACAACCAAGACTCTGGCGATGGCTCTGAATCCGCCGCGTCCGGCACCGATGACAACGCCTCCGCGGACAGCGCCGCCACCCCCATCGACGAGGTCGAAAACCCCGACCTCGACCGCGCCCGCGGCGTATACCTCAGCAGCATTCCCGACTACGCGGGCAACCCTTATGTTGCCCTGCGCGCCGACAGCACGCACCCGCTCGGCATGCCATCATTCACGCTCGACGAATACGAGCGCGCTACAGAAGAGGGTTGCTTTAAGAAGTTCTCCAAGCTCGACAGCCTGGGCCGCGTCCGCAAAGCGCTTGCCTGCGTGGGCCCCGAATCACTCGGTCGAGGCGAGCGCGGCGATATCTCGCGTATCCATCCCGCCGGATGGCACCAGCAACGCTACGACTTTATTCCAGGCCAGAGCCTCTACAACCGCTGCCACCTCATCGCCTGGTCGCTCTGCGGCGAAAACGCCAACCGCAAGAATCTCCTCACCGGCACGCGCTATCTTAACGAAACGGGCATGCTGCCGTTTGAGGAGCAGATTCTCGGCTATATCCGCGAGACAGGTAACCACGCGCTCTACCGCGTCACGCCCATGTACAACGAGGAAGAACTTGTCTGCCGTGGCGTGCGCCTTGAGGCGCAATCGGTCGAGGACCACGGCAAGACCCTCTGCTTCCACGTATATTGCTATAACCTACAGCCGCACGTGCAGATCGACTACGCCACCGGCCGCAACCAGGCATCCGGAGACTAGTGCCGACCAAGCTGCCCCAAAACCTAACATGATCCGTTTTCCTCCGCCCCCTAGGGATCAAAAAGGGCCGCCCTGGATTGCCCAGAGTGGCCCCTGCATCGGCATGTATGTTGCAGGCAACGCCACACGCTACTTGGCGCGGCCCTCCTCATAGCGCTCGACCAGCTTGGCCTGAACGTCATAAGGCACCTGCTCATAGCCCGCAGGCTTCATGGTAAAGTCGCCCGTGCCGCGCGTAATAGAGCGCAGACGCGTCGAATAATCCGTCAGCTCGGCCAGCGGCGCCTGGGCGATGACCACGGTATCGCCGCGCTCATCGGTCTCCATGCCCGTCACGCGACCACGCGATGCCGAGATGTCGCCCATCACGGCGCCGGCGTAGCTCTCGGGGATAGTCACCGTAATTTCCTCAATGGGCTCCAGCACCACCGGATCGGCATCGGCACATGCCTTGCGCAGACCGATGCGGGCCGCAGCGCGGAACGCCATCTCGTTGGAGTCGACGCTGTGATACGAGCCATCGTACACAGCCACGCGAATGCCCGTGAGCGGATAGCCGGCGATAATGCCGTCCTTCATGGTCTCCTGAACGCCCTTGTCCACGGCGGGGATAAGCGAACGCGGAATGCGGCCGCCCACGACCTCGTCCACAAACTCATAGCCGTCGCTTGTGCCGTCGGGCCCAATGAGCGGCTCCACGCGCAGCCAGCAGTCGCCGTACTGACCGGCACCACCGGTCTGCTTCTTGTGGCGGCCCTGGGCGCTTGCCGTACGGCGAATGGTCTCGCGATACGGGATGCGGATCGGCACGCTCTTGGCCGCAACCTTGGTACGGTCCTCCAGACGGTTGAGCAGCACCGAAACCTGCGCCTCGCCTACTGCGGAAATGATGGTCTGACCTGTCTCCTCGTCGCGGTCGATGCTCATGGTCGGATCGGCCTTGCAGGCTTTCTCGATAAACGTGTAGAGCTTCTCTTCGTCGCCACGGTTCTCGGCCTCGATGGCGATGCGGTATTGCGAGTTGGGGAACTTGAACGCCGCCGCCTCGACCTTGCCGGTAATGGAGAGCGTGTCGCCCGTCTCTGCCGCCAACTTGGGCGCCACGATAATGTCGCCAGCATAGGCGTGACCGACTTCGGTCATGTCGCGGCCGCACATCACATACAGGTGAGCCAGACGATCGCTCTTGCGAGTGCGCGCGTTGATCAGCTCAAGGCCCGGCTCAAGCGTGCCCGTCAGCACCTTGATAAAGCTGATGCGGCCCTGCTGCGGATCGGCCAGCGTCTTAAACACAAACGCCACCGGACGGTCATCGTCGCTCGAGATCTTGAGCGAATCGCCGTCGATAAGCGGCATCTCGCCGTAGTCGGTCGGCGCCGGGAAGTACGTAGCAATGTCGTCCATCAGCGAGTTGACGCCCTGCTCCTTAATGCAATCGCCCGCAAAGACCGGCACAAAGATGCGCTCGGCGATCGCCTTCGACAGCAGGCCTTCAAGCTCCTCCTGCGTCAGCGTCTCCTCACCTTCCAGATACTTCATCATCAGCTCGTCGTCGGCCTCGGCCACCAGCTCGCACAGATGGTCGTGCGCCTCCTCGGCCTGAGCACGATACTCCTCGGGAATCTCCGACTCAACGGCCTCGGTGCCGTTGCAATGGCGCGCCTTCATGCGCACCAGGTCGATGATGCCGTCAAAGTCCTCGCCTTCGCCCCAAGGAAGGGTCACGGCGCCCAAGCGCGTGCCAAAGCGCTCCTGCAGCAGGTCCATGGTGGTCGTAAAGCTAGCCTCGGAACGCGACAGACGGTTCACGAACACCGCACGCGCCAGACGCAGATCCTCCGCCGCATACCAAAGCTTGACGGTCGTAGGCTGCGGGCCGGCCTCGGCGTCAACCACAAACAGAGCCGTCTCGCAGACGCTCATCGCAGCAAAGGCGTCGCCGATAAAATCGGGGTAGCACGGGGCATCGAGCACGTTGATGCGGGCACCCTTCCAGTCAATCGGCGCGATGGTCGTCGAGATGGAGAACGAACGCTTGACCTCTTCAGGGTCATAGTCGAGCGTGGGCTTGGTGCCGTCGTGGCCGCCCAGGCGGGCGGTCTTGCCGGAAAGGTGGAGCATGGCCTCGGCGAGTGAAGTCTTGCCCACCCCGCCTTGGCCTACGAGCACCACGTTCCTTACATTGCCGGTCTTGGGAGCACCCATGATGACCTCCTTGCAGGGCCGCGCGCAACGCGCGACGCCAACGGGGAGAGTTCGCGGTCGGTGCCGTCCCGGGAGCAGCATGGTCGGCAGCCGAGCCGACTCACCCTCCAAATGTCCTATGTCACCACCCTACCCTCACGGGCGGCTGTCCATGCATACCTTTCGGCACGCGTATGGATACGGGCGGCGAGAGGAAGGGGAACGTATGCGAGGCGATTATTGATCCCCGTTGACGCAAGCAAAAAGCCGCCACAGACCGTAAGACCTGCGGCGGTTTCGCCTCAATAAACAGTTGAGTAAATAGCTGAGCCTATCCCTCGATACGGCTCAGGAACTCGCGCGTACGCTGCTCGCGCGGATGGTCGATGACCTGCTCGGCCGGACCCTCCTCGACAATACGACCGCCGTCCATAAAGACCACGCGGTCGGCAACGTCGCGGGCAAACTGCATCGCGTGCGTCACGATCACCATCGTCATATTCTGCGCGGCCAGATCCTTGATGACGCGCAGAACCTCGGCCGTCAGCTCGGGATCGAGCGCCGAGGTCGGCTCATCAAAGAACAAGATTTCCGGGTCGAGCGCCAGGGCGCGGGCAATACTCACGCGCTGCTGCTGGCCGCCCGAAAGCTCACAGGGCACCTTGTTCTCGTTGCCCGTCAGCCCCATCTGTGCAATAAGCTCGTGTGCGCGGGCCTCCGCCTGCTCGCGCGGACGCTTAAGCACGCGAATCGGCGCATCGGTGATGTTTTTCATCACGGTATAGTGCGGGAACAGATTGTAGTTCTGAAACACCAGACCAAACCGCGAGCGCGCCTGTTTGGGTACATCGCCCTTTGCGTACACCGCGCCCGAACCCGCATCCGTCGCGACGGCAAGGTCGCCAAACGAGAGCGAGCCACCGTCGAGCGTCTCGAGCAGCGTGGCACAGCGCAGCAGCGTGGACTTACCGCCGCCCGAAGGCCCGATAATCGCCACGACCTCGCCACGCTTTACCTCGAGCGAGATATCCTTGAGCACCTCATTGCCGCCAAACGCCTTGCGTGCGTTCGATATATTCATTACCGAATTAATCATGGTAGTAATCCAATTTTTTCTCGGCAGCGCCCAGCAGCATCTCGACCACAAAGTTAAAGACCCAGTAGATCAGCGCCGCGATTGCGAACGGCACCATGCTCACCTGCGAGGCGACCAGCGCCTTGGCCGTCGAGAACATCTCGCCCACGCCGATAGCGAACGCCAGCGACGTGTCCTTGACCAGCGTGATGATCTCGTTGCCCATCGCCGGCAAAATGCGCTTGGCGACCTGCGGCATCACGATATACAGAAACGTCTGCATGCGCGAGTAGCCCAGCACCTCGGCTGCCTCGTATTGACCGCGCGGAATGGACTGCAAGCCCGAGCGATAGATCTCGGCAAAGTAGCCGGCGTAGTTGATGATGAACGCCACGACGCATGCCGTCCATTTGGAATCGGGCGTGAGCGAGATGCCGAACACGTAGTACGGGGCAAAGTAGATGGCGAACATCTGTAGCATGAGCGGCGTGCCACGCATCACCGAAATATAGATACGCGCGATCCAGCGAAGCGGCGCAATTTTGCTCATGCGCATGAACGCCACGGGGATTCCCAGCGGAATCGACCCCAGCAGCGTCAGCACAAACAACTGCAAACTGACCAAGAATCCCTGGCCGAGCATCTGCATCATGACCTGAATAGACAACCTAAGCTCTCTTTCGCGACAACAGAACAGCAAACCCAATGCTAAAGCGGGTTTTCCAGGTGCTCGAGTTTGTCGTGAAAGAGGAGCGCCGCGTACTAAATGTACGCAAGCGACGGTTTGAACGGCAAAATCGGGTGCCTGGGAAAGCCGCTATTTCAGAACCCAGTTGTCGAAGGAAAGACCGTAATCTGCATATTTATCGCAGAGGTCCTTGACCGTGCCATCCTCGTAGAGTGCCTTGAGCGACTCGGTCACGGCATCGGCGGACTTGGTTTCGCCCTTCTTAAAGCCAACGGCGTAGTGCTCGCTGGACAGCGGCTTGTCGAGCTGCGTATAGGCATCGGGCTTGGCGGCAAGCTGATACTGGGCAATCGAAAGGTCGCAAGCCACGGCATCGACCGCGCCGCTCTCGAGCTGCATAAAGGCCGTGTTGTACTCGCCGATCGTGTCGAGCGTGGCAAACGTCGCCGCCAGATCCTTCTGGTCACCCTCGAGCACATCCTGCGCAGCGGAATCGGTCTGAGTGATCACGGTCTTGCCAGCAAGATCGTCCCAGCTCTTGATGCCCGCATCCTTCTTTACTACCAGCACCTGCTCGTTGAGCATGTACGGCTCGGAGAACGTGTAGTCGTCCTCGCGACCCTCCATGGTAAAGCCGTTCCAGATGCAGTTGATGGCACCCGAGTTGAGCAGCGTATCCTTGGCATCCCAGTCGATGGCCTCGTATTTGACCTCCCAGCCCTGCTTATCGGCAACAGCCTTGGCCAGATCGAGATCAAAGCCGGTGTACTCGCCATCGTCGCCCACAAAGCCGTACGGAGGATAGGACTTATCAAAGCCCACCACGAGCTTCTTGGACTCCGCAGCGCCCTTCACATCCTTGGCCGCGGCAGAGCCATCAGCGGAGCCCTTGCCGGCACCACCGCCGCAACCGACAAGACCAAGGCCAAGCACCGTGGCAAGCGAGCCGGCTAGGCCAACAAACTGACGACGAGACATATCGGTATTCATGGTATTCCCCCTTGATGGCACTTTAGTTAGGTAAAGTGAGTCATGTAACGTTCAGAATCATACACTTTAGTGAGATGGAGTACAAGGGAGGGCTTGCCCGCCGCGTGAGGGGTGTGGGGGTTAAGTTTCCTGCTCTACAGTCCTGCTCACGACGGAGGCCACATTAAGTGGCCTCCTGTTCGTGCGGAACTCGCGATAAACTTCATCAGTGCCCGCCCCACGGGAAACCTGCCAAAAAGGAACAGGTTTATTTTGGTCAGTTTTATCTGGGAAGATGCTGCTGCGGCTATCTACAGATCTGTAATCTGACTACTGAATAGACCGTCTAACTAAATAGCGAGCGGCATTGACCAGCCCTTTTGCTTGCGCCCGGGAGGGCCGTATATGAAGTTTATCGCGAGTTCCGCACGCAAAGGAAAGCACTTAATGTGCTTTCCGTCTTGCGCAGGACTGTAGAGCAGGAAACTTCATATGCGGCCCTCCCGGGCGCAAGCAAAAGGGCGACCCCTGTCCGGAGTCGCCCTTGTTGAACTGCTTATGTTTAGCTGTTACTCGGCGTCGTGGTGACGGCGGGGCTTGCGGCCTCCGTTGTCGCCGGGACGGCGCGGACGGTCGCTGCGCTCGGAGCGCTCGCGACGCGGACGCTCACGGCGCTGGAAGTGCTCGCCGTCGCCCTCGGAGGCACCCTCGGCGCGAGCCGGGGCCTCGGGCTTGTCAAGACGATCGAGCGAGATCTTACCGCGATCGTCGACCTCGATGACGACGACCTTGACCTCGTCGCCGACGTTGAGGACGTCCTCGACCTTCTCCACGCGGCCCTTGGCGACGCGGGAGATGTGCAGCAGGCCATCCTTGCCGGGCAGCAGGTTCACGAAGGCGCCGAAGGGCTGGATGGAGACCACGCGACCGGTGTACTCCTCGCCCGGCTCGGGAACCTTGATGATGAGCTTGATACGCTCGACGGCCTGGTCGACGGACTCGCCGGTACCGCCGACAAAGACGGTGCCGTCCTCCTGGATGTCGACCGAGGCGCCGGTCTCGTCCTGGATGCCGCGGATGACCTTACCGCCGGAACCGATGACGTCGCGGATCTTATCGGTCGGGACCTGGATGGAGACGATACGCGGAGCGGTGCTGCGCGTGGTGTGACGCGGCTCGGGGATCACATCGAGCATCTTCTGCAGAATGAAGGCGCGACCCTCCTTGGCCTGCTGCAGGGCGCGGGCCAGGATGTCGAAGGTGAGGCCGGTGGCCTTGTTGTCCATCTGCAGGGCGGTGATGCCCTCGGTGGTGCCGGTGACCTTAAAGTCCATGTCGCCCAGGAAGTCCTCGAGACCCTGGATGTCGGACAGGACCACGGTCTTGCCCTCCTCCTGGATCAGGCCCATGGCGATACCGGAGACCGGGCGCTTAATGGGCACGCCGCCGTCCATAAGGGCGAGCGTGGAGCCGCAGGTCGAAGCCATCGAAGAGGAGCCGTTGGACTCCATAACCTCGGAGACGACGCGGATGGCGTAGGGG
Source organism: uncultured Collinsella sp. (assembly GCA_902492185.1). GTDB lineage: Bacteria > Actinomycetota > Coriobacteriia > Coriobacteriales > Coriobacteriaceae > Collinsella. Next base: position 47,045 of record CABUKY010000001.1, read on the forward strand.
AACTCGTTCTCGTCGGGAAGCACCGGAAGCAGGGCGCGCTCGGCCAGATTACCATGGCCGATCTCGCGGCGCTTGGGGCTACCCATGCGGCCGGTCTCGCCGGTGCAGAACGGCGGGAAGTTGTAGTGGTGCATGTAGCGCTTGCCCTCGGTGGGCTCGATGGTATCCAGACGCTGGCCCTCGTTGAGCATGCCGAGCGACAGGACGGAAAGCACCTGGGTCTGGCCACGCTGGAACAGACCGGAGCCGTGAACGAGCGGCAGGTAGTTGTCCTTCACCATGATGGGACGGATCTCGTCGGCAGCACGGCCGTCGACGCGCTCGCCGGTCTCGACGACCATGGTGTGCATGGCCTTCTTCTCGAGCTTTTTGAGCGCCACGGGGATCTCGCGCTCCCAAGCGGCCTGCTCCTCCTCGGTGAACTCGGCGCGGATGGACTCCTTCAGAGCCTCGACCTTACCGATACGGGAGAGCTTGTCGGCGTCGCGAAGGGCGGCTGCCATCTCGTCGTAGTGGGCGAAGATGCGCTCCTGGACCTCCTCGACGGGCTGGTCGAGCGGGTACTCCTTCTTGACGATGGCGCCGTTGACCTGCTCCCACTCGGCGACGAACTCGTCCTGAGCCTGGCAGAAGGCAGCAAGGGCCTCCTGGCCAAACTTCATAGCGGCGAGCATGTCGTCCTCGGAGATCTCCTCGGCGCCGGCCTCGACCATCGAGATGAAGTCGGCAGAGCCGCCCAGCTCCAGGTCCAGATCGGAGTTCTCGCGCTCCTCATAGGTGGGGTTGACGATAAACTCGCCGGTCTCCACGTTGCGGCCGATGCGCACGCAGGCAAGCGGGCCCTCGAAGGGCACGCCGCCGAGCGTCATGGCCAAGGAGGCGCCCATGACGTTGATGACGTCGAAGGGGTTGACCTGGTCAGCGACGAGTGAGGTAGCGACGATGTGCACCTCGTTACGGAAGCCGTCCGGGAAGCTCGGGCGGATCGGGCGGTCGATCATGCGCGCGGTGAGCGTGGCCTTCTCGCTGGGACGGCCCTCGCGCTTGAGGTAACCACCCGGGATGCGGCCGGCGGCGTACATCTTCTCGTTGAAGTCGACGGTCAGCGGGAAGAAGTCGTAGTTCTTGCGCTCCTTGGAGACGACCACGGTGTCGAGCATCGTGGTGTCGCCCTGCTTGACCAGGCACGCGCCGGTGGCCTGCTTGGCAAGCTCGCCCGACTCAAAGGTGTAGGTCTTGCCGTACAGCTCAAAGGTCTTGGATACGAGTGTCATTGTTCTCCTTTACCCCGCAGACCCCTTGCCTGCGGGCTTCTCATGTGACGCGAGCCCCCTGCCCCCGCCACGCTTCAGAGCGTGATTGTTCACGCCCTTACACAAAAAGAGCGCCCCGCTGCGCAGGACGCTCTTAGCATGTACAAATCCTTACTGGATGTTGTCGCGGATGCCCAGAGCCTTGATGAGCTCACGGTACTCGACGATGTCGTTCTTCTTGATGTAGGAGAGAAGACGACGACGACGGCCGACGAGCATGAGCAGACCACGACGGGTGTGGAAGTCCTTCTGGTGGGACTTCATGTGCTCGGTCAGCTCCTTGATGCGCTCGGTCAAGATGGCGACCTGAACCTTGGGGTTGCCGGTGTCGACCGGGGTGTTACCGAACTGGGCAGTCAGCTCCGCCTTGCGCTCTTTGGAAACAGTCATTGTTTCACCTTTCGTTTTACGTCGCCCGCGGGCGACTCGATTCGCCTCGGACTGGGAAGCCGCCGGTGGAGCGAGCATCCAAGGTCGAGGTACCAACAGGTCGGTATGTTACCACAAGCAGCCCGCGCCTGCGCATCATCACCGACCCAACATGAATTCCATCGCACGGAGGCGCTGATCGGTGTGCGTCGCCGCCCACACATGCGAAAGCCCGAGCAAGAACGCCGCCGTATGCGGGTCGATTCGCTCGGCCATGAGCGCATCGAAGGTCATGGACATGAGGGCGCGCAGCCACGCGACCTCACCGGTCGACACCAGTTCGGCACCCGGAACGCTCGACGCGCACGACCCGCACATGAGACCGCCCGCCTGTGGTGAAAAATACGACAGCATGGGGTCTCCGCACAGCACGCAGGCCGAAAAATCGGGTCGATAGCCAACGTGCGACAACAGCTTAAAGACATATGCCGCCACGAGCAGGTCCATATGCGCCGCGTCGAGCCCGCTGCCGACAAGTGTGAGCGCCCGCTGCGTGATGGCAAAGGTAAACGGGTCCTCGGCGTCCTCAAACGAGCACACGCGCGCGACCTCGGCAATCGCGCTTGCGGCGCAAGTCGTCTCGTAATCGGGCGCAGCGCCGAGCGGCGCTTCCATAAGCTCGGCCTGGGAAACCACGTCGAGTGACCGTCCGTGCGCGAGCAGCATATCGACGGTACAGAACAGCTCGCAGCGCGCAGCCAGGCGTCCACCGGGTTTGCGGGCGCCCTTTGCCACGGCACGAACCTGCCGACCCCGCTCGTCAAGCATCGTCAGGATCAGGTCCGTCTCTTTGAGCTTCGTCTTATCGAGGACGAGCACCTTCGTACGATATGTCCGGGAGCCTGCCATGCGCGCCGCGCGTCCTTAGTCCTCGGCGTTATAGCCAAAGCGGCGAATCTGGGCCTCGTCGTCACGCCAGCCGGCCTTGACCTTCACGTCCAGCTCCAAAAAGACCTGCGTGCCAAAAATGCGCTCAAGATCGCGACGGGCGTCGATACCGATATGCTTGATCATCTCGCCGCCCTTGCCGATGATGATGCCCTTCTGGCCCTCACGCTCAACGTAAATGGTGGCGTGCACGCGCAGTACCTTCTTGGTCTGCTCGAGCGCATCGCAGATCACGCCAACGGAGTGCGGAATCTCATCACGGGTGCGGCGCAAGACCTTCTCGCGCACAAACTCGGCAACGAGCGTCTCATCGGAAGCGTCGGTACCCATGTCCTCGGGGAACCAACGCGGACCCTCGGGCAAAAAGTGCGCAACGGTCTCGATAAAGGCATCGACATTGAAGTTCTTAACCGACGACGTCACGATCTCGTCGTCATATTCCATGAGCTCGTGGGCAGCCTTAAGCTGCTCCATGACCTGTGCGGGGTCGGCCTCATCGGCCTTAGTGAGCACCAGGACCTTCTTGGAACGGGCGCATCTGACGCGCTCGGCAACCCAGGCGTCTCCCCTGCCGATCGGTTTGGTGGCATCAATCAAAAACGCGACGACATCGACATCGTTCAGCTCGAACAACGCGCTCTTGTTGAGCTCGGATCCCAGACCGTCCTTGGGCTTGTGGATACCCGGGGTATCGACAAAGACCAGCTGGTAGCCGGGACGGTTGACGACGGCGCGCATGCGGCGGCGGGTCGTCTGGGCCACCGGCGAGGTGATGGCGACCTTTTTGCCATAGCAGGCATTAAGCAGCGTGGACTTGCCGGCGTTGGGACGACCGACCAGCGCCACAAAACCGCTGCGGAAACCGGGCTCCACGTCACCAAAGCCCGCGAGGCTATCGCCCTCGTCGCACAGGGCGTCGAGCTCCTCGTCGCTCATGCCCTCAAACGGGTCGAACTCCTCGACATCCTCGAGCCCCTCGGTATCCACCGCGTCCAAAGTCTCGTCGTCCAGGATCTCATCGGTAGGCTGCATATTGTCGGACATGGGAATCCCTTTCTAAATAAAGCCAAGCGCGTGGGCAAATACCAGCACGCCCACAATCGCGGCGGTGATGGAAAGAATGTATACAGAGGCGGCGGCGATGTCCTTCGCACGCTTGGCCAGCGGATGGAGCTCCTGGGTCGCCAGGTCGACGATAGCCTCCATAGCGGTGTTGCACAGCTCGCCGTGAATCACCAGGCCACAACAGATGATAATCGTGGCCCACTCGGCAATGTCGAGACCCACGATACAGCCGGCAATGACGGTGCACACGCCCGCCACGAGCATGACCTTAATGTTGCGCTCGGTCTTGACGGCGGTGACGAAGCCCTCCATGGCGTAGGAAAACGACTTTAAGAAGGACGGATGGTCCTTGTTCGATCCGGGAATCATAGACGGCTCCTAGTCGTGGGCGTGGTTGGTGATGGGGCCGACGTGGACTAGCTTGGGGTCCTCGCCGCGCTCGAACGCCAGATCGCGCAGGATGGCGTCCTCGCGGGCCTCCATGACCTCGGCCTCGTCGTCCTCGATATGGTCATAGCCCAGCAAGTGCAGCATGCCGTGTACGAGCATCAGACGACACTCGTCAGCGGGGCTATTGCCAAAACCGGGGGCCTGACGGGCAATAACCTGCGGGGCCAAGATGATATCGCCGAGCTCGAGCGTCTCGTCGGCGGGAATATCCTCGTCAAAGGCCGAGTCGCATTCAAACGAGAGCACATCGGTGGTGCGGTCGATACCGCGCCACTCGTGGTTGAGCTCATGCATCTCGTCCTCGTCGACATACGAAAGGGAAATCTCGACTTCACGCTCAACGCCCTCGGCGGCAAGCACAACCTCGCAGATGTGCTCCACCTCCTGCGCGTCGAGCAGCGTATCGAGCTCGGCATCGTTGCTGATCAATACACTCAACGGGACTCCTTTCGGTCACGTACGCGCTTCTCGCGCACATCATCATAAGTATCGTATGCCTCGACGATACGACCCACCAGGGCATGGCGCACCACGTCGGCACGCTCGAGGTGCGAAAATGCGACATCATCGACACGGCCCAAAATCTTCTCGACATCCGCCAAGCCACCACGACGACCCACCAGGTCACGCTGGCTCAGGTCGCCGGTAATCACGAACTTGGAGTTGAATCCCAGGCGCGTCAGGAACATCTTCATCTGCTCGGGCGTGGTATTTTGCGCCTCGTCGAGCACCACGAAGGCATCACTCAGCGTGCGGCCGCGCATGTAGGCAAGCGGGGCAATCTCGATCACACCACGCTCCATGAGCTCGTCGGTACGCTCACGATCCATCATGTCAAACAGGGCATCGTAGAGCGGACGCATGTAAGGGTCGATTTTTTCCTCGAGGGTGCCGGGCAAAAAGCCCAAATTCTCCCCCGCCTCGACAACGGGCCGCGTAAGGACCAGGCGACCCACCTCGTGGCGCTTGAGCGCGGCGACGGCGAGCGCCATGGCTAGATAGGTCTTACCGGTACCGGCGGGGCCCAGGCCAAACGTGATGGTATGCGAGCGGATGGCATCAACATAGCGCTTTTGGCCGAGCGTCTTGGGACGAATGACGCGGCCGCGATACGACAGCAGCACGTCATCGCGCAGCGACGAGACGTCGTGCTCGCCATCGCGCAGGACAGCCAAGCAACGCGAGACGTCGTCGGCAGACAGCGTGCGACCGGCAGCCGCCTCGCGAAAAGCGTGTTCGAAAAAACGCGCCACGAGTTCGACCTCGTCCGGGTCGCCGCTCACGGAGATGCTATCGCCACGGGCGACCACATGGGCGCGAACCAAGCTCTCAAGCGCACGAAGGACGCCGTCGCCGGCGCCCAAAACGCGCGAGGGATCAATTCCCTCGGGAACGGTAAGTCTAATCTTCGAGGCTTCCATGAACCTCCCTGCGTGCATGGACCAAGCCGGAATCATCGACTCCGATGATAGCAACATCGAGCAGGCACGGGGCTGTAAGTCCACAGGTATCGTCAAGACGGGCATGATGGAACGAGCCGAGCGTCAGGTTGTCACCATACTCGAGCACGGCACGCTCGACCGTGCCCACGCGACGACGAGCGTCGGCAATGGCAAGCTCCTGCGCCGCGGCTCGCATACGACGACTGCGCTCGGCCATAACCTCAGGCGGCACCTGGTCGGGCATGTCGGCAGCAAGGGTACCGGGACGCCTGCTGTAGCGAAACACGTGCATACGCGAAAAGCCCACGCGGCGGCACAGCGCCAGCGACTCCTCAAACTCCTCGTCCGTCTCGCCGGGAAAACCGACGATGACATCGCACGAAAGGGACGCCTGGGGCAAGATGGCACGAATCATACGCACCGTGTCCACAAAGGCCTCGGCGCTATAGGGACGGCCCATGCGATGCAGGGTCGCCGTGCAGCCGGACTGCACGGGCAGGTGCAAAAACGGGGCGATACGCTGCGGATAGCGCGCCATAACCTTAAGCAGGCGCTCGGAGATATCCATGGGCTCGACCGAGGAAATGCGCACATGCGGAATAGACGTGCGCTCCATGATGGCCTCGAGCAGCTCATCGATTTCGACGTGCTCGTCGGTCGCGCTCTTGCCATCGTAGGCACCCAGGTTCACACCGGTCAGCACCACCTCGGGCACGCCGGCCTCCTGGGCCTCGCGAACTTGCTCGAGCACGGACTCGACGGGCACGGAGCGCTCGGGGCCGCGTGCCTTCCACACAATGCAATAGGTGCAGCGATGGTTGCAGCCGTCCTGAATCTTCACGCCCAGGCGAGAGCGACCGAGCGCATCGACCACCTCGCCATCGCTGCAGGCGGGAACGCTATCGGATTCGACACCCAGCACCTCGCAGACGCGCTCGGCGACGTCAATCTTGGACGGCTCGGCGATCACGCGATCGGAGAGCTCCAGCAACTCCTCGGGATGCAGGTTGACGACGCAGCCGGTTACGACCACATAGGGCTCGTTTGGATAGGCCAGCGCATGACGGACGGCCTTACGGGTCTTGGCCTCGGCCTCGCCCGTAACGGCACAGGTGTTAATGACGATCAGATCGGCATCCTGGGGCTCCACAATAGCAAAGCCCAGGCGCATAAGGTCGGCAGTGATACGGTCAGACTCAACCCGGTTGACACGGCAGCCGAGGTTGACGACGGAAATATGGGGTGCGAGCACGCGGGCTCCTTAATCGAGGATATCGTCGAGGGCACTCTTGATACGGTCGGTCACCGACTTCTTACCAGAAGCGACGTCATCGCCCATCTCATCGGCAAAAGCACGGAGCAGCTCGCGCTGCTTATTGGAAAGATTGGTGGGAACGACCACGCGCAGTTGCACGATCAGGCGGCCACGCGAACCGCCACCGCCAATGCGCGGCATGCCGTAATTATTGACGCTCACGGTGTCGCCGTACTGGGCGCCGGCGGGAACCGTCACCTTAACGACCTCGTCGGGCATAATGCCCTCGACCTCAATCTCGCAGCCGAGCGCAGCCTGCGCAATCGAGATATCGCTCACCAGGTACAGGTCATCACCGTTGCGCTTAAAGCGCTCATGGTCGGCGACGCGCACGTTGACAATCAGGTCGCCCGAAGGCTCGCCGCGAAGGCCGGCCTCGCCAAAGCCGCTCACACGAAGCTGGCGACCGGTCGAAACGCCGGCGGGAATATCGATGTCGATCTTTTCGTGCGAAGGCGTGCGGCCTTGACCGTCGCAGGTCTCGCAGGGATGATCGATAACCGTGCCCTCGCCATGGCAGTCGGGGCAAGGCGAGGAAGACTGAACCTGGCCCAAAAACGATCGCTGAACCGTCGTGACGTAGCCCGTACCGTGGCAGCGGCCGCACTGCTTTTCCTGTGCGCCCTCTGCCCTACCGGTGCCATTGCAGTCCTCGCAAGGAGCAAGGCGGTCATAGCTGATTGTCTTTTTGCAGCCGAGCGCCGCCTCCTCGAGCGTCACCGAAAGCGAGATGGCCATATCACGTCCGCGACGACGCTCACGACGGCTGCGGGCGCCACCGCCGGCACCGCCGCCAAAGAACGACGAGAACAAGTCGTCCATGCCCATGCCACCAAAGATATCGTTGATATCGACGTAGCCGGAGCCACCGGGGCCGTCGGCAGTGCCGTAACGGTCGTAGTTAGCACGCTTCTGCTCATCGGAAAGAACGGAATATGCCTCGTTGAGCTCTTTGAACTTAGCCTCGGCCTCGGGGTCGTCCGAAACGTCCGGGTGTACGGTACGGGCCTTCTTTAGAAACGCGCGCTTAATCGTCCGCGCGTCGGCATCCTTGTCGACGCCAAGCACCTCGTAGTAATCCCTATTTTCCGACACGACCGAATCCTTCCGACTTTCATTATTGTCACAGTGCGTCCTATACCCAAGCTGGGCCGGCCGCAAACAGAGGGTTTGATGTTATTGCATTGCGTAGGGCGAAAGCATGGCACGTTGCGAGCAGCTCGCAAACCAAACCGACACGAGCGCAAACATAAATCCGTTGGCAAAACCGTTGGCAAACTGCATCGCGCCGCGCTTCCACCACAGCAGGCTGCGGTGCAGCACGCCGTCCGAGAGCACCATGAACAGGCCCATGGCAAACGGAATAAAGCACATCACGGCAAAGGCCGAGAACACGCCCGAGATGGCCGATAGCACCAAAAACGGCGCCACGATGCCCATCAGGTAAAAACCGGTACGGGCCTTGCCTTCCAGGCGCTCGGCCTCAACATGGGCCCGACCGACCAGATCACCGCCAGAGGCGCCGTTGGTGCCGGCGTGACCCATGCCGCCAATACGGACCTCGTCGCCATCGTGCGTGCCGGCGGGAAACTCAATCGTCTGCTCGGAGGTCACACGGGTTCGCCCGCTGCCGCCGCAATCGGGACAGGGGTCGGCGACGACCTTACCGGAGCCACCGCACTCAGGGCAGACAGACTGGAACGTGCCGGCACCAAACAGAAAGGACAGGTCGACATCGATGTGGCCGCGACCGCCGCAGCTCGGACAGGTATGTGCATGCTCGGACGAAACAGAGCCCGAACCGCCACAGTGACCACAGGTATCGAAGCGCGTATAGCGGACGGTCTTGCGGGCACCGCCCTTGGCTTCCTTGGCGTCGAGCTTAATATCGACGACCACGTTGGCGCCGTTCTCGGGATTATAGGCAGCCTGCCCGCGACGCGGCTGACCCCAGGCGCCACCAAAGGGAAAGCCGCCCTCAAAGGGATTGCCGTAGCCCGCGCTGCCGGCGTAACCGCCGCCATAGGGCGAAGCCGTGGGAGCGCCGGCAAAGGGATTGCCCGAGCGCATGGCGTCGTAGCGCGCACGCTTCTGCTCGTCCGAAAGCACAGCATAGGCCTCGGAAACCTCTTTGAACTTTTCCTCGGCATCCGGTTCTTTGTTGACGTCCGGATGGAGCTTGCGGGCCTTTTGCTGGAAGGCTTTCTGTATATCACGCGAGGTGGCGTCCTTGGAGACACCCAAAATCTCGTAGTAATCTTTTTCGTTCATCGTCGCCATGCGCGGCAACCTCCTGCTCACAGCAGCGTATATATTGCGGTAATTCTACCCGAGCGGCCTAGGCTAGACCCCAAAACAGCTCGAACAGCACATTTCCATCGAGCCAGCCCAAGTGAGTGGGCGCTAAACGAGCACGGACGCGACCTGCGATAACGTCTTTCGAGGTGACGCGCCCCGCATGTCCTTCAATATGATCGGGCACCCAGGTGGCAAGGCCCAACTCGACCGCACGGTCGCAGGCCGCCGCCAACTCATCTGCAGCGATCACGCTTGCCGAGCGAACCAACAGATCGGGCCCAATGCCACGCGTCATGCGACAGGCAAGCATCAAATCCTCGGCCGCCGCCTCGCGCTGCGACAGATACTCGGCATCAAACGTCGTCGCGGCATCGTCGCGTTGCACCAAGCGCACGCGATACGCATCGCCGCGAGCAAGCACGTCGGGAAACAGCCCGGCCAAGCGATCGAAATCCTCGGCGTCGAGCATACCGGCGGCAGAGCGGCCCAAACCCAGATAGCCCTGTCCGGTCCAATAGGCAATGTTGTGGGCGCACTCATGGCCGTCGAGCGCGTAGCTTGCCACCTCATACGGGTGATAGCCGGCCGCACTCAGGCGCTCACGCGCCGCATCCATGCATGCAGCCTGAAAATCCTCGTCGGGCTCGAGCGACTCGTCGCGACACGCCATGCGATAGAGCGGCGTGCCCTCCTCGAGCGTGAGCGGGTACACCGACACATGATGCGGCGCCGCCGCCAACACGCCATCGAGTGTGCGCTGCCAGCTTAGGTCGGTCTGCCCGGGAAGGCCGCACATCAGGTCGCACGACACGACAAGCCCAGCGTCCTTGACCGTCGTGATGGCAGCGAGCGCCCGATCGGCATCGTGAATGCGGCCGATGGCGGTAAGTTCGGCGTTATCGAGCGTTTGCACGCCCAGAGAGACGCGCGTGACACCCACCCCGGCAAGCGCAGTGGCAAGCTCTGCGGTCAGCGATTCGGGATTGGCCTCGCAGGTAAACTCAACAGGCTTGCACCACGCAGAGATACGCCGGGCAAATTCTACCAAACGCTCCCCCGCCAGCGACGGCGTGCCGCCGCCAACATAGACGGTGCGGATCTGTGCAAGCGCGCCTGCGTCGCCAAAAGCATCGAGGCGCGCATACAACTGCTCAAAATAGGTATCGAGCGCAACGCTCATGTTGCACGGAGCAAAACTGCGTGAGTCAAAGTCACAGTACCGGCATTTTTGGGCGCAAAACGGCACATGCACGTACAGCGCGGTAACGGCCACCGTTAGGCCTCCAACGGATGAGCGGGCACCGACTCGCCGGCGGCAAGTGCGGCCTCACAGGCCACCACATCGTGCTCGATATCATCGACCAGTGCCATGAACTCCTCGTATGTGGAGCAACGCACCACCTGAGCGCGCCAGGCGGCAGCATGGGGCATGCCCTTTAGATACCAGCTTGCGTACGTGCGGGCACGCGACATGAGCGGCAACAGCTCGTGCGTGAGCGTCAGGTGCTCGCGCAGGGCATCCAGGCGCTCAACCGAGGAGCGAGAAGGAACCGGCGTGCCATCGAGTGCAAGGGCTCGGGCATCGCCGAACACCCATGGATTGCCGTAGATGCCGCGCGCGATAAACACCGCGCTGGCACCCGAGCTTTGCAGATGCTCAGCAGCGTCCTCTGCCGAGAACACATCGCCCGAACCGATAACGGGAATCTCGACGGCGCCGGCCACCTCATCGACGACCGACCAATCGGCCTGGCCCAGCGACCATGTACCGCCACCGCGGCGGCCCCTGCTCCCTCAAGCATCTGGGCAAACGTCGCGGCGTTGCGGTCTTCGGCGTAAAAGCCCTTACGGATTTTTACGGTCACGGGCACATGCGCCGCACCCACCGCCGCCTCGACGATCTGCTCGGCCAGATCGGGAGTGCGCATAAGCGCCGAGCCCTCGCCCTTGGTGACGACCTTGCGAGCCGGGCAGGCCATGTTGATATCGATCAGCGACAGGCGATCGCCCACACGCTCCTCGACGGCAGCAACAGCGCTCGCAAACTGATCGGGCTTGGAGCCAAAGAGCTGCACGCAGATCTGCTGCTCCTCATCGGCCGGCAGTACCAGGCGCCACGTCTTATTGCTGGCATAGGCAAGGCCCGCCACGCTCACCATCTCGCTATAGGCAAGATGGGCACCGCGACGGCGGCACATGATGCGATAGGCGGGATCGGTCACGCCCGCCATGGGAGCCATAAGGAACGGCTGCTCGGCATAGGCGCCAAGCAACAGCTTGCTGTATTCAGAAAGTGCCATGGACCTACTCGTCCACCTTGAGAATCGCCATAAAGGCCTCCTGCGGAACCTCGACCGAGCCGATGGCCTTCATGCGCTTTTTGCCCTCTTTCTGCTTCTCGAGCAGCTTGCGCTTTCGCGAGATATCGCCGCCATAACACTTGGCCAGCACGTCCTTGCGGCGCGCTTTGACGGTAGAGCGGGCAATGATCTTGTTGCCGATGGCGCCCTGGATAGGCACCTCGAACAGCTGGCGCGGAATGATTTCCTTGAGCTTGTCGCACAGACCGCGGGCCAGGCCATAGGCCTTGTCCTTGTGCACGATAAACGACAGCGCATCCACCTCGTCGCCAGAAAGCAAGATATCGAGCTTAACGAGCTCGGAAGGACGATACTCGTTGAACTCGTAGTCGAGCGAGGCATAGCCCTTAGTGCGGCTCTTGAGCTGGTCAAAGAAGTCCAAGATGAGCTCGGCAAGCGGCATATCGAAGCGCATCTCGACCGATTTGCTCGTCAGGTGGATCATGTCGGTCGTAACGCCGCGGTGCTCGATGGCGAGCTGCATGACGGCGCCCGTGTACTCAGGTGGGCAGATGATCTTTGCCTTGAGGTAGGGTTCCTCGATACGCTCGATGCGCGTGGCCTCGGGAAGGTCCTGCGGGCTGCGGACATCGATCATTTCGCCGTCGGTCTTGTAGACGTGATAGTCGACCGAGGGACTCGTGGCAATGAGGTCCAGGTTGAACTCGCGCTCCAGGCGTTCCTTGACGACTTCCATGTGCAGCAGACCCAGGAAGCCCACGCGGAAGCCAAAGCCGAGCGCCACGGACGTCTCGGGCTCCCACACCAACGAGGGGTCGTTAACGTGGAGCTTATCGAGTGCGTCACGCAGGTTCTCGTAGTCCTTGTTATCGATCGGGAACAGGCCCGTATAGACCATGGGCTTGGCCTCGCGGTAACC
>CABUKY010000002.1 GCA_902492185.1 uncultured Collinsella sp.
TAAAGGTAAACCAGTGCTTGACCTCGGTGAACTCGGCAAAGCAGAACTTGGCGTACTCGACAAAGGCGTCGATCGTCGTGCGCGTCAGGAATCCCTCGCCGCCGTTCTGGTAAAAGGCCTCGGGCGTATCGAAGTGATCGAGCGTGACATAGGGGATAACGCCAGCTTTGTTGCAGGTGGCGAAAAGCTCGTGATAGAAAGCGACGCCCTCGGGGTTAATCTCGCCGGTGCCACTGGGGAAGATACGGCTCCAAGCGATGGAGACACGGATGCCGTTGATGCCGAAGCGCTGGCACAGGTCGATATCGACCGGATACTTGTTGTAGAAATCGCTTGCGGGATCGGGGGAGAAGCGACCCTGGGCAGCCAGGAAATCGTCCCAGGGTACTTTGCCCTTGCCGTGCGTGCGGGTCTCACCCTCAACCTGGTAAGCGGCGGTGGCGCCGCCAAATACAAAGCCGTCGGGGAACTGCATGGGGTTGGTCATGAGTCATCCTTTCTGTGGGATACGGATAGGGAGAGGTGCCCGAACTGGGGATCCGGGCACCAACAGAGGGAGGAAACTAGTCGAGGTTCTCGCGGAGCCACTTGATGGCGCCAGCGGGGTCGCGGGTAAGGTCGATATATTCCTTACCGCGCGGAGCGAGCAGCTTAATGCCCAGGCGATCGGTGTCGGCCTTCATGTCGTTGTAGTAGCTACGAACCTGCGGGGCGAGCACGATGACGTCGTACTGATCCATGATGGCAGTGTGCTGGCCATAGGCGCCTGCGGAGGAAGCGATGTTCTCTCCGGTCTGCGCGGCACCTTCCTTGATGGCGTTGGCGAGCATGGCAGAGGTGCCGGCGCCGGCGCACAGGACGAGGACCTTCAGGCCGTCGACATCCTTCTTGGCGGATGCGTCGGCGGCGGGCTCGGACTGATCGGCGACAGGCTCGCTGTCGGCGGCAGCGGCGGTCGTCTTGACGGAAGCGGTAGCCTGCTCGACAGCGGGCGCAGAGGTGCTGGCGGCGATGGTGGCAGCACCATCGGACTCAAGACCCAGCTCGGCGGCGCGCTCGGCCTCCTGGTCGCAGAGCAGCTTATCGTATGCCTTCAAGAACGGCAGGTAAATGATGGCGTCCAGCAAGATGATGATTGCGACAAACACCAGGGCGATAAGCTGGAAGTTCGTGGTGATGAAAATGCCGATGGGGGCAGGGGTAGCCCAAGGCACCACAAAGGAGAAGCCGTTCATGCCCACGTTGTCGATAAAGAACTTGGCAACACTTACGTTGACGCAGCCGGCGGCAACAAAGGGGATGAGCATGTAGGGGTTAAGGATCATCGGCGCGCCAAAGAGCAGCGGCTCGTTGACGGCGAAGGCAACAGGAACAATCGAGGCCTTACCGACGGCTTTGAGCTGCTTGGACTTCATAAAGAGAATCAGCAGAAGCGGCACGATGAACGTGGCGCCGGTGCCGCCGAACTCACCCACGAGCGACATGTTAAAGGTGAGGGAGTGGGCGGGGTGGCCGCCTGCCAGCAGAACCTGCAGGTTCTCGGCCTGGTTGGCAAGACGGATGGGGTCGATGCCCGGCTGGACAATCGAAGGACCGTGGACACCGATGAACCAGAAGAACGCGGTGGCTGCCTGGATAAGGATAAGGCCAGGATAGGTTTCTGCAGCGGTAAAGAGCGGGGAGAGCAGTTTGATAAGCAGCTCGGAGAACGGAACGCCCATGAGGTTACGCACAACCACATCGATGATGCCGCAAATGATGACAGCGCCACCGAAGGGGATGATGTCGCGGAAGTTCTGAGCGATGGCGCCCGGGACCTCCTTGGGCAGCTTAATGGTCAGATCGCGCGAGACGCAGAATTTGTAGACCCAAACGGTAATGAACGCGGCGATATAGGCCGAGAACAGACCGCGCGTGCCCATGCTGGTGCAATCGAAGACCGAAAGCTCGGAGCCGTTGAACTTGGTGGTGAACTGCGTAACAGCGAGCAGCAGCATGCTGCACTGGGCGGCCACCATGGTGGAGCCGTCGTTGAGCACCTTGCCGGCGGGCATGCGACGGTTCATGGAAGCCGTGAAGTTCTTGGCGGTGGTGCCGGCAACCATGATGCCCATGACACCCATGGTGAAGTTGTACAGCTTGTTGCACCAGTCGATGAGCGGCTGGGGCAGCGTGATGCCAACTACGCCAGGAAGGGTGGCAATGAGCAGGAAGATCGAAGAGGTGAGGACAATGGGCATGCACCCAAGGAATCCGTCCTTGATGGCCTGGAGGTAGATGTTCCTCGAGATCTTCTCAAAGAACGGCTGATGCTTTTCGAGCATCTTTACGATGGCGTCCATAGAGCTCCTTTGCTACTTGATGCGCGATGCATGTGGATGGAACTGGTCGTCGATGGATGGTCAGGACTGCCCGGAAACCTTCCTGCTTAAGGAAGGCATTGCGAAATGACAACGTTGTCATTTCGTTAATGACAACGTAAGACATTATTGGAAGAGCAACAAGGATATACGGGCGAGTGGTCGATATTGTTCGGTAAACGGTTGATTTATCAGTCAGGCAGGTGGTGTATGCTAGAACGCAAAAAACAAGTGATAGAGAATCGAGTGGAGAAGCAGTGACAACGATGGACAAGAAAAACGTCTCGATGAACGACGTGGCGATTGCCGCGGGTGTTTCTCTCAAGACGGTTTCGCGTGTGATCAACGAGCCCGATAGCGTGCGAGAGTCGACACGCGATAAGGTCCATTCGGCAATGGAGGCGCTCGGATTTCGAACCAACTTTGCCGCTCGTTCGCTCAAGTTGGGCCGTTACGGGTGCATCGGCGTGGTGCTGTTCCACTTGTCGGGCGGCGCCGTGGACATGATTGACGGTATCGCCGATGCCGCCGAAGAGCGAGGCTTTGCGCTCACGATGATCAAAAAGCGGGCGGGGGAGAAGATGACCCTCGCCGAAGCGGCGCGTAGGATGTCGCAGCTTCCCGTCGACGGCATGATCTTCAATCTGCGCCAGATGGTCGACGACTTCGATACGTTTGAGGCGCCGAAAGACCTCAAGACGGTGATTATCACACCGATGGAACATCCTACCTGCTCCACCGTCAGTGACGACCAAGAGGGTGGTGCGCGCATGGCGTGCGAGTACTTCTTAAATTGTGGGCACAAGAACGTATACTTCGTCTCTGGTAAGAAAGAGGCGCTGTCGAGCCAGAGTCGTATGAAAGGTTGGCGTGCGGCACTCGAGGCGCGTGGCATTGAGCCGCCCGAGCCTCTGCAAGGCGATTGGAATGCGGATAGTGGCTATGCCGCAGGCCTTGCGCTTGCCGATAAACCCGATTGCACGGCGGTCCTCGCCGCTAACGACTGCATGGCAAACGGCGTGATGATGGCTCTTCGTGACAAAGGGCTCAGTGTGCCCGACGACGTGTCCGTGATCGGCTTCGACGATGAGCTCTACAAGACGATACCTAATTCGATTCTGACGTCGGTGAAGTTCCGTCACCGCGAGCTGGGCGTCCGTGCGCTTAACGAGGTCGTCGCAGGTTTGGAAGCCCCGAGCTCCAGAAGCCGTACGCTCGTCTCGGGCGTGCTGGTCGAGCGTTCCAGCGTGAAGGACCTGCGGGCGTAGACGTGCTCGGCCTGTTCGTCTAAATCTGTAACAGGTAGGGCCGAAAATCTCAGCTAGATGTTACAGATCGAGACAAACGGCCCCCAGGCCGAACAAAAACAAAAGACCGGGGGCGGCGCGCCGTGTGACGTGCCGCCCCCGGCTGAGAAATGGGGACAGGTTATTTGGGCAGGCGACCCCGCAAGCCGCTAGTCCAGACGACGGGTCTGCGCCACGTGCTTATACCAGTAGGCGCTTGCCTTGGGCGTGCGCTTCTGGGTTTCAAAGTCAACGTAGAAGAAGCCGTAACGCTTGTTGTAGCCATTGGTCCAGGAGAACTGATCCTGCAGGCTCCACAGGAAGTAGCCGCCCACGTTGACACCCACCTCCATGGCCTTGAGCAACCAGCGCAGGTGCTGCTCGATGTAGTCGATGCGCGGCTGGTCGTCCACAAAACCGTCCTTGTAGGGGTCCTTGTAGCCCATGCCGTTCTCGGTGATGAAGATCTGCTTGTAGTTGGGGTAGCGCTGCTTAATGTAGACGAGCAGATCGAACAGGCCCTCGGGATAGATGATCCAGTCCCAGTCGGTGGTGGGGATACCAGGCTTGTTCACATGCTCGCCAATACCCTTAACGCGCCAGCGGCCGGTGCCCTTCTCGCCCGTACCGTTGTGGTGCAGGTCGTTCTCGCCGTCGTAAGCCTTCAAGAAGCGGCACTGGTAGTTGTTAACGCCCAAGTAGTCGTTGTAGAGCGCGGCCTCGCGCATAATCTCGAGGTCCTCGTTCAGGATCTCGATGGTGCCGCCCGAGACGGCAGCCAGGCGGTTGGCGCACTCGAGGGTGTCGGGGGCATAGTCGCCGCGGAAGGTGGCGTCGAGCAGAAACTGGTTCTGCAGCACGTGCTCGTTGTTGGCGGCTTTGATGTCGGCGGGGTCGTTCTCGTTGAGCGGATACTTAAACTCTAACGACTGAATGACGCCGATCTTGCCCTTAAAACCGCCGTTGTGGAAGGCCAGTACTGCCTTGGCGTGGGCGAGCATCATGTTGTGCTCGCACTGGAAAGCCTCGGCCAGATGCGCCTTGACGCCACCGGGGAAGGTGCCCTCGATGTAGGTGTTGGAGGCGTCGGCCCAGATCTCGTTAAAGGTGAACCAGTAGGTCACCTGGTCGGCGTACTCCTTAAAGCAGAAGGTGGCAAAGTCCACAAAGGCGTCGATGGTCTCGCGGTTGAGGAAATCGCCCTTCTCAAAGAGGGGCAGCGGCGTGTCAAAGTGATGCAGCGTGACAAACGGCTCAACATGGTGCTTATGGCACTCGGCGAAGAGATCGTGGTAGAACTGGACGCCCTCGGGGTTGATTTCGCCGGTACCGTTGGGGAAGATGCGGCTCCAGGCGATAGAGAGGCGAATGCCGTTGATGCCAAACTCCTCGCACAGCTCCAGATCGACGGGGTACTGGTTGTAGAAGTCGGAAGCGGGATCGGGGGAGAAGCGCCCCTGGGCCTCCAGGAAGTCGTCCCAGGCAACCTTGCCCTTACCGTGAGTGCGGGTCTCGCCCTCTACCTGGTAGGCAGCGGTGGCGCCGCCAAAGACAAAGCCCTCGGGAAACTGCGCAGGCGGGTTGGTGACGCTAGCAGGGTTAACGGACATGATGATCCAATCGTCTAAATCGAAGGGCCAGCCGGCTGTGGATGGTCGGCTGGCCCTAAGCGTTACTTACTTCGAGAGTTGCTCGCTTACGAAGGCGAGAGACTTATCGCCGTTCTGGGAAAGCTCGATGTACTGCTTACCGCGGCAGGCGACGCACTTGTTGCCCACGCGCTCGCAGTCCTTCTGCAGGTCGGCCAGGTAGCTTGCGGCCTGCGGGGCCAGGACGACCAGGTCAAAGTCGGGGAGCATGTCGACGTGGTTGCCATAGGCCTCGGCAGCGGTCTCAAGATTGATGCCGCGCTCCTTGGCAGCCTTGGCCAGCGCGTTGGCAAGCAGGCCCGAGGTACCGCCACCCTGGCAGAGCACGAGCACGCGCTTGCCGTTGAGGTCGCTGGCGGTCATTGCCTCGGCAGTGGGTGCTGCGGAAGCGGCGGGGGCGTCGGCCTTCACGGCCTCGGCAGCAGCGCCAGCGGCAACGCTCTTGGCGTCAGCCTTGCCCTGGAAGGCATCGTTGAGCTTGGCGGCCTTCTCGGCGTTCTTGGCGGCGAGTTCCTCCTGGGAAATCTCGGCCTCCTCGGCGCACTTCTGGGCGTCATAGGCACGGAAGAACGGATAGTACAGGGCAAAGTCGACGATCAGGATGATGGCGAGCATCACAAAGGCGAGCGGCTGGAAGCCCAAGCCCATGATGGTGCCGATGGGGCCGGGGACAGTCCAAGGCAGGGTGTACATAAAGCCGTTCATGCCCAAGAAGTCGATAAAGATCTTGAGGATCCAGATGTTGGCGATCGGGGCAAAGACAAACGGGACAAAGAAGACGGGATTGAGCACGATGGGTGCGGCGAACAGCAGCGGCTCGTTGACGGCAAAGCAGACCGGGACGATGGCGGCCTTACCGACGGCGCGCATCTCCTGAGACTTGGCCAGGAAGCAGAACATAAAGACCAGGACAAGCGTGGCGCCGGTGCCGCCCATGCAGACGACGAAGTACTGGGCACCCTGGGTCAGGACAGCGGAAGCGTGCTGACCGGCCTGGAACGCAGCCAGGTTGTCGGTCATATTGGCAACGAGAGCGGCAGCGATGGCGGGCTCGACGATCGAGGGGCCGTGGACGCCCACGAACCAGAACAGGCTCATGGCGCCGTAGATCACAGCGAGGCCGATGTAGCCGTCGGCAGCGGTGAACAGGGGCTGGAACACCTGGATGACGCCCTGGGCAAAGCAGAAGCCAAAAGCAGCGCGGAAGGCGATGTCAAAGACCCAAAAGACGGTGATGCAGACGGAGAAGGGGATGATGTCCTTAAAGGTCTGCGAAATGTTGGGCGGAACCTGCTCGGGCATCTTGACGGTGATGTTGCGCTTAATGAAGAACTTGTAGATGATGCCGGTCACAAACGCAGCGATGAAGGCGGTCAGCAGGCCCTTGGAACCAAGGTAAGTGGTGTTGAAGCCGCTGGCAGCGTCCGTGGCGATCGTGTCGCTCGAAAGGAGCAAGAAGCCGATGATGGCCGCGCACATGCACGAGATAAAGTTGATCTGGTTGTTCTTGGGCAGGTCGCGGTTCTGCGCGTCGGCGAAGTGCTTGGCCGTGGTGGCGGCGCAGGCGATGGCCAAGATGCCCATGGAGTAGTTGTAGCACTTCCACAGGGCGTTGTTGATGTCATCAGGCCAGTAGAAACCCCAGATGTTGGGGACCGAGGCTACCAGGCAGAAGATGGACGAGAAGATGATGATGGGGATGACGGAGATAAAGCCGTCGCGGATCGCCTTGAGGTACTTGTTGCGGGCGATCGCGTTGAAAAAGGGCTGGCCCTTTTCGATGATGGCGATGAGTTGCTCCATGCAATGCTCCTAAGAGTCGGTGGGTTAGCAACGATGGTAGCTTTTGGCGTTCAGTTGCCAAAATGTTGACGTTGCCATTTTGCGACACAAAAAAAGACGCGAACCGGTGGTTCCTGTGCCTGCGAACCGTCGATTCCCTATGCGTAAACGTTTGAGCCGCCCGGTGGCTCTGTGTTTGCGCAATGGCAACGTTAACATTTGGGCGCCAAAAGCCGTTTGGGGAAGCAAAAATGTCGGTGAACGGTAGGTTTTGGGTGGTGAGCGTATGGTGGGGGAGGCGTTGGATATACTTGAAGGCGTTAAAAATGACTGCGCAAGGTGCCACCAATGGCATCGTTGACATAGAAAGATCGACCTATGGCCGCTGTTAAAAAATCGGTATCCGTCAAGGATGTGGCACGTCTCGCGGGCGTCTCGGAGCAGACAGTCTCGCGTACGGTGCACGATTCGCCCAGCGTACGCCCCGAGACCAAGGAGCGCGTGCGTGCCGCCATGCGCGAGCTGGGGTATCGCCCCAATTTTGCCGGTCGATCGCTGCGCCGTGGCAAGTTTAAGACCGTCGGCGTTGCCATGTTCAACATTACCGGTACCGGCAACCTCGACCGTATGGAGGGCTTTGCCGCCGCGGCTGACAAACATGGCTATGCCATCACCCTTACTAAAGTAGATGGACATCCGTATACCCTCGAGAGCGCATCGTCGCGTATGAGCGCACTGCCAGTGGACGGTATGGTTGTGATCATGAATCGCATGCCGGCGGACTTTGGCACCTTCGAGCCGCTACCTGGCATGCAGACGGTGCTCGTTACCATGCTGGAGCACCCGCTCTGTTCAACGGTCGATAACGACCAGTTCGATTGCTCGCGCCAGGTGGTCGAGTACTTGCTGGAGCGGGGGCACAAGACTGTGCACTTTATCTCGTGTCCCGAGCGCTCGCTTTCGGGCATGCGGCGCGAGGAAGGCTGGCGTGAGACATTGCGTGCGCATGGCATTGAGTTCCCGCAGCTCGTGCGTGGCGACTGGACGGCGCAGAGTGGATATGCTGCCGGCCAGGCGCTTGCGGATGATCCGACCTGCACGGCCATTTATGCCTCCAACGATGCCATGGCATATGGCTGCATCCGTGGGCTCGAGTCGCGCGGGAAGTGCGTGCCCCAGGACGTGAGCGTGGTGGGTGTTGATGACAGCCTGGGCGATATCGTGCCCGATTGTCGCCTGACCACGGTGCGCTTTGACAACAAGCGCGTCGGCATGTGGGCGGTTGACAAGATTGCCGGCGCCGAGGGCGTTGAACCCGGTGTGGAGCACATGCTGTTTCCGGGCGTGCTCGTCGAGGGCGATACGGTGCGCGATGTACGCTAGGGCGCGGGTCTGTTTGGGTTTCCGCTAATTGTGTTCGATATTGTTCAGATTGGTTTAAAAACCGTTCACGGTCGAAAAGTGACCGTTCATAGCTCGAAATTACGTTTTGCGCTGTTCTTTTTTGTTTGAATGTTATTGTTTCTGTCATACACAACGCAGCGCGTATGCCCGGACGCGATGCTCTCCATTGGTTCATATGTGAAAGGAACGCAACATGGCAACCAAAGAAGAAATCTCGATGGTTGGATTCGAGATCGTCGCATACGCAGGTGACGCCCAGACCGATCTGCTTGCAGCGCTCGATGCTGCTCGCGAGGGTGATTTTGAGAAGGCCGAGCAGCTGCACAAGGATGCCAGCGATGCGCTCATCGGTGCCCACGACACGCAGACCAAGCTGCTTTCGCAGGAGGCCGGCGGTGGCGAGATGGAGATGACCTTCATCATGGCTCACGCTCAGGACACTCTCATGACCACTATGATCCTGGAGAAGCAGACCCGCTTTACCATCGATGCCTACAAGCGCATCGCCGAGCTCGAGGCCAAGCTCGCCTAACGAGTCCGCACAACCAAGTCCCCTTCCAAAAGCTCTGCCGCAGACTCGCGACAGGGCTTTTTCTTTTCAAGACTTTAGTCTGCTGGCCGCGCAGCGGCCAGCTTTGAACCACCCGCTACGCGGGTGGAGACAAACGGCTTTACAAAGCCACCCCTCCGACCGATATTGACGATTGTTCAGGCCGTCAAGAATTCGAGTCGAAGGGGTGGTCGCCATGGCCCAGAAGGCCTACAGCCTTTCCCACACGAAGTGGATGTGCAAGTACCACATCGTGTTCACGCCGAAGTATAGGCGCAAAGTGATCTACAACCAAATCAGGAGCGACATAGGGGAGATCCTCAGGAAGCTGTGCGAGTACAAGGGGATCGAGATAATCGAGGGGCACCTGATGCCCGACCACGTGCACGTGCTGCTGGCGATCCCGCCGAAGTACAGCGTCGCGAGCGTCATGGGCTACCTGAAGGGGGAAGAGCTCGCTGATGATATTCGACAGGCACGCCAACCTCAAGTACAAGTTCGGCAACAGGAAGTTCTGGGCGGAGGGCTACTACGTGTCCACCGTCGGCCTGAACGAGGCGACGATCGCCAAGTACATCAGGGAGCAGGAGTCCCACGACATCGCGCTGGACAAGCTGAGCGTGAAGGAGTACGAGGACCCCTTCAAGAGGGGGTGATCCCGCCGGTTCGACCGGCGCGCCACGGGTCAAGATGCACTAGGCCTGGACGAAGTCCGGGCCCGCGCCTTTAGACGCGAGCCCGGGGCCCGTGGGTTATACCCTAAGAGCAAACCACCCTTTTTAAGGGTGGTTCTGATTTGTTGAACACATGGTCGCTACGTCCGCGCCGGGCCCAAACGGTCAGCAATCATCCGCGAACGGTATTTGCTCAAAAAAGAACAAAGACAAACAAATTATTGTTGCAGTTAATGTTCGAATGTGTTCAAATAAACATGAACAGTGAAGAACCGCACATTCAGATGCCCGGACCTGATCGCGATTCAACACTTTCAAACAGAAACTACGCGCCAGCGTATCTCTCAAGGAGGATGTCATGAGGGTTGTAATCGCTTCCGATGCCGACGGTATGTCGATGAAGGAGTCCATCAAGGAGATGCTCATCGCCGACGGTCACGAGGTCGTCGACTATTCCGAGACCCCTGCCGCGGACTTTGTCGATTCCGCGACCGCCGTTGCCAAGGACCTGCTGGAGCACAAGGATTCCCAGGGCTTCGCATTCGATAAGTACGGCGTCGGCTCCTATATGGCCGCCGTCAAGATTAAGGGCATGGTCGTCGCCAACATTTCCGATGAGCGTTCCGCTTACATGACCCGCGAGCACAACGGCTCGCGCATGGTCACCATGGGCCCGGGCGTTGTGGGCACCGAGGTCGCCAAGAAGATCGCCCGCGAGTTCCTGCGTGCGCAGTACGCCGGCGGCCGTCACCAGATCCGTGTCGACATGCTCAACAAGATGGCCTAACGAGAGCCACCGAGAACTCGAACTTCTACCTCAACTTGTGAATTCAGACGAAAGGACGTTCTGATGAAGAAGACCATCGCAATCGGTTGCGACCATATCGTTACGGACGAGAAGATCTATCTGGCCGACCGCCTGGAGCAGGCTGGCTACAAGGTGCTCGACTGCGGCACCTACAGCCACACCCGTACGCACTATCCCATCTACGGTAAGGCCGTGGGCGAGGCTGTTGCCAGCGGCAAGGCCGACTTTGGCGTGGCCCTGTGCGGCACCGGCATCGGCATCACCAACGCCGTCAACAAGGTTCCCGGCGCCCGCTGCGCCCTGGTTCGCGACATGACCTCTGCCCTCTATGCCCGTCGTGAGCTCAACGCCAACATCGTGGGCTTTGGCGGCAAGATCACCGGCGAGTTTCTGATGGCCGATATCATGCTTGCCTTCCTGGAGGAGCCCTACGAGAAGACCCCCGAGCACGATGCCCTGATTGCCAAGATCGATGCTTGCAATAAGGCCGACGCCGAGGCTCAGGCTGACCCGCACTTCTTTGACGAGTTCCTCGAGAAGTGGGACCGCGGCGAATACCATGATTAGCGGGTATCCGGCGTAATTAACTAGTCCGTTGACGGCTCGCGTTTCTGTGAGGGGGCGCGGGCCGGTTTTCTAAACAGGAGTTCAACATGATTCTGACCGTTACCATGAACCCGTCGATTGATACGCGCTATCAGCTCGACAAGCTGATCATCGATGACGTTAACCGCGTAACACCCGAAAAGACCGCTGGCGGCAAGGGCCTCAACGTGAGCCGTGTGCTGCTGCAGCTGGGCGACGATGTGCTCGCGACCGGCCTGCTCGGCGGCCACATGGGTGCCTATATGGCCGAGCTTATGGATGCCGACGGCGTCAAGAACGACTTTGTGCCCATCGCCGGTGAGACGCGCATTTGCCTGAATATTCTGCACGAGGGTAATCAGACTGAGCTGCTGGAGAGCGGCCCGCAGATCGCCCCGGCTGAGCTCGAGGCCTTTACTGCCAAGTTCGCCGAGCTTGCAGCGAAGGCGGACGTTGTGACGCTTTCGGGCTCATTGCCGCGTGGCGTCGATGCCGGCTACTATGCCGAGCTCGTCAAGATCGCCGAGGAGGCGGGCGCCAAGGTGCTGCTCGACACCTCGGGTGCATCGCTGGAGGCCGCGCTGGAGTCCGACGCTAAGTCTGAGCTCGTAAAGCCCAACCTGACCGAGATTAACGGCCTGCTGGGTACGTCCTTTACGACTGATGATGTCGATGCCCTGCGCGAGGCGCTCGCCGCCGATGGCCGCTTTGCCGGTATTTCCTGGGTTGTCGTTTCGATGGGCGCTGCCGGTTCGGTGGGCTTCCATGAGGGTCGCGCGTTCCGCGCCAAGACGCCCGCGATTGCGGCTGTGAACGCGACGGGTTCCGGCGACTCGACCATCGCCGGCTTTGCACATGCCATTGCTGCTGGTGCCGACGACGTCACGGTGCTCAAGACCGCCAATACCTGCGGCAAGCTCAACGCCATGGATCCCAAGACCGGCCACCTGGTCATGGACCGCTGGGACGAGGTCTACAACAGCGTTGTCGTGACTGAACTCTAGGAGTCGCGACGCCGAACACTCAAAAACGGCGCCCGTCGGCGATGTTGCCGGCGGGCGCCGTTGTCTTGAAGACGAAATGGTTCGTTTCCCTCCGTCCCCAAGGGATCATTACAGCGAGTCGATAAAGCGCTGCTGTGCGGCGCGCCCCGCCTCGTCCCACTTAAAGACGCCGGCGTTGTCGAGCACGTGGCCAAACACCACGCCGACCTCCTCGTGCAGGATATCGATGGCGTTATCCGCCGTAAGCTCATCGGCACGACGAACAAAGACGTCCTCGGCCCATGCGGCGTGGCTGCGGCAAAGGTCGTCGCCCTTGAGCGCACCGGCGAGATCGTAGCTGGCGTCGGCCTTGGCCGCCAGCAGGTGCTCGCGGACAGCGCCGAGCTCGGGAACCAAGCGCGGCGGTAAAATGGCCAGGCCCATGACCTCGATCAGACCGATGTTTTCCTTTTTAATATGGTGATACTCGGCATGCGGGTGGAACACGCCCAGCGGATGCTCGTCGGTCGTGATATTGCAGCGAAGCGCCAGATAGGCCTCGTAGATCTCGCCGCCGGCATTGCCGCGGGAATCGACGCGGCGGATGACGGGCGTCACGGTGTTGTGCGCTACACCGTCGGCTGTGTGCGCGACGATGCCAACCGACTCATCGGTCCACTCGCGCCAGGCGAGGATAATCTTCTCGACAGCGTCGAGCAGCTGAGCGCGGTCATGCGAGCGCAGGCGCAGCACCGAGAGCGGCCATTGCAACACAGTGCCGGTGACCTGGTCAAAGCCGGGCACGCTAAACTGTGAGACTTCGGCGGCATGCATCATGGGGAACTCGTGCGCACCGCCCTGGAAGTGGTCGTGCGAAAGAATCGAGCCGCCCACGATGGGCAGGTCGGCGTTGGAGCCAATAAAGTAGTGCGGGAACAGGTCCACAAAGTCGAGCAGGCAGGTCAGTCCCTTACGGTCGACGTGCATCGGGCGATGCTCGGAGCTCATGGCAATGCAGTGCTCGTTGAAGTACGCATACGGGCTGTACTGGAAGCCCCAGCGCTCGCCGTCGAGCTGGATGGGGATAACGCGCAGGTTCTGGCGGGCGGGGTGAGCGCCGCCGTCGGCTGCGGCGGAACGTCCGGGATAGCCCTCGTTTTCGATGCAGAGCTGGCAGGCGGGATACTTCTCGCCCGTGTTCTTGGCTGCACCTGCCGCGGCGATATCGCGCGGGTCCTTCTCAGGCTTGGACAGGTTGATAGTGATCTCCAGGTCACCCCAGTTGGTGGAAGTGCTCCATTTGATGTTGCGCGCGATGGCGGCGCGGCGCACGTAACCGGCGTCACAGCACAGGCCGTAGAACCAGTCGGTCGCGGCGCGGGGTTCGTGGACGCCCATACGTCCGTTGAACTCCTCGTTTACAACCGAAGGCCTCGGCATGAGCCCGCCCATGATGCGCATGGCGATGCGGTCGCGGCCCGACGCCGTGTCCTCGGCAGCACCGTTGGCCACGGCGGCCTCGGAAAGCGCGGCAAGCGTGCCCTCCAGGTCAAAGTCGGGGAGTGTATCGGGGTGCAAGAGCGAAATCTTCTCGGTCTTGAGCGCCCAAGCCATGTCGAGCGCGGGACCCGTGGCGCCGATGCACTCCAAAATGGTGTTGTATGCCCAGATGCGATCGTCCTGGCCGATCATCGATCGGTGAATAGCGTACTCGATCAGGTTCTGCGCGGCCTCGCGCACGTCAGTCATTACAGCCATGCCGCGTAAGCCCCCTTGTCAGAGATGGCGTAGTGACGGGCAGAGCCCTCGCCCAGCCAGCTGTTCATCTTGGTGATGAAGGTGTCGACCAGATCGAGCGGCACGAAGGCCTGGATGGTACCGCCAAAGCCGCCGCCGTGAATACGAACGGCGCCACGGCCGTCGAGCACATGCTCGGCAAGAGCAAGCGCGTACATGGAAGGCTGCTCGGCACCCAGTTTGGCAACAACATTCTGCAGGTACATGGCAGAGCTGGCGCCGGACTCGCGCGTCAGGACCAGGAACTGGTCAATGTCGCCGGCGTTCAGGGCCGCCCAGCGCTTATCGACCAGGCCGTTCTCGTACCAGTAGTGAACGGCGCGCAGGCAGGCACGGTCGCCCAGCTTGGCGCGCAGCTCGGGGAGCTTGGCGTCAAAATCGGCAACGTTTACCTCGCACAGGCGTGCCTTGCCAAACTCGGCGGCGACGTCTTGCATTTCGCGCGGAACGGCGGCGTAGTCATCGGTGGCGGCCACGTGGTCGGCGCCGACCTTAACGAGCACGAGCGCATGGCCGTGGTCCTCAAAGTTGAGCTCGAGCTTCTGGGTCTTAGGCTGAGCCTGGTCCTCAAAGTCCATGTAGGCAAGGCCGCCCAGACATACGGCGGCCTGGTCCATCAGACCGCAGGGCTTGCCGTAGTAGTTGTTCTCGGTGCGCTGGCTCATCTGAGCGAGCGTGACGGGCTCAATGGCGGGTGAGCCCCAGAGGGTTTCCATGGCGCGGCCGTATGCCGCCTCGACAGCAGCAGAACTCGAAAGACCGCCGCCCGAAGGGACGGAGCAGGTAAAGGCAAAGTCGAAGCCCTTGGGCTCAACACCAAGCGCTGCGACCTCGTGGGCCATACCACGCACGAGGCTTGCGGACGTGCCCTTCTCGGACTCCTGAACATCCAGCGTGTCGAGCGTGATCTCAAACGTAGGATAGCCCTCGTCGGCGACACGGACCTTGTTGGAGTCGGTTGCCACGGCGATGCCGTCGACGGCGACATCGAGCGAGCCGGCGATAACGTGACCGCCCTCGTGATCGGTGTGATTGCCGCTGATCTCGGAACGCCCGGGCGCGTGTACGTAGAGCACCTGGCGGTCGCCGATGGGGCCAAACTCCTCCTCGAACAGCCTGGTGAGCGTGGTGAGTGTCTTTTCGTCGGGGGCGGTCATATGGGTCCTTTCCTTGACGCGGGAGAGATTGGTCCGTGTCATTATGAGTACGTTAACAATTTTGAGCACCACAAACCAGACGGTCGCAGCGCTGCACGTTAATAGGTATGTTAACGTACTCATAACACAACGCATATCTATTTCTGAGAATCTGGTAATCGGTAGATTTTCGGCCGTGAACGGTGTAGCCGTATGGACATATGGAGCAAAAGAACCGCTGATAGAAAAAGTAGAGTACGTTAACATGCGTCCGACGATAGCGGGCCTCGGCGCGGGGCGTGCTTCCGCTCGGGCCGACATTCACGCTATTCAGATCTTGCGAGAGCGAAGGTGATTTTGTGGCAAGGCGCCCTTCCAACGATACAGGTACGCGCCCGGTTTCCATGGCCGACGTTGCCCGCGCTGCCGGTGTTTCGCAGCAGACGGTTTCGCGCGTTGCCAACGGCCTTCCTAACGTCAACGAGCAGACGCGCCAGCGCGTGCAGGCCGCTATGCAAGAGCTCGGATTTCGTCCGAGTTATGCCGGTCGCTCGCTGCGCGACGGCCGTTACCATTCGGTCGGTCTGTGCGTCAACGATGTCACCAAGTTTGGCAACCTCTCAATGATCGACGGCATCGCCAGCGCTGCTCGCGAGCATAATTGCGCCATCACGCTGGTCGAGATGTCCAAGACCGAGGAGTTTTCGCTTGCCGAGGCCACGCGTCGTATGGCCGCATTGCCGGTGGACGGCATCATCATCGGCATGAGCCGCATGGCGCCCGATTTTGAGACGTTTGATCCACTGCCGGGCATTGGCACGGTCATCGTTACCATGTACGCGCACCCGCGGGTGACCACGGTCGACTCCGATCATTACGGCTGCTCGCTATTGCTTATGGATCACCTGTTTGAGCTGGGGCACGAGCAGATTCGCTATATTGGCGGCCCGTCGTTCTCGGTCGACGAACAATTTCGTCGCGCCGGTTGGCAAGATGCGCTCGAGCGTAAACACATTCAGCCGCAGGCGCCGCTCGAGGGCGACTGGTCTGCCAACAGCGGCTACGAGGCCGGCAGGCACCTGGCCGAGCACGACCGCACCATGACGGCGATTTACGCGGCAAACGACCAGATGGCAAACGGCGCAATTGCGGCGCTGCGCGATAGCGGCCTGCGCGTGCCCGAGGACGTAAGCGTGGTGGGCGTCGACGATTCACTCGATGATTTTGTGGCACACAACGAGCTCACGACCGTGCGATTCGATCTACATCAGCGTGGACGCGAGGTGTTTGAGCATGCGGTTCCCGAGGCGGGTACGGCGGGCAAAACCGTTGCCATCCGTATTCCCGGCCAGCTCATTATTCGACATAGCACGGCGATACCGCGCGCATAGTTTGTGCAGGTAAACGGCGCTTTATCGCATTTCAATAACAATCGGTAAGGATGCTGGCAGATAGCCGTGTCTATGAAGACGAGTGTTATGATAGACGGGCTCTTTTGTCTATCTAGGAGGCTTTGCCTGATGGAGATCACCAAGGATATCCGCTACATTGGCGTCGACGATCACGACATCGACCTGTTCGAGGGCCAGTACGACGTGTCCGAGAACGGTATGGCATACAACAGCTACGTTATCTTGGGCGATAAAATCGCTGTCGCCGATTCAGTCGACGGCGGTTTTGTTGACGAGTGGCTCGGCAACCTCGAGGCCGCGCTCGACGGCCGTACGCCCGACTACCTGGTTGTCCATCACATGGAGCCCGATCACTCCGCCGGCATTGCCGCCTTTATGGAGCGCTATCCCCAGGCGCAGATCGTGGCAAGCATGGGCGCCTTCCGCATGATGGTCAACTACTTTGGCACCGACTTCCCCGAGCGCAAGATGGTCGTCAAAGAGGGCGATGTGCTCGACCTGGGCGGCCACAGCCTGACGTTTGTCGGTGCTCCCAACGTGCACTGGCCCGAGGTGCTCTTCTCCTACGAGTCCACCGACAAGGTGCTCTTTAGTGCCGACGGCTTTGGCAAGTTCGGTGCTAACGACATCGAGGATCCCGAGGGCTGGGCTTGCGAAGCACGCCGCTACTACTTTGGCATCGTCGGTAAGTTCGGCAAGTTCGTGCAGGCCGTGCTCAGGAAGGCCGCCGACCTGGACATCCAGATCATCTGTCCGCTCCACGGCCCCGTGCTGACCGAGAACCTGGGCTACTACCTCGACACCTATAACACCTGGTCGAGCTATCAGCCCGAGGACGAGGGCATCACGATTGCCTATGCGAGCGTGTATGGCCATCTGAAGGCTGCCGTCGAGGAACTCGCATCTGCGCTTGAGGCTCGCGGCCAGAAGGTTTCCGTCTTTGACCTGGCTCGCGACGATATGGCCGAGGCCGTTGAGGATGCGTTCCGCTACGACCGCCTGGTGCTCGCTTCCATCACCTATCAGGGCGAGATCTTCCCGTTCATGAGCACCTTTATCCATACGCTCGCCGAGCATGCCTACCAGAACCGCACCGTGGCGCTCGTCGAGGCCGGCTCTTGGGCGCCCGCTGCTGCCAAGGTTATGACCAAGGAGCTCGAGGGCATGAAGGACATCACCCTGGCGCAGAACAAGGTGACCGTGCTGGGCTCGCTCAACGACGCCTCGCGCGCTCAGATCGAGGCCCTCGCCGACGAGCTGTCCAAGTAGCGACACGTTCACTTTTGACGCTCAACCATCACAACCACCACAAAGGGGACAGGCACCTTTGTGGTGGTTTTTATTTAGTTGACGGCGATGATGAGGGCTGGACGTGCGCCGTCGGCGGTCTTGGCGATTGAGGTGGCAACGGCGCCTTCGGGGTCTCGGTCCATCACGATGGCGTCGACATCGGTCAGCTTGGCAAAGCGGTACATGCCGCGTCCGTTAACCTTGCTGGCGTCCATGAGGGCGACGCTTTGATGGGCCGCGGCGATCATAGCCGTTTTGGTCTCGGCCATCTGCGGAAAGTCGGTCGTAAAGCCGCAGCTGGAGACAAAGGCGCCGGGGCACATGACGGCCAGATCGGCATGGACCATTTGGAGCGCCTGCATGGTGAGCGGTCCGTACAGATAACGATGGCCTTTGCGTAGCGCCCCGCCCAGCATGACGACATCGACCGAGGGCATGCTCTCGTCGATATAATCGGCAATGGTAATGTCGGCCGTGATAACGGTGATGCCGTTGCGCTGATCGAGGAGCCGGACGAACTCGAGCGCCGTGGTGCCCGAGTCGACGAGCAACGTGTCGCCGTCATTGACGAACTCGATGGCGCTTTGCGCGATGGCCTGCTTGGCGGCGACGTTGACATTGATGCGGCGATCCTGCGTGGAAACAGTCAGACGCTTGTGGAGCGATACGGCGCCGCCATGCGTGCGGCGCAGCTTGCCGGACTCCGCGAGTGCGTCCAGGTCGGCGCGAGCGGTGACAGAGGACACGCCAAAGGTCTGGGCAATTTCTGCCACCTGCACCGAGGCGTTATGCTCGAGCATCTCCATGATGGCGGCACGACGCTCATCGGCGAAGGCTCGGGTTGTTGCGTGGGCCATAGCTGCTCCATTCTCGGCCAAATTTGCAGGAATTGTGTTGACTCTATTTTCGTTCATTTTCTTTTTGAGTAAGAAAATACCTTTCGATTACTTATCTTTTCTATAAAAGAAAGACGCTGAACGCTCAAAATTCAATATCGAACATGTCCGCTCGGTTCAAATTCCTTCCGTTTACTTTTCAAAAACGACTGTATTGACCTGCATGGGCTCAATATCTCGCACGTGCAAAGCTGCTGAATTTCATACAATGAGCGCAGCAAAACGCAAGGTAAAACGCCTTGTGAACAACTACGCCCGATGTCCAGATGCGGGCGAGGGAGAGGAGCAAACGCTCATGGCACTTGTTACCACCGAAAAGATGCTCAAGGACGCTCAGGCCGGCCACTACGCTGTTGGTGCTTTCAACGTCGAGAACCTCGAGTTTGTTATGGCCGTTCTGGCCGCTGCCGAGGAGACCAAGTCCCCCGTCATCATGCAGACCACCCCGGGCACCATCAAGACCGCTGGTCTGGACTACTTCTACGGCATGGTCAAGGCTGCCGCCGAGCGCGCTTCCGTGCCCGTCGCTCTGCACCTCGATCACGGCGATGGCTATGACCGCTGCATGCAGGCTTTCCGCACGGGCTACACCTCTGTCATGATCGACGGTTCGCACGAGTCCTTCGAGGACAACATCGCCCTGACCAAGTCCGTCGCCGACGCTGGCCGCGCCATGGGCGTGCCCGTCGAGGCCGAGCTCGGTAAGGTTGGCGGCAAGGAGGACGACGGTCCCGAGGTTGAGGGCGAGAGCCCCTACACCGATCCTGCCGAGGCCAAGGAGTTCGTCGAGCGTACCGGCTGCACCTCCCTCGCAATTGGCGTTGGCACCAGCCACGGTGTGTACACGAGCGATCCGCACATCGAGCAGTCCGTGGTCAAGGCCATCCGCGACGCCGTCGACGTGCCGCTGGTTCTGCACGGCACCTCCGGTGTGCCCGATGAGCAGGTTGCCGAGGCTGTGAAGAACGGCATCTGCAAGGTTAACTACGCCACCGAGCTGCGTCAGGCCTACACCAAGGGCTTCATGGCCTACATGGCCGAGAACCCTGCCTGCTTCGATCCCAAGAAGCCGGCCAAGGAGGGCATGCGCGAGATCACCGAGCTGGTTAAGATCCGCATGACCAACCTCAATTCCGTGGGCAAAGCAGAGTAACAGCAAGGGTACTCTGATCCCACCGGACGGTTTGGGCGGGTCCCGTACTTAGTTTCCAAAACGTCCTCGCGCATGAAGGCCCCCGTTGTCTCGCTTCTTCGAAGCGTTGACAACGGGGGCCTTCGCGCTGCGGAATGATTTTGGAAACTAAGTACGGGACCCGCCCAAACCGTCCTGCTCAATCGCCCTTGTGGCGTTAGTGTCGGAAAAATAAGACGTTGCTTTTTGCCCCCTGCGGAAAGATTGGGGAACTAAGCCCTCGTCCCTCCCAAGTTGACCTTCTCGAGGTCGTCGCCCTTGTGGCGTTAGGACTGCGAATTTGGGATGGGAGGGTTACTTGGTTGTTAGGGTTAACAGGTCGTTGGGGGTTTTGAGGTTGTAGGTGGCATTTGGGATATCTTGGTGTGATCCCCATGCTGCTCTGGCAAAACTGACCCCTGCTGAAGTTGCGCATTGTTCGTCGTAGACGGTGTCGCCAACGTAGACGACGTTGCCAGGATTCGCGCCCGTACGCCGGAGATATTCGAGCATGGGAGCGGGTGCGGGTTTATGTTCGGTTGTGTCTTCGACAAGGATGATGTGTTCAAAAAACTTATCGAAGCCAAGGGGTGCAATTTCGTCTGTGTATTCGTCGCGCGCACGTGAGGAGACGATGCCAAGTTTGCAGCCGCTATCGGCGAGTGTTGCGATGACTTCAAGCAAACCTGGAAACACGCTGATGGTGCTTTTAAAGCTGGCGGCAACTTGGCACCAGCGATCCAACGTTGCCTGCGAGTAGATCCCAAGTTTCTCAAGGGCATCCTTGCCAGGTATGCCGAGGGCAAATTCAAGCTCGTGTCGGGGGAGCGTTTTGCCGGTTTCTTCTTGGATAATCTGGCCAAGCGATGACAGCACGCTTTCTTCTGTATCTGCCAATGTCCCATCAACGTCAAACACGATATAGTCAAAGTACTTCATATAGTAGCTCCTATCCG
The DNA here is from genome assembly GCA_902492185.1 of uncultured Collinsella sp. Classification (GTDB taxonomy): domain Bacteria; phylum Actinomycetota; class Coriobacteriia; order Coriobacteriales; family Coriobacteriaceae; genus Collinsella. The sequence continues at coordinate 20,740 of CABUKY010000002.1, forward strand.
TTGTTTGCCTGCAAGTTTGATGCAGTGACAGAAGAAGGGCTAGCGGGATTTCTGCCTGGTACTATCGAGATTCTGCCTCGCTGCTCGATAGCTCGAAGGAGTGCATCCCATTTGTTCTTTAAATACCTGGCCAAGATGGCTTGCTGTCGCAAAGCCGCATTGGCGCGCGACTGTCTGGACCGTTCGCGTGGTGTGTGCCAAAAGTTCGCAAGCGCGGTTTACGCGGTATGCGCGCAGATATGCCGCCGGGGTCGTTCCTGCGCAAGCTTCGATAATGCGGTAACACTCTCTTTCGCTTACGCCGGCTGCAGATGCCATCTGAGGCACATCTATAGCGGCTGCATAGTTTGCGCGGATATAGTCCAGGATTGCCTTGAACTGTACGTCGCGGTTGGTCATCCAAGAGGCGTTGTCGGAGGAAAAGAGCGGTTCGGCCTTGGCGCAAATCTGAATCCAGAGCTCTGACAAGCTATTCCGAAGCGCCATCTCGTTCTGCGGCCGTTGAAGGTCGTGGTTAAAGGAACTCTTTAGCAAATCGATAAAGGGCATATCGTCGGGGTTGGTGGGCGACCATTTGAGCACATCGACGCCTCGACATTGCAGCAAAGGATTGATATAGCGCTTTTGAAGGCGTCCCGCGGGATCGCCGAGCATCGACGGCTGAAAGATATGCAACATTTGAATGGCTGGTGCCGAATTGGGTGATTGCAGTGTGCTGTGCAAAACGCCGCCGTTGATAAGGCCGGCGGACCCTTCCCCAAAGCGTACGTGCTCATGAGCCGCGCGCGTTCGATAGTCAATCGCTCCCTGCTCCATGTAGAAAAGCTCAACTTCGGAATGCCAGTGCCAGGGGACGGAATTGTCCGGATAGCGAGCGAATTCTGCGCGTTCGGCAATATAGGGCCAGTCTTCGGCGGTCTCGGGAAACGCTTCCTCGCGTCCTCCGCGGTGCAATTCTATGTGATCCATGTTTCGCATGGCATCAGTATAAAGCGCGATGGGCTTAGATTGCTCTTGCCTGTTCGGGGAACGCCTTGTCTAGGGATGCTTGGAGCTTTTCGAAGGATGCTCGTAAGTTGAGGCTCTGATCGGCTGAGCGCTTGGTTTTTGTGGTGTGGGAGTCGAGGAGACCGTTTCTCTGTGTCGGGGGGAAGGAGAAAAGGTTTGCATGTTTTAGGGATGGCTGCTGTGCTGCGTCATTGGAAGAATGCATGCTTATGCGGCCTCCTCGATGTCCACCAATAGATTGCGCTCGGGGTATGCTGCTAGGTCCCGTGCGCTGGCAGTATTATGCCGCGGCTGCTGCAAAGAAGCGCTAAAGAAAGGCTTAATGAGGTTTGACGTTGCGATGAAACCGCAGGTAAAAGCTATCGAGTAACATTCTTGAAAGGGTTTGAGCTTAAGGGCTTTCTAAGGTTTGTGGCGCGGATGTGGCTCGCCTGTGTGGGGCGTGTGGACGGCTCGTTCCTAGCGCTGCGGCTCTGCGGCGCGCACCTGCTCGATGACCTTTTCCATTGTGGCGTCGATGCGGTCTTTTTTGAGTTCGCATTCCCAGATGGTTATGGGTGTCCAGCCCATTTGGGTAAGCGCGTCGATGGCAGCGCGGTCGCGCTCGACGTTGCGACGGAACTTTGCCTCCCAAAACTCAATGTTGCGCTTGGGCTGGCTAGGGTTGCACTTGGGGCAGCGGTGCCAAAAGCAGCCGTTGACGAAGATGGCGATCTTGCGCCCGGGAAAGGCGATGTCGGGTTTTCCGGGCACCTTCCATTCCAGACGGTATCCCGTAAGGCCTGCTGCCCGCAGGCGCTGGCGAACGAGCAGCTCGGGTTTGGTGTTCGCACGCTTGTTGCCCTTCATGGACTTTTTGATGGCGGCGCGACGGCGGACCAGTTCGCGCTCGTCAGCGGAGAGGTCCGAGGTATCGATGCCGTCGAGCAGACCGGGCTTGGGACGCTTCTTGCTGCGGCGCTTAGGTGCGCGCTTGGGTTTGGTGGCGGGGTGTTCGGTCGTGGCGGCCTTGGCATCTTTGGCAGTGCTGTTGGCCTCAAGCCGATCTTCCTTCAGCTCAATCAGGGCATCGATAAGCCCCTTGTCGGCGGGCATCCATTCCACCGTGGCAAGCGAGGTGCGCGGAATCCAGCGGATATCGAGCTGGCGGTCGTGCTTCTGAGGCTCATCGGATTCATCGGCGAGCGAGCAGTAGTAGCACTCCATGGAGAGATGAAAATCGGGGTAGTCATACTCAACGGTATAGAAATCGCGCAGGTTGGTGACTTTGACCTGCAGCTCTTCCATGAGCTCGCGGCGCACGGCGTCTTCGGGTGTCTCGCCGCGCATGAGCTTGCCGCCGGGAAACTCCCAAAGTCCCTGCATGTCGCCGTAGCCGCGCTGCACGGCAAGTAGCTCATCGGATCCTTCCTTGCGAATGATCCCAGCGGCAACATGAACAGTCTTCAACAGGAGTCCTCTCTCAACATCAACACGTGGCAGGGTAGCTACCCGTACCTTACACAACGGTAAGGCAAGCGTAAGCCATATCGATGGTAGCTGACTCGTCTTCTTGCGACTATAGATGCCGTAGACTAATCGCAAGAAAGGACTCGGTATGCAAACCACGCACATGGCGACCCCGGTACTGGAGGTCGCGCATCTCGAAAAGGTATATGGAGCGCTGGGCAACGTGACCCGCGCGCTCAACGACGTCAGCTTTACCGTCAACCGCGGTGAATTCGTCGGCATCATGGGCGCTTCGGGCTCGGGCAAGTCGACGTTGCTCAACTGCGTGTCGACCATCGATAGCGCCACAAGTGGCACGATCCGCATCAACGGGCAGGACGTGACGCGCATGAAGCAGGCTAAGCTTTCGCAGTTCCGCCGCGAGGAGCTCGGCTTTATCTTCCAGGACTCCAACCTGCTCGATACGCTCACGGCACGCGAGAACATCGCCCTGCCGCTCACCATCGCCCGCACAAACTCGGCAGAGATCTCGACCCGCGTGCAGGATGTGGCCGCGCGCCTGTCCATCAGTCAGGTGCTCGACAAGTATCCCTACCAGATGTCCGGCGGTCAGCAGCAGCGCGTTGCCGCAGCTCGCGCGCTCGTCACCGACCCCACCATGATCATGGCCGACGAGCCCACCGGCGCCCTCGATTCCAAGAGCGCTCGCCTGCTGCTCGAGAGCCTGGAGGCCCTTAACCGCCGCCTACGCGCCACCGTGCTCATGGTCACGCACGACAGCTTTGCTGCCAGCTACACGAGCCGTGTGCTGTTTATTCGCGACGGCAAGATCTTCACCGAGCTGCGCCGCGGCGACATCGACCGCCGAGAGTTCTTCGACCGCATTATGGAGGTCGTTGCCATGATGGGCGGTGAGGGCTCCGATGCTCTGTAAACTCGCTTGGGGCAACGTCCGCCGCGCCGGCCGCGACTACCTCGTCTACCTTTTGACGCTCACCCTGGGCGTCACGGTCTTCTATGCCTTTAACACCATCTCGATGCAGGTCGACATCGCCGGCATCGATGAAAAGGGCTTGGCGCAGGTTATGGGCAGCATGCTCGGCAACCTGACGTACTTTTTGGCCGGTGTCATGGCCTTTTTAATGGTGTATGCCAATAACTTCATCATGAAACGCCGCAAGAAGGAGTTTGGCCTGTACCAGGTGCTCGGCATGGGGCGCGGGCGCGTCGCCACGATCATGGCGCTCGAGACGGTGATTGTCTCGGTCGGCGCCTTTGTCGCCGGCATTGTGCTGGGTGTGGGACTCTCCCAGCTTATGACGTTCTTTACGGCCTCGCTCTTTAAGACACAGATCGCCAATTTCCACTTCTGTTTCTCGGTGCATGCGTTCAACCTGACCCTTGCCTGCATGCTCGTAATGTTTGTGCTCACGCTGCTGCTGAACCTTCGCGCCGCGCGTCGTACCAAACTCATCGAGCTTATGGGTGCCGAGCGTCGCAACGAGAGCATCAAGACACGCAACCCCTGGATCGCGATTGCCATCTTTGTCGTGGGCGTGGTGCTTGTGGGCGTGGCCTATTACCGTCTGCTACGTGATGGGTTCCCGCTAACCGCGACGGACAGCAAGCTGCAAGAGGCCATGAACCAGTTTGGTATTACGACCGCTATGGTTACCGTGGGCACCTTTGCCCTGTTCTGGGGACTCTCGGGCATGCTCATCAAGCTGCTGCAGAGCCTGCGCAGCGTGTATTGGCGCGGCCTCAATATGTTTACCGTGCGTCAGCTTTCGGCCAAGGTCAATACGGTGTGCTTTTCGATGGGCGTCATCGCGATGATTCTGTTCCTCGCCATCACCTCGGTGACCTGCGGTATGTCGATCGCCAACGTGATGAATGAGAATCTGGAGCGCTATACGCCGGCCGATATGTCGCAGACGTATATCTATTACACGCCCGAAACGATCGACTACTACAAGGAGTATGTCAATCCGTCTGAGGCCGATCGCATGGTGCTGGCCGATACAACGGTCGATTTGTACGCTGCATGGCACGGCAGGGGCAAGTCGGCGGACAACAACGACGAGACCGGCAAAAAGGTCAATATCGCCGATGTTGCCGGTGGGCATGTGCAGATCGATTCGTATCTGAGTTACCCGCTTGGCGGTTCGGATCCTTCGGTGACTCCAAGTGAAATGTGCAAGGCCATGGGCGAAAAGCTTCCCAAGGCGTTCGGGGGTAGCAATGCCGATACGATGGGTCTGTTTGTGACGCCGGCGAGCCAGTACAACAAACTGCGTCAGATGATGGGCGAGGAGCCGGTGCACATCGGTCACGACCAGTATCTGCTCACGTGTGATATGGGCGGCGAGCTGGTCGACCTGTGCACCAAGTATATGGCTGGCGGCCATGCCCTTACCTTGGGCGGGCATACGCTCAAGCCCGCAACCGATAAGTCGGACGAAGATGCGGCGGCCATCGCCAACTCGGCGATGGGCAGTAATCCGGGTACCGTCGTCGTTGCCGACGAGCTGTTGTCCCAACTTAATCTGCAGCCGTATTCCAGTAGCCTGCTCGTTAACTACAAACAGGGGATGGATACGACCGAGGCAGACGAGAGCATTAAATACACTGTGCTCGACAACCTGCTCGTTGACGGCAAAGAGCCGGGGTCGTGGGGAACCTTCATCACACGCTCCGAGATGTACACGCAAGCAGCGCAAATGAACGGTCTTATTAGCTACCTAGCCATCTACATCGGCTTTGTATTGGTCGTTGCATGCGCGGCGATTCTGTCGATCCAGCAACTCTCCAACGTGGCCGACGGCAGCCGCAGCTATCGTGTGCTGGCACAGATCGGCTGCGACGACCGCCAGATTCGCCATTCGGTGATGGCGCAGCAAGCGGTATTCTTCCTGTTCCCGCTGGCAGTGGGCCTGGCACACTCCTTTGTGGCACTTAAGGTGATCATCGAGCTGGTGAGCATTTTCGGAAATATGAGCATCGGCGGCACCGTGGGCCTCACCTGTGCAATCTTCCTGGCAGCCTATGGTGGCTACTTCTTGGTGACCTACCTTATGAGTACCGGAATGGTGCGAGCTGCCATAGCCACCCGTTACAGCGAGTAACAAGCGGGCAAAATCGTCGCAAAATCAGAGGTGTATGACCGCCGCGAAGGGACCAGGGGTCCTTTCGCGGCGGTTTTTGCCAATCTGGTGCGTCTCAGATACAAGTGAGTAGACTTTTTTGAACCTGCCGAGCACATCGCGACAAATGATCGATGAAACCGCAGGTTAGAGCTGTGGCGTTTTAGGGCGTGCTCGGCCTTCTGAAAAAAGCCTACTCACTTGGTTTTTTCTGCTAGAAAACCGCCGCGAGGGAAAGCAGCTCCCTTGCGGCGGTTGGCGTTTGCCCAGATAAAACCTGCCAAAATAAACCTGTCCCTTTTTAGCAGGTTATCGCTTCCAAAAGTGGAGGATGAGCGTCGTGCGGTTTTGCTGTTCGGTTTTGACCAGGATGTTGTGGATGTGGGTCTTGACGGTGCCCACGGCAAGGAATAGCTCGTCAGCGATCTCTTGGTTCGATTTGCCCAGTACGACCAGACGCATAACTTCGGTCTCACGGTTGGAGAGCTTGTAGGCGTTGCGATAGAAGGGCATCTGCTCTTCGATGTGTCGATCAAGATCGCTGACGTTCTTTTCCTCGGGCGCCTCCTGCATGCGGATTGAAAGCACGTGGTAGGAGTAGATGATCAGCAGAATCGCAAAGTAGCAGGAAAGACGTTTTCGCTAAAGTTGCGCTCGGACAGATATATTTGCAGCCAAGAGGGCGCCAGCCTCATGGGGACAATCAGAATGTTGTAGAAATCCTCGGCAACGATGCAACCGACCAGAATAGCGCCGATAATCAGGTGCTTTCGTTGGTTGTTAACGCGTGCCTTCAGCTCGACTTGCGTGCTCTTGCGTGCCGTCCAAAAGATATATAGCCCCACGAAAACAAGGAATACCTGACGCATCGTGTAGTAGAGCCATTGATGAATGGGGCCGTAGGGGACAGCGACGATAATCAGCAGCTCGCTCAGCAAGAACGTTGCGACGGGAATGACAAACTGCTTTTTTGAATGCTTGTCGAGCAAATCCATGGCAATGAGCCAAATAAAAGCCTGCGAAGCGGTCGCCACAAAGGTCCGCAACACAGGCATGGTAATTGAGTAATAGTCGCTGGCTGGAAAACTCTGGTTTTGCAGCGTGTATTCAAAAAAGAAAATCTCGGTCATCTCGATGGCATAGCAGATAAATACGCCGCTGCCATAGATAAAGAAGCGTCGACGAGACGAGGCATAGGCGGCAAGCGAGAGCACCGCCGTCACAATACAGATCACGAGTATCGCTAGGGTATAGAAGAACATCAGGGTGTTCATCTGTCACCGTCCCATCTCATTTATTCTATGGCCGAGCTCTGTATACCTTGTGGGATATAGACGTCTCAACCCTTCGTTTCATTGCGGATTAGGCGCCGAGATACAGCATAGCCGTATACCGTTCGCGGTTCTAGATGGTAAACCCCCTGTAAACTCTTGACCTGCGGGTTTATATTGGTTTAGAGGGGGTGTAACTCCATGAACGGTCTTTAATCCCGAATAAACTAGGTAAAAATTGCATACGGGTGAATGATGGTCTTGTCAACACGAGGCGTGATGTTCGAGCGCCTCATAGTAATAGTCGGCAAGACCGGCGGAAAGGAAATCGACATGGCACTGCCTAAGGATTTCATCGACACCAACGACTTCACCAAAGAGCAGATCCTGGCTATCGAGGATCTTGGTCTGGCAATGAAGAAGGCCATCAAGGTTGACGGTTATTATCCGCACCTGCTCCGCAACAAGAGCCTTGGCATGATCTTCCAGCAGGTCTCCACCCGCACTCGTCTTTCCTTCGAGACCGCTATGACCGACCTCGGCGGCCATGCTCAGTTCTATGGCCCTGGCACCATCCAGCTCGGCGGTCACGAGTCCCTGGGCGACACCGCTCGCGTTATGGGCTCGCTGCTCGACATCATGATGGCTCGCGTTGACCGTCACAAGGACGTCGTCGGCCTCGCCGAGGGCTCCGCTGTGCCCGTCATCAACGGCATGTCCGAGTTCAACCATCCCACGCAGGAGATGGGCGACCTCATGACCATGCTCGAGAACCTCCCCGAGGGCAAGAAGATCGAGGACTGCACCCTGGCCTTCATCGGCGACGCCACCCAGGTCTGCGTCTCCCTCATGTTCATCGCCTCCAAGGTCGGCATGAAGTTTGTCCAGTTTGGACCTAAGGGCCACCAGATCCCCGACGGCGGCCTGCACGTTGGCACCGTCGAGGAGCGCGCCGAGTTCGGCAAGCAGATGATGGCCATCGCCGAGGAGAACTGCAAGGTCTCCGGCGGCTCTGTCGTCATCTCCGACGACATCGAGTGCATCAAGGGCGCCGACTTCATCTACACCGACGTGTGGTATGGCCTGTACGACGAGGAGGTCTCGGGCGAGAACTACATGGACGTGTTCTATCCCAAGTATCAGGTCACCATGGACATGATGAACTTTGCCGGCCCCAACTCCAAGTTCATGCACTGCCTGCCGGCCACCCGCAACGAGGAGGTCGTCGACGAAGTCATGGACGATCCCGAGCGCTCCCTGTGCTGGGTCGAGGCCGAGAACCGCAAGCACTCCATCCGTGCTCTCCTTGCCGCCCTGGGCAAGCGCACCCCGCTCAACGACGAGGGTGTCGAGTACTCCGCCAAGGCTGAGCTCCACGCCGCTCTCGAGGCTCTCGAGCAGCTCTAAGCCTCAAGGCTTCTAAAAGCACGTTTGCGGGCGGCGGATGCTCGTCTCCTGTCGCCCGCTCACCGAGGCCCAAGCAATTGCCTTAATACCTTAGGGCCTCGGATCTGTCCAAGACTGAGCGAAGGAGCTCATCATGAGCGACGGAAAGAAAAAGCTTTCCTTCTTGACGGTCATTTCGACCATCATCTGCGTCGTCTTCGTTTGCGAGGCCGCCGCTCCTGCTGCTGCCATTGGCAACCAGCAGTTCTTCTGGTGGATCTTCCTGATCCTGACCTTCCTGCTTCCCTACGGCATGGTTGTCGCCGAGCTCGGTACCACCTATGACGGCGAGGGCGGCATTTACGACTGGGTACGCGATGGCCTGGGCGACAAATGGGGCGCCCGCATCTCGTACTACTACTGGGTCAACTACCCGCTGTGGATCGCCTCGCTGGCTACCATGTTCCCCGACATTTTGGGCATGGTCTTTGGCGTCGAGTTCAACTTGATCGCCAAGATGGGTATCGATCTTGCCTTTGTGTGGATCGTCTACCTCATGGGCCGCTCCAAGGCGGCCGACTCCGAGTGGGTCCTTAACGGTGGCGCCATCATCAAGGTCGCCGTTGCCGTTATCGTTGGCGCTTTGGGCATTTGGTATGCCATGGAGAACGGTTTTGCGAACGACATGTCCGCTGCCACCTTCCTGCCCGAGCTCACCAACACCAACGCTCTCGGCTACCTGTCGATCATCATCTTTAACTTCATGGGCTTCGAGGTCATCTGCACCATGACCGACGACATGGCCGATCCCGCTCGCGATATCCCCAAGGCTATCATCGTCGGTGGCCTGTCCATCGCCGTGATCTACCTGTTCGCTGGCTTTGGCATCGGCGCCGCCGTGCCGGCCGACTCCATCGATCCCGACTACGGCATGATCGTCGCAGTCCAGACCATGGTGGGCGACTCCATGATCTTTAAGGTCATCTGCATCGCCTTCCTGATCACCCTGTTCGCCAATATGGCCGCTTGGTCCTTCGGCGTTAACTCCGTTGCTCGCTACGCTGCCGAGCACGGCAACATGCCCAAGGTCTTCGCCTCGATGATCTCGGATGACGACATGCCCAACGGCGCCAACCTGGTCAACGCTGTCGTTGCCTCCCTGGTGCTGTGCCTGCAGCTCGTTCCCATCGACGCCATCTCCAACGGTGTCTTCTGGATGCTCTTTGGCACCTCTGTCGTCTTCCTGCTGTTGACCTACATCCCGATGTTCCCGGCGTTCCTCAACCTTCGTAAGAACGACCCCAACCGTGAGCGCATCTTCACGTTCCCGTTTAAGGGCGCCATGATGAAGGTCATGCTGGCCATCCCCTGCATCGAGCTGGTTCTTGCCATCGTTGCCACGCTGATCCCGTTCTCCGCTGCTGAAATTGGCGACAAGGTCCCGATGATCGTTATCTTCATCGTGCTCGTGCTCATCGGCGAGGTCGTCCGCGTCGTCAGCGCTAAGGGCCGCGAGACCGAGTACAAGGGTCTGACCCCTGAGCTCGCAGCCCAGCGTCTCGCTGAGGAGGCCGCCGAGGCCGAGGAGAACTAGAGCACCCGGTTCTGGGGCTCCAACCCTCCTCGTGTACCAACGCGCGCTTCGTCGGGCTTGTCGCTCCCGACTCCGGGCACTCTAGCCTCTTCGGAGGCGTGTCCAAGCGACAGGTTTGCTAACCATTCCCCCGGGGTGGGTGTGAGCGATAGCTCCGGTAACCACCGCCCACCCCAATCTCTCTTCCGTATCCTTCGTGCGTTTTGTCTCCGCGCACTTGGTTACGTCGTCGCTTGCCGGTGCGATTCCGTGAAAACCGGCACCGGGCGCCCCGACCTTTGCCGGGGAACGGGCGCCTACCATCTCTTGGTTTTAGGCTGCGGGTAACCCGCCCGCAGCAAGCGATCGTTCGATTTGGAGGAAATCTTATGCGTACGATCACCGAGTCCGAGTCCACCCCCAAGGCCGACGGCTTCTTCATGCCCGCCGAGTTCGCCCCGCAGGATCGCGTGTGGATGGGCTGGCCCCACCGCACCGACACCTGGGCCCACGGCGCCAAGCCGGCCCAGAAGCAGTATGCCGCCATCGCCCGCGCCATCTCCGAGTTCACCCCGGTCTATATGTGCGCCAACCAGGTCGACTACGCCAACTGCAAGGCCGTCTTCGAGAACGACGAGAACGTCACCGTCATCGAGATGACCACCGACGACGCCTGGTTCCGCGACACTGCCGCCACCTACGTCATCAACGGCAAGGGCGAGAAGCGCGCCAACCACTGGCACTTCAACGCCTACGGCGGCCTCGTCGATGGCCTGTACTTCCCGTGGGACAAGGACGAGCAGATCGCCCTCAAGATGGCTGAGCTCTCCGGCTGCCGCCGCTATCGTCCCGACGACATGATCCTCGAGGGCGGCTCCATCACCGTCGACGGCGAGGGCACCCTTGTCGTGACCGACCAGTGCCTGCTTTCCCCGGGCCGCACCTGCTCTGCGGTTCTGGAGGAGGAAGAGGATCCCGAGTCCATCTGGCCCAAGTACCGCAAGAAGTTTGAGCCCTGGAGCGAGGAGCTTCGCGCCTACATGGACGAGCACCTCAAGGATTACCTGGGTGTCGAGAAGGTCATCTGGGTCAAGGAGGGCATCGACCCCGAGGAGACCAACGGCCACATCGACGACGTCGCCACGTTCATCGCGCCGGGCGTCATGGCCTGCATTTGGACCGACGATCCCGAGTATCCGTTCTACGAGCAGTGCCACGCTGCCTACGAGACCCTCTCCAACGCCGTCGACGCCAAGGGCCGCAAGATGAAGGTCTACAAGCTCTGCATGCCCGTGAACCCGCTGTTCATGGACCAGGCTTCCTGCGACACCATCGACGCCGACGAGAACGCCGAGCCGCGCGTCCCCGACGAGCCGCTGATCGCCTCCTACATGAACTACCTCGTGACCAACCACGGCGTTATCGTCCCGCAGTACGGCGACGAGAACGACCAGCTGGCCGTCGACACGCTCCAGAAGATCTACGACGAGGTCTGGGGCGAGGGCGTCTACAAGTGCGTCGGCGTTCAGTCCGAGCAGGTCGTCTTTGGCGGAGGAAATATCCACTGCATTACCCAGCAGGAGCCGTCCGCTTAATCGTCTGGCTTTCCGAGGCACCCCATCTCGCCGCTCAAACCGTCGCTCGCGTACCAAAGTACGCTTCGCTCCTCTTTCGCGGCGACCTGGGGCACCTCGAAAACCCAGCCGATCAATCGGACAGGGGCTACCTGATTGATCGGTTGGGATTTCTTTGGGCACTCCGTTGCCTCCACATCGGAGTGCCCTATTTCTTTGATTGAATACGCGTCTGGCCTGGGATTTTTGCGGGTTAGGCCAATTGTTCGCTTGTATATCCCAGGTCAGACGCGTCTTCAATCGCCGAAAGTTCCCGGTCGTATACGCGGCCGTTTTGATCGGAGTATCTATGTACCAGCGTATCGTCATCTACACGCGCCTGTTCCGCGAGCGTTGGTCCAACAATTACATCCTCTCTTCTCTTTGGGATGGCACCTGCACCGGTGACGCGGCCTGCAACCCTACCTTGGGCTGCGCCTTCGGTACAGATGCCATCCTTTTTGCTGTAGGGGGAGTGTGCCATGGCAGGTAAAAAGTTCTCCCTGATCGAGGTCATCCTTTCGGTTATCTGCGTCGTGTTTACCATCGAGGCGGCCGCTCCGGCATCTGCCATGGGTAACGTGCAGTTCTTCTGGTGGATCTTCCTCATTATTACGTTTTTGCTTCCCTATGGCCTGGTGGTGGCCGAGCTGGGTACGGCGTTCGATTCCGAGGGCGGTCTGTACGACTGGGTGCGCTTGGGCCTGGGTGACCGTTGGGGCGCCCGCTGTTCCTGGTGCTACTGGGTTAACTTTCCGCTGTGGGTGGCAAGTATCGCCTGCATGTTTCCCAGTGTTATCAATGCGGTATGGGGCATCGAGTTTTCGCTCGGGGTTCGAATTGCCATCGAGCTTGCTTTTGTGTGGGGCGTCACCGTCATGGCGATGCAGCCGGTTGCCGAGGCCGATTGGGTCATGGATGGCGGCGCTGTCATCAAAGTACTCATTACCGCTGTGGTAGGAATCGTCGGCATCTGGTTTGCTTGCAATAACGGCTTTGCCAACGATATGTCGTTTAAGACCTTCATTCCAGACTTGGGCGACACCAATTCGTTGACGTACCTATCGATCATCCTATTCAACTTTATGGGCTTCGAAGTAGTCGCGACCTTTGCCAGCACGATGAAAAACCCGTCGCGCGATATCCCCAAAGCGGTTATCGCCGGTGGCGTGACCATTGCGGCAATCTATATCATTTGCGGCATCGGCATTGGAGCCGCGGTTCCCACTGAGCAGCTTTCGCTCGATTCGGGCATTGTGGACGCAGTCGCAGCTATAGTGGGGCGCACCCACTCGCTAACGATGATTGTTGGCGTGGCCTTTTTGGCGACGCTGTTCGCCAACATGATCTGCTGGAGCTTTGGCGTCAACAACGTGGCGAGCTATGCCGCGCGTCATGGCAATATGCCGCGTCCCTTTGCGCTGGTGTCCAAGAAGACCGGTATGCCCAACGGCTCGGCGCTCATTAACGGTTGTTTTGCCAGCCTGGTGCTACTGCTCCAGATCCCGCTGGGCGAGGGTTCCGACGTCTTTTGGGTTTTCTTCTCGATGAACGTCGTCTTTTTGCTTATGAGCTATATCCCGATGTTCCCGGCGTTTTGGCGTCTGCGCAAATACGACGGTCGCCCGCGTGTGTTCCGTGCGCCCTTCGAGGGCAAGGTACTCGCGGTGGCGCTCGCGATTCCCGTGGTAGAGCTCGTGCTTTCGATTATCGCTACGATTGTGCCGCTCAACAGTTCACCCGCCGAGATGACAAAGTTGCCGATCCTCGTGGGCGTGGTGATCGGCGTGTTGCTGGGCGAGGTTTCGCGCCTCATATCGCGCCGCGGCCGCAGTGTCGATAATCCCGGCATTGGCGTGTGTAGAAAACGCTAACCGTGAGGGGCTTTGTCCACCGGCACGGGACTAAAACCAGGGTTGCTTCCAAGTTAACAAATCGCTGCGAGGATTACTGCGGCAATCGTGAAGGTTATGCTAACGGTTGCGCTGGTCAAATGAAGAGGAGAGCTTGGGCGCAAAGTAGGGGACGTGTCCCAGGTAAGGGCAGCTGTCGTTGCGCTCATCAACGATGCAAGGAACGTCATCGTAGGTCATGGTCGAACCGATTTTGGCGATGGCCTTGGCGGCAGGCGCGACAATAATCTTGAGCGGTGCAATCGGCGCCATGGCATCTCCTTTCGATCTTGGTATTCGTCGATGTTTCTAACATAACCGTAATGCGGAATCAAGCTGGTTGTGCGCGGAATGAGGGTAGTATGAGCTTCGCATTCTTTATCTACACGATTCTTGTCATGGGCGTTGGATTGGTGACGGCATCAACTGCACTCGTAATATGGCTCATGACTCGTCGACGCGATTGTCTGGTGGCGGCCGCGGGCTTCCTTCTCTATATCTTCGATATGTCGGTGATTTTCTTTGATGAGTACAACCGGCTCAAATATGACTATGTGGTGACGTTTAATGAGCCGCTTCAACATCCGTTACTGCGCTGCACGCTGGGCGTGGCGATTCTTGCGTGCGCATGGCTTTGGGTAACGTTTCGCTTACACGATGAGGTGACCGTTAAGCGCGTTGCCGCATATGTCGTACCGATCGCCGTGCTTCAGCTTGCTCTGGTACCTCGTACTGGCTTTGCGAGCCAGGTTCAGCAATATCTTTTTTGGCTTGCGCGCGATTTGGGAATGGCATTCTGCTTGGTATATGTTTACGCCCGCTATCGCAAGACGGAGAATAGAGCTGAGCGGCTCGATCTTGAGCGCTCTCGGACGTTCTTTCGCATAGCCTGCGTGCTTACCGTGATGGTGGTTATCGAGGATACCTATATGATCCTATTCTGCACGCCTGACGTTGACAACGTGATAGTGAGCGCCTTTTTATGGTATCTGGGCGAGCGGAATATCTCAGAGAATTTATTGTTTGTGGCTGCAGCCGTTCAGCTATTTAAACAGTTCAGCCATATTTTACGTGTGTTCTCGCGTCACCCTCGTGCCGATGAAGAGGTAGCGACAGAGCGCCGTGATGCACGGGAGGACCTTGTCTCGCGTGTTGTGATTTTCTCGGACGAGCATGGGCTTTCAAAGCGCGAACAGGAAGTGCTTACACTCGTATTGCGTGGACTCGATGTCCAAAATATTGCTAATGAACTTGTGATTAGCCCGGGTACCGTCAAGGCTCACCTGCATCGCATCTATGTAAAGAGCGAAGTCAAGGCGCGTGACGACTTGATTGAGACATTCTGGCGCTCGTAAGGCTGGAGAGGATCGGCTGACGGCATATCGCAGACTGCTCGGCGTAAAGAAGCGACAATAAACTTAGACAATAAAATACCTGTTCAGACGTGTAAACCTGCTTAATCCGTCCGTTCGCTTGACTCCATCTTGGCAGCTCATGCAAAAGGTGCGTCAATGGGTGTTGACGCGGGGCGTAGGGCGCTGGACAGACGCCCAATTGCCTGTAGGCACGTGTCACGAGGGGGCGGCAAATGCTCCCTCACCGATTGGGCGCGCCGTACCGTGGCGCTTATCCATTGTCCTGTAACGTCTGAGGAGGCTCATATGGACAAAGCGGATTTAGTCATCAAAAGTAATGCTGTGTTCACTGGTGACGGGCTGGCACCGTTCAAGGGCGGCGTTGCCATCGCGGGTGACAGAATTGTTGCGTGCGGCGAAGATAAGTACCTCGACGCTTTTATCGGGTCCGATACCGAGGTGCGCGACTATGGCGATAAACTCGTCATGCCAGGCATTATCGACTCACACACTCACTATGCCCAGGGCGCCTTTTTGTCCGATCCCGATTTCGCCGTCAATCTCATCGATTGCACAAGCTTCGAGCAGTGTATGGAACGCGTGCAGGTGTTTGCCAAAGACCACCCGAACAACGAGTGGATCGTGGGCTGTCAGATTATCCAGTTCCAGTGGGATGTGCCCGAGATGCCTACGGCGGCGATGATCGATGAGTACATTTCGGACCGTCCGGTCTTTTTACAGCAGGTTGACATGCACACGTTTAGCGCCAACACCTGTGCAATCGAGAAAATCGGCATTACTGCTGAAACGCCAGACCCATCAGGCGGCAAGATTCTTAAGGATGAAGCTGGCAACCCCACTGGGGTCTTCTCGAACAACGCGGGAGCCCTTTTAATGGATGAGGTATACAATCCTGCACCCGAGGTGGCTAGTGCTTCCTTTTCCAAGACCGCGCATCGCGCCAACGCTCTCGGTATTACGACAGTCGGCATGGTTAACCCCACTTTTGTGAGCATGGATAACCCCTATAAATTCCTTGCGGAACTCAACCGCAAGGGCGAGCATCCGTTGCGCGTGTTCATGTACACAGACCTTTTTGAGAACGAGGCCATGACGCTCGAGGAGATTCGGGCGAAATACGACTTCCCGGGCACGCAAGTCGAGTGGCATGGCTTTAAGCAGTTCATTGACGGCGTGTGTTCCGATCATACTGCTTGGATGCTCGAGCCCTATGCTAATGCTCCCGAGACCTGTGGCGAGCCGGCTGAGGATCCAGAGCGCGTGCGCAAAGCCATCCTTAAAGCGCTTGAGTGGGGTGTCGACACGCGCATCCATGCCATAGGCGATCGTTCCGTGCGCTTTATCCTGGACTGCTTCGAGGAGGGTGAGAAGCGTTACGGTCTTATGGGCTGTCGTCACTCCATGGAGCACAACGAGACTGTTCAACCTGAGGATTTGCCGCGCTATGCGGAACTCGGCGTCTGTCCGGCCATGCAGCCGTGGCATATGCTGCTTGATATGGCCGACTTGGCAAAGGACGACGCCGTTGGCCCCGAGCGCGCGGCGCTCTCGTGGCCAATTCATAGCCTGCTTGCGAGCGGTGCCTGCGTGCATTTGGGCTCCGACTTCCCGGTTGTGGGGCTTGAGCCTATGGAGGAAGTCTATGGCGCGGTCTATCGCATGCTCGAGGACGGATCTAATCCTGAGGGTTGGTTCCCCGAGGAGCGAATCACCATGGCCGAGGCCCTGCGCGCATACACCTACGGCGCTGCCTACGCTATGCATGCTGAGGACCGCATCGGCACACTCGCCTGCGGCAAGCAAGCCGACATCTGCGTACTCGACCGCAATCTCTTTACCTGCGAGCCGGCAGAGGTTCTCGGCGCCACGGCTGAGCTTACGGTGATCGCCGGTAAGGTCGTCTACGAGAAATAGCCCCACAGTCTTTCAATCTCTCAAGGAAAGGGGAGAACCATGGCAGAAGAAACAACCGCTGTCGTTGGGGAGGAGCATGAGCTCGCCTCAAAGCCGATTCCAGAACTCGTGCGCCGCTACACAATTGTGACCGGTCAGGGCATGCTCGCGCAGATCATTATGGTCGTGCTCGAGGGTCTCGTGATGGGCTGGGGCCTGGGCTCTCACGGTCTTGCTTGCGTCTCGATCATCATGTCTGTCGAGTATATCAATCTGGCCTTCGGCAATCTCTTCGGTACGGGCGTGCCGGCCGTCGTGGGCAATCTGCTCGGCGCCGGAGACATCAAGGGGGCGAGTAAGGCATTTAGTCAGGGTTTCTGGCTCACGACGATTGTTTCGGTCCTTCTCGCCGTCGTGATGGCAGTCTTCACCGAGCCCATCTGTGCATTCTTTGGCGCAACGCCCGATATCATGGCTGACACGGTCGCCGGCGTGCGCACGTTCGCCGTGCTATTGCCGCTCACGGTCATCGGCCAGATGGTCACCGCTGTTATGCGCGTCGATGAGAAGGTCCAGGTCCAGGCAAATCTCATGACCGTATCTGCCATCGTTGCCATTTGCTGGCTTGCGCTCTCGACCTTCGTACTCAAGCTCGGCGTCATGGGTGCTGGCGTGTACTATGGCCTGTCCATTGGCATCTGGGCCATCGGCATCTTCTGGTATGTTGGCGGCAAGAAATCTCAGCTCCAGATCAACCTGGCCGACCTCAAACTCGACATGGGTATCTGCGGGCAGATCGTTAAGATCGGCTTCCCGTTCTTCCTGGTCCAGGCTGCGACATTCATCTTCAACACCGTTGCCAACTCGCTGCTCGGCACGCTTGGCGGTGACATGGGTTCGCTCTACATCGCTGCCTTCGGCGTAATCAACGGCTACATTCTCTACATCACCATGATGGTTGCCCAGTGCTTCTCCTATGGTCTGCAGCCCATCGCTGCCTTCAATGCCGGTGCCAAGGCCTGGGCTCGACTCAAGGAGACGCTCTCCTGCACACTCAAGTATCAGATTGTTGTGCTGCTCGTGGTCACTGCCGTCCTGTGGGCCGCAGCCACGCCGGTCTGCGCGTTCTTCGCGGGCTCCGACCCGGCACTTGTCGAGGTCGCTGCCGGCGCTACACGTATCGTAGTCCTGGCCGTCGCGCTTGGCTACCTCGCCATGACCATGTCCATGTACTATCAGGCGGTCGAAAAGGTCGGCGTCGCTACGTTCTGCGGCCTGCTCCGTTACGTGATCTGTTCCGTACCGCTCATGTACTTGCTTGGCAGCATGATGGGTGCGCAGGGTATTTGGGTCGCCTTGGTTGCAGCCGATGCCATTACCGGTCTGGTTTCCATTGCACTTGCTGCAAAGGAGCAAAAGCGCCTGAGTGGGCTCATGGCGTAGTCTAGGGCCGCTCCTCGTTCAACGGCGAAACCAAAGGGCGTTCTCCACATGGAGGGCGCCCTTTTTTATCGCGGGATGTTTTGCGTGGCAGTCATGAGGCCCAGGCGGTTGCTGACGCCGAGCTTGCGATAGATGGCGTTGACGTGCTTCTTGACGGTTGACTCGCTTATGAATAGCTCGTTTGCCATCTGTTTGTTCGTTTTGCCGTCGAGCATGAGCCGCATGACTTCGGCTTCGCGCGGTTGGATATTGTGTTCTGCAATGAAAGCATTCAGCTGGTTTGTGTCTTCTGTCTGGGTGAGTTTAATGCCCCGAGGATAGAGGTTGGCGAGCGCGAGGCTCGCGTGCCGAGCGACTTCGAGCAGGATTGCGAGCTCGGTGTCGGTGAAGTCTCCGGCCGTGCGTTCGCGAAACAGGGTGATGCTTCCCAGCGGGCTGTCGTTGTGCGCGAGCGTGGCCGTACAGCCAAAGTAGACGCCCTGCGGTTCCATCCATTTGCGATAGATGGGCGTGGCATCGCGTCGCTCGACGTCGACGAGGTCGAGGTCGCGGTAGACACCGACCTTATGTAGGTCAAAACACCATGTTGTATAGTCCATCGCGGCGTAGCGGTTGTAGTAGTCGCTCAGTGCGCGGTCGTCCATTCCGCTGCTTACGGGGTGGACGTAGCGTGGGACATCGCTGCCCGCCGCCTCGATCAGGTCGAACATGGCGATCCGATGGGGCACGAGTCCTGTCGTTCCCTCGAGTGTCTCCTTTTGCAGCTT
This sequence comes from uncultured Collinsella sp., assembly GCA_902492185.1. Taxonomy (GTDB): domain Bacteria; phylum Actinomycetota; class Coriobacteriia; order Coriobacteriales; family Coriobacteriaceae; genus Collinsella. Next base: position 39,554 of record CABUKY010000002.1, read on the forward strand.
ATCAACACCGTGTGATGCGTGGATTGCAAGCGCGAGCTCGTTGAGAGCGGTCCAGGTCGTACTGTCCAGCTCAATAGTCTGCTGTTTATTGCATGGGGGCATAGGGCGTCCTTTCCATTGTGGAACCCAGTATGTCATGTTCTCGGCCAGAATAGAACTTTAGGTCAGCGAATGGTATACCGGCGGTCGCTGAAAGGGGCTCGAGGGACCATTGAGAACATCTCGGTGCGGCCGCATCATGGTCTCGTCAAACAAAAGCACCGAGATCAAGGAGCTTGAAATGAAGACTATCTACGAGAGTGAATCTACGCCTAAGAAGGACGGGTTCTATATGCCCGGCGAGTATGAGGAGCAGGAGCGCACTTGGATTCTGTGGCCGCACCGCTCCGACGTGTGGCGCTGCGGTGCCAAGCCGGCGCAGAAGGTCTTCACCGAGATCATCAAGACCGTTGCACGCTTTCAGCCCATCACTGTGGGCGTCAACACCGAAGACTTCCCCGCGGTGTGTGAGATCTTCGACGGTGTTGAGAACGTGCGCGTTATCCACATGGAGTACAACGACAGCTGGATTCGCGACCCTGGCCCGGCGTTCCTCGTTAATGACAATGGTGAGGTTGCCCTTTCGCACTTCCACTTTAATGCTTACGGCGGTTTCATTGACGGCCTGTACTTCCCGTGGGACAAGGACGCTTCCATTGGCCTGCAGGTGGCACAGCTTGAGCAGGTTAACCGTTATCGTCCCGAGGATTACATCCTCGAGGGCGGCTCGTTCAACTGTGATGGTCAAGGCACCGTCGTGACCACTGAGATGTGTCTGCTCAACGAGGACCGCAACCCGCAGTACACCAAGGAGCAGATTGAGGAGAAGCTCTCTGAGTACCTCGGTATCGAGAGGGTTATCTGGATCAAGGACGGTATCGATCCGTACGAAACGAACGGTCATGTGGATGACGTCGCATGCTTCAGTGCGCCCGGCGAAGTCTGCTGCATGTGGACCGATGATCCCAACCATAAGTTCTACAAGGAGTGCCAGGAGGCGTATAAGACGCTTTCCGAGACGACGGATGCCCGTGGCCGCAAACTCAAGGTCCACAAGGTAATCATGCCTGCGACTTCGGTATATATGACCGAAGAGGAGGCCAGCACGATCGATCCCGTCGAGGGCGTGCTGCCACGTACCCCCGAGGACGCCTTCGAGCCGAGTTATCTCAACTTCCTGCCCATCAACGGTGCGGTGCTCGTACCGCAGTTCGGTGACCCCAACGACGCCCAGGCGCTCAAGGATATCCAAGCTGCTTATCCGGACCGCGAAGTCATCGGCATCATGACCCGTGAAGTCATCTACGGCGGCGGCAACATCCACTGCATCACCCAGCAGCAGCCCAAGGCGCGCTGTAAATAGTAGCCCCATGATAAACAGTGTTTGATTGTCCGCACGCGAAAGTCCGCCGACTTCAATGGTCGGCGGACTTTTTGTGCGGTGGTTTCAGCTGAACGGCGGGATGGGCGGCTTGGGTGTGCGGGCTCACAATCTGGGAAAACCAAACAGATTGGGGGCTTATATGGTCGATTCGAAGGGAACCGTGCGACTCGAGGGCATGTTTAACAGGGCGCACCTGGCCCCCGAAGCCCAGCGTGCATACGATACGCTACTCGAGTGCGTACTCAACGGGCAGAAGGTCTGCGAGGTTTCGGCGCGCGCTGGCATGGATACGGTTAAGGCGCTGGTAGAGCTTATGCGCTGCGACTGCCCCGAGCTCATCCATCTCCTGGGCGGTGTGCACTACTGCCGTCATGGTGAAAAAGTCCTGTTGGTGCCAAATTATGCCAAGGGATACAAGCAGTCGGTCACCCGACTCTATACAAATCTCGCCAAGATGGAGCACGCTGTCGCGCCGATTCTGAGCGCGGCACCGGCGGGCGCATCGGCCTTCGATCGGGTCTTAGCGATCTGTGCAAGCTTACCTCGGGGCTCCATGACATCGGCATCACTGTGGGTGACTGGAATCCTCGCAACATCCTTGTGGGGGAGAGGGGCAGCCTGATGCTTCTCGACATCGATTCGTATGCTTTTACACTTTCAGATGTGAGCTACCAAACCACCTGTGCAGCACCAGGATATATCGCACCGGAGGTGCTCAAACTCATGGAGACAACTGGCGTCAGCGATTTCGAGAGCCTGGCAGCCGCCACGAATGCCCCGGTGTTTACACCTCAGACGGACGACTTTGGACTCGCGGTCCATATCTTCAAGATGCTCAATCGCGGGATACACCCATACGCTTCTGGTGAGCTCGACCTGGACCTTTTTGACCTAGATGACGACGACATTCCGCCTTCGCTCAATAGCTGCGTGTGTAACGGGCGCAGCCCCTTTGTGGGGACGCTGGTCGGACACGTTATCCCGGTGTACGCTCTCGAGCTCGATAATTTTGGCGGCCTTATGAGCGAGGCTTTCCGTCGATCGTTGTATGGCAGGGCGGAGGAGCGCCTTGACGCACGCACATGGGCGCGCCTACTCGACCGTTATCTATCCGCGACAGTTGTGTGCCCGCGCGGTCATCTATACCACGCTTCGCAGGACGAATGTCCCTACTGCCGAGAAGAGCGCGTGCTTTTGTCTCGGCTTGGCTGATGGGCTGTCTTGGAGAAAGCCGATGAGGCGGCACACAGGCTAATCCTGCGTGCCGCCTCCGTACATGTAGACGATAAAACCATCGCCGGTGTCTTGGCTGTGGTCCTCCAAGATGCGCTTCATGTTGAGGTGCTCGTAGAACTGCCAGTCGGAGTTGCAGTCGCTCATCAGGAAGAACTTGGTGCAGCCTGCCTTGGCGAGCTCGGCGCGCGAAAGGTCGACGAGTGCGCGGCCGAGTCCCTTGCCCTGCCACTCGGGAACAATGATGATCAGGTTGAGCTGGCCCTGGGCATACTCGTTGCCCGTGGCGGCAAAGCGGTCGGCCGTGGCCTTTTCACGACTGTCGCCAAAGAGCGAGCCCTCGAGCTTGGCATCGGCGGTCTTTGCCATCTCGGTTGCCTGGATAAACAGCTCGTCGTAACAGGGCTCCCAGGTGGGATTGGTACGCGGCTTGCCGTCCTCGAAGATGCCGATGCAGCAGGCAGCGATAATGCGGTCCTCGGCCTCGGCGACGAGCGCGATGGGGGAGCGCTGCAGCTGCATGGCGATGTTAAAGCGCGCGCAGAAATCGGCGGCTTCGACGTCACCGCGGTTGCGCAGCGTGTTGCACCATAGCTGGTTGTAGATGGCTGCAATGCCGGCAAGGTCGTCGAGGGTCGCGGCGCGCAGGGTTACGTTGTCAAGGCTCATGGAGGCTCCTTCCAAGTTGGGTCAGGCCACCTCTGAGTGTGACATGGACGCAGGGCGGCCGCATCAACCATTCGGCAGACGAGCCTCGATCCCTCGGGGACGGAGGGCCCTAAGAAGGAATGAGGGTGGATTTTCGGACACTTGCTCGATGAGAGTGGATAATCTCCCACTTTTGGCGCGAACATAGGCCGAAAACGGGAGATTATCCGCTCTCGTGGTAAGCAAGTCCTCGTGTCATCCGTTCCCTTTTTGGTTGGTCGTGCTTGCACTTTAGTGTGCGACAGCGGATAATGCCGAGCATTCGACAATTCATGCTTTGACCTATTTGATTGAGGAGGCCCCGCATGGCCATGGATTTCAAACGCAGGCTGCCGATCCCCATGGAGATCCGCGAGGAAATGCCGCTTTCTGCCGAGCTTACTGCCAAAAAGCAGGCATTCGACGCCGAGGTCGCCAAGGTCTTTACCGGCGAGGACGCACGCAAGGTGCTCATCATCGGCCCGTGCTCTGCCGACCGCGAGGATTCGGTGCTTGAGTACATGAACCGACTGGCCAGGGTCGCCGAGGAGGTCAAGGACAAACTCATCATCATTCCGCGCGTCTACACCAACAAGCCGCGCACCAAGGGCACCGGCTACAAGGGCCTGCTGCACAACCCCAACCCCGAGGCGCCCGATGACCTGCTCGAGGGCGTCAAGGCCATCCGCCATATGCACCTGCGCGTTATTGAGGAAACGGGCTTCTTCACCGCCGACGAGATGCTCTACCCCTCTAATTACCAGTACCTCGTCGACCTGCTGAGCTACGTTGCCGTGGGCGCGCGCTCGGTCGAAAACCAGGAGCATCGCTTGGTGTCGAGCGGCATTTCGGTGCCCGTCGGCATGAAGAACCCCACCGCCGGTTCCACCACCGTCATGCTCAACTCCATCTACGCCGCGCAGGCGCACCAGAGCTTCATCTTCCGCAACTGGGAGGTCGAGTGCGACGGTAACCCGCTCGCACACGCCGTCATGCGTGGCTACATTGGTCTCGACGGTCGCACCTACCCCAATTACCACTACGAGCACCTGGAGCGCCTGGCCGAGCGCTATACCGAGCATGCCGGCTACGCCAACCCGGCGGCAGTCATTGACTGCAACCACGACAACTCGGGCAAGCGCCCGCTGGAGCAGTACCGCATCTGCAAGGAGGTACTCGACAGCTGCCGTCGCAACGAGTCCATTTCCAAGCTGGTCAAGGGCTTTATGATCGAGTCCTACCTGGAAGACGGCAACCAGCCGGTCGACGGCGGCGTCTTTGGCAAGTCCATCACCGACCCGTGCCTGGGCTGGGAAAAGACTGACTATCTCATCCACGAGATCGCGGAGCGGGTTTAGTTACGCGGTTTTACCAAACCGCGTAACGGCTCGACGCTGCAAACCCGCCAGAGCGGCAATCTGCCTTTCAACTTCGGCGGCATGACCAAAAGGTCAATGCCGCCTCGCTTCAAGGCACCTTGCTCGCTCTGGCGGGTTTTCGCTGACGTTTTCCTACCTGCGTCGTTGCCAGGGTTGGCACCCAATGACTACCCAGAATGAGAGTGGATAATCTCCCGTTTTTAGCTCGCGATCGGGTCGAAAGTGGGAGATTATCCACTCTCATCGAGCAAGCGTCCGAAAATCCACCTTCATTCCTTCTTGGATGTGGCAGATGAGGATGTTTCTTTTTTGCCGGCACTTGGGGGGGCACCCTTTGCACCAGGATTCGGTCTGTTCGCTGTCATTGTCAGGTCTTCGGCGCTTTCCAAGCCCAGTGGGCAAAAAATGCCAAATATGAGTACTGTTGCTATTGTAATGCCATATTACTTTCGCAAAATAATGGACATAACAGCAAATATGTTCATTAACATCGACGGATATTAGCACGCTATAGAGTTGTTTGACTAATTGAGAGGCGCATGCAAGCTGCGGGGGCGGCATTTGGGGTTGTTTTGGCTGTTACTAAACTGGTAACAGTACTCATATTTGCCATTTTTTGCCCACGGAGCCTTGAGGGAGAGCGTCAATCAGGTCCCAGGGGAGGCGGTTCGAGGCCGCAGAACGAAAAACGGGGACGTAGGTTGTCCTGCGCCCCCGTTCTCGGGCGTTATTCGTTCCCTGCGGCAGAATTTACGCCGCTTCGTCGAACTGCGAGTTGTACAGGTCGGCGTAGAAGCCGCCCTGGGCGAGCAACTCGTCGTGCGTGCCCTTCTCGACGATGTCGCCGTCGCGAATTACCAAGATCACGTCGGCGTTGCGGATCGTGGACAGGCGGTGCGCGATGACAAAGCTGGTACGGCCCTGCATCAGTGCATCCATGGCGCGCTGGATAAGCTCCTCAGTGCGGGTGTCCACGTTGGAGGTCGCCTCGTCCAAAATCAGCGCCGGGCGGTCGGCCAAAATGGCGCGGGCGATGGTCACGAGTTGGCGCTGACCCTGCGACAGGTTGGTGCCTTCCTCGTTGATCATAAAGTCGTAGCCGCCGGCGAGCGTATGGATAAAGTGATCGCAGCGTGCGGCGCGTGCAGCGGCCTCGACCTCGTCATCGCTTGCATCGGGACGTCCGTAGCGGATGTTCTCGCGGATCGTGCCGTTAAACAGCCAGGTATCCTGCAGTACCATGGCAAACTCGCTGCGAAGTGCCGCACGGTCCCAGTCGCGCACGTCGATGCCCTCGACGCGCAGCGAGCCGCCTTCCACGTCGTAGAAGCGCTGCAGCAGCTTGATGAGCGTGGTCTTGCCGGCGCCGGTGGGGCCGACGATGGCAATGGTTTGGCCGGGCTTAGCCTCGCAGCTAAAGTCGTGGATGATGGTCTTGTCGGGCGTGTAGCCAAACTTGACATGGTCAAACTCCACGTGGCCGGGGCGCTTCTCGGGAATCTGCGCGTCGGCCTTCTGCTTCTCCTCGGGCGCGGCCAGGAACTCAAAGACGCGCTCGGTAGCGGCAGCCATCGACTGCATCGTGTTGCTCACGTTGCCCAGCTGCTGCACGGGTTGCGTAAAGTTTCGAACGTACTGGATAAAGCTCTGGATGTCGCCGGGCGTGGCATTGCCGGTCAGCGCGAGCTGCGCGCCCACCACGACGACGCCCACGTAGCCCATGTTGCCCACCAAGCTCATAAGCGGCATCATCAGGCCCGACAGGAACTGCGAGCGCCAGCCACTAATAAAGAGGCGGTCGTTTTGACGGTCGAACTCCTCGATCGAGGCCTCGGCGCGGTCGAACACCTGAATGACGTTCTGGCCGGCAAAGTCCTCCTCGATAATGCCGTTGACGGTACCCAGGACCTGCTGCTGCTCGCGGAAGTACGGCTGCGAGAAGTGAATCATCACCATCAAGATAATCGCGGCGGCCGGCAGCGTGAGCACGGTGACGCCGGTAAGCGGCAGGCTGATCGAAAGCATCATGACGAGCACGCCGATAATCTGCGTCACCGACGTGATGAGCTGCGTCACGCTCTGGTTGAGCGACTGACCCAGCGTATCGACGTCGTTGGTGATGCGGCTGAGTACGTCTCCCTTGCTGTGGCCGTTGAAGTAACTCATCGGCACGACGGCAACCTTGGCGGCGATTTCCTTGCGCATGCGGTAGCAGATCTTTTGCGTGACGCCGGTCATGAGCCAGCCCTGGACCAGGCTGCAGACAGAGCTCGCCAGATACAGGCAGAGCAAAAAGCCGAGCGTCTTGGCGATCCAGTCAAAGTCAACGTCGCCGGTGCCGTTGACCTTGGCGACCAGGCCTTCGAACAGCTTGGTCGTAACCTGGCCGAGCACCTTGGGTCCCACAATGTTAAAGATGACCGAGCACACGGCAAAGGCGACGGCGGCAAACACGGCAATCTTGTGTTGGCCGATATAGCCGAGCAGCTGCCTCATGGTGCCCTTAAAGTCCTTGGCCTTTTCGCCGCGACGCATGCCGCCCATGCGGCCCATGGGACCACGTTGGCGGGTGGGCTTGGGAATCTGAGTCTTGGTCTCGTCTGCCATTAGCGCTCGCCTCCTTCCATGACGGCTGCAATTTCTTCTTGGGTAAGCCCCAGCTCCTCGGCGGAAAGCTGCGACTGTGCGATCTCCAGATACGCCGGGCAGCTGCGCAGCAGCTCCTCGTGCGTGCCGGTGCCCACTACGTGGCCGTCGTCGAGCACGATGATCTGGTCGGCGTGCATGATGGTCGCGATGCGCTGGGCTACGACCACGAGCGCGGCGTCGGTAACGTTTTTGGCCAGCTCCTCGCGTAGGCGCGCGTCGGTCTTGTAGTCGAGGGCACTAAACGAGTCATCGAACACCACGATCTCGGGCTTTTTGGCCAACGCGCGGGCGATGGCCAGACGCTGGCGCTGACCACCCGAAACATTGGAGCCGCCCTGGCTGATAGGGGAGTCGTACCCGTCCTCGCGCTCGGCGATAAAGTCCTCCGCCTGGGCGACGCGTGCTGCCTGGCGCATATCCTCGTCACTCACCATGTCGCCCGCAAACTTGAGGTTGCTCTCAACGGTACCCGAGAACAGACGACCCTGCTGCGGAATATAACCGATGCGGCGGCGCAGCTCGGAAAGGGTCATGTCGCGCACGTCGATACCGTCGAGCGAAATGCTGCCGCCCGTGACGTCGTACAGGCGCGGAATCAGCTGCACGAGCGTGGACTTGCCCGAGCCCGTGGAGCCAATAATGCCGAGCATCTGACCGGCATGCGTGGTGAAGTTCACGCCGCTGATGACGTCGGCGCGGGCATCGGGATACTGGAAGCTCACGTCGCGGAAGGTGAGCTCGCCGCGCGGCGCGCTGGCAGCAGGCAGTTTGGGCGAGACAGGGTCGTTGATACTCGTAGGGCAGGTGACGACCTCTTCCACGCGCTCGGCTGCGACCTCGGCGCGGGGCAGGATGACCGAAACCATGGTGAGGATCATAAACGCCATGACGATCTGCATGGTATAGGAGATAAACGCCATCATGTTGCCGACCTGCATCACGCCGTCGGACACGCCCTGCGCGCCAAACCAGACGATAAGCACGGTGATGCAGTTCATGACGAGCATCATGAGCGGCATCATAAAGCTCATGGCGCGGTTGGTGTAGAGCTGCGTGGTCATCAGGTCGAGCGAAGCCTTGTCAAAACGCTCGAGCTCATGCTCCTCGCGATTGAACGAGCGGATGGGCATAAGGCCGTCGAGCAGCTCGCGGGCGGTAAGGTTCACGCGGTCAACAAAGCTTTGCATCTTTTTGAACTTGGGCATGGTGAGGCCCATAAGCACGCCGACGACGGCCGAGACCGCGATGATGGCAACGGCGATGGTCCACTCCAGGCCGGTATGGTTGGCCAGGACGCGCATGACGGCGACGATGCCCATGACGGGGGCCATCAGACACATGCGGATAAACAGAGTTGCGGCCATCTGGATTTGCTGAATGTCGTTGGTGCAGCGGGTGATGAGCGAGGCCTGGCTAAACTTGCCCACCTCGGCCGGCGAGAAGTGCATAACCTTGTTGAAGGTCTCGCGGCGCAGGTCGCGGGCGATGGAGCAGGCGGTGCGCGAAGCCACGGCACCGGTCAGGATGGTGGCGACGAGCGACACGAGGCACAGTCCAAACATCGTGGTCGCCATGCGGCTCAGGTAGGCGTTCTGCACGTCGGCGGGGTCGATGCCCTGCGCCTTGTACTCGTCCTGTACATAGCTCACGGCGCGCTGGGTGACGATGGAGCCCGACATGGAGCCCATTTTGTCCGCCATTTGGTTGGCGCCCTCGACGAGCTTGCCCTGGTCGATTAGGCCGCCTTCAACGCCTAGACGCAGGCTCTTCATGGTGATCTTGCCACCGTCGGCATCAATCTGTTTTTGCATGTTCTGCGCCGCAGCGGCCTTCTGCTGCATCTCGGCGAGTTGCTCGGGCGTCATCGCCGCCATCTGCTCGGGCGTGGGCATGGCCTGGGCGCCGCTGTTGTCTTTCTCACCGGACGTGCCCATCATGTCACCCATGGAGTTGGCGTCAATACCCTGGTTGAACGAAAGGACGACAGTCTCGGGCAGGCTCATGATGTCGGCAATCTTGCCGCCGTCGGCACGCTCCTCCTCGGTGCCCTTGTACGTTCGAATGCCGTTATTGTCCGCCTTGCTAAACACGGCCTCCACAGCCTTGGCGTCCTTGGAGCTCATGAAGAGTTCGAGGTCGTCGAGCGATTCGGCGCGAATGGTGTCGGGCACGGGCGAGGCGATGCCGCCTTGCTGCACGCCCACGTCGACGATGTCGCTCATATAGGTAGGCAGCGCCAGATCGGCGTTGCAGCTGATTACGATAAGTACGATAGCTGCGAACAGTGCCAGGACATGCTTTTTAAAGAGCTTGAGAATCCTCACTCGGCATCTCTCCTTTCTTGGTTGTGGTCGATAATTTCGTTGGCACGTCTTAGAAGACGCACCATCTCTTGGGTATCTGTTTCGCCGAACTGCTCGAGGAAGGCCGCGGTGCGGTCCTCGAATTCCCGACGCTTGATTTCGAGATCATGGAATCCCTTGTCGGTCACCGTGACGTGTACGCGACGACGGTCGGTCTTTGAGTGCTCGCGCTCGACCCAGCCCTTGGCTTCGAGAGCGCGTAGGATATTGGCGATGCGGGCACTCGAGACCCAGGCGCGATCTGCGAGTTCGCTCGGCGTGAGCGAACCGCCAGCGAGCATGAGGGCGCGCATGACGGCCATCTCGCCGCCGAGAGCTTTGTCCGCAAAGCGCGAAACGCGCTGATGCATGCTGCCAAACTCGGTAAGGAGTTGGCGTCCAAGCTCATGGAAATCGGTATCTTCCACCGAAAACCCCTAACACTAGAAACTATTTTCGGTGGAAGATGATACCCCTGCACGCGCGCCCTATACGGAAGATTTTTGGGACATGCCTAGAAAACTGCCTTTAGGCGATCTCCGTACACCGTCGGTGCCAGCAAAGTTAAGGGCAGATCTCTAGGCATGTCCCAAAAACTACCTGGTTGCTAGGCAATATAAAGAACGCATAAAGAATTAAAATCATTCAAGAATTGCAGCGTTTCAAAGAACTATCATGCACGCGGTTAGGCGAGGGGTTGTCACCACCATGACGACTGGGACTCATATAATCGCCACGTGCGATGCTCCAACTTCCCGCGAGGAGACACCTTATATAAAGGGGGATGGAGTCATGGCATTTGACTTCACGGGCAAGACCGCGATTGTCACGGGCGGCACTCAGGGCATTGGCCTCGAGATCGCCAAGGGCATCGTCGCGGGCGGCGGACATGTCGCGCTCATCGCAAGGAACGCTGCTAAGGGCGAGGCCGCTGTGGCCGAGCTTGGCGAGGGCAACAAGTTTTATCAGCTCGATGTCGCTGATGCGCCCAAGGCGCGCGAGACCGTCGAACAGATTTTCGCAGACCTGCCGCAAACCAATATCCTGATCAACTGCGCTGGCGTCATCAGCACCAAGAAGTTCGACGAGATCGACGACACCGAGTGGCGCCGTACCATCGACATCAACCTCAACGGCACCTTTACCATGATGAACGCCGTGTACCCGCACTTTAAGGCTGCCCATGCCGGCACTATCGTCAACGTGAGCTCTGTTGCTGGCAAGATCGGCGGCGGCCTGCTCGGCACCGCGGCTTACGCGAGCTCCAAGGCCGGTGTTAACGGTCTAACCAAGGCAGTCGCCAAGGAGGGCGGTAGGTTCGGCGTTCGCTGCAACGCTGTGTGCCCGTCGCTCACGTTGACCGATATGACCTCGATTCTCTCTGACGAGAACTCTCAGCGCATCATCAACGGTATTCCTCTGGGCCGCGCCGCCCAGGCCAGCGAGCCTGCGCAGATGGTGCTGTTCTTCGCTTCCGACCTCGCCAGCTTCGTGAACGGCGAGATCGGCGACTGCGACGGCGGCATCGTCCTGGACGGGTAATACCCCACGACGATTATTCGGCGACGGCTCCTGCGACTCGGGACCGTCGCCTTCTTTCTGATATAGGCGCGTGCGGCTACGATTCGCATGCATCCAAAGGAGATATATATGAGTGAATCGACTGCGGTGGAGGCGCCGGCGGCAAAGGAGCCGTTCTTTAAGATGTCCTCCATCCCGGGTGCCAATATTTTGGTGCCGCTTTTGTTGGGCTGCCTGCTCAACACGCTGTTCCCTGACCTGTTCAAAACGCTCGGCAGCTTTACGCTTGGCATGACCCAGCAGGGTGCAGGCCCGCTCGTGGGCGCTTTTTTGCTTATCGTCGGTACGACGATTTCGTTTAAGAGTGCTCCTGCCGCCGCTGCCCGCGGTGCCATCATCATCGCCGTCAAGCAAATCGTGGTCGTTGCCGTGTCGCTGCTCATCCTTTATGTGTTCAACGACAACCTGTTTGGCATCTCTGCCATGGTGATGCTGGCGGCTTGCACCGGCGCCAACAACGCTATGTACGCTGGTCTGATGGGCACCATGGGCAATGAGGCCGAGCGTGGCGCTGTCGCAATCACCACGCTCGTTGTCGGCCCTCCGGTCACGATGATCGTGCTCGGCGCTGCCGGCCAGGCTCCGATTGGCTGGTCGCTCGTGGGTGCCATCCTGCCGATCGTCGTCGGCATTATTCTGGGCAACCTCTTCCCGAGCTTTAAGAAGATGATGGCACCGGCACTTTCCGCCGTCATCGTGCTCGTCTTCTTTGCCATGGGCTCGACCATGACCTTTGGCCAGCTCATTAATGGCGGTCTTCCCGGTATTTTGCTCGGCGTGATCTGCTCGGTGGTCTTTGCAATTCCCGTTATCGCGGTCGATAAGCTCACGGGTGGTACGGGCGTCGCAGGTGCGGCCATTTCGAGCTGCGCTGGAGCCAATGTGGCCACGCCTGCTGCCATGGCAAGCGTCAACGAGGCCTTGTACGGTGGCGCCGTGCTTGCGACGGCTACGGCACAGGTTGCCGCCTGCGCAATCGTGACAGCTATTTTGACCCCGCTGGTCACCAGCTGGTGCTACAAGCATTTTGAGGGCCAGCAGAGCAACGGCAAGGCAACGACCGACAAGGCCTCCGCAGCCGCCTAATGCCAAACGGCAATCAAAGCTAAAAACTAGCTACGCCACAGGGCGGCCACGGGGGATCCCGTGGCCGCCCTGCAGTTTCTGTAGGGTCTCTGGGACACTTTACCCTGCTAAAGCTGGCATAACAGCTAGAGCGAACGTCGTACAAAGGCAAGGAAAAATAACATACAAATCGGTGAACGGTAGTTGTTCGCGCTCGCATTTCCTGCGGGTTTGTAAAAAACGCCCTTATGATATAAAAAAAGAAACATATAACAGCCCAGATGGAGAGGGTCGCTATGTTATCCTTCTCAAACGGGTGAAATCTTGGGTTTTGGGTTGTAGTTCCAAGGTGGACAAACGTTTTTCTCTGCACCAACGTGTGGTGAAGAACGGAAGAAGCCGGTAGTGCAAGCCGATAATTCAAGAATTCAATAAGCAGCGGTGTGAGAGAGCGCCGCATTACACGTAACTAGGAGCGTGGTTACACAATGCAGGAGGCATGGGAAGGCTTCAAGGAAGGCATCTGGACGGGAGAGGTTGACGTCCGAGACTTCATCCAGAAGAACTACACCCCCTACGAGGGCGACGAGTCGTTCCTCGCCGGCCCGACCGAGCGTACCAAGGAGCTGTGGGGCGAGGTTCTCGACCTGCTGCTCAAGGAGCGCGAGCAGGGCGGTGTCCTCGATATGGACACCAAGACCGTTACGGGCATCGTGAGCCATCCCGCTGGCTACATCGATAACGCCCACCGCGAGAAGGAGACCATCGTCGGCCTCCAGACCGACAAGCCGCTCAAGCGCGCTTTGCACGTCAACGGTGGTATCCGCATCGCTTGCCAGGCTGCCAGCCAGCACGGCTACAAGGTCGACGAGAACGTTGTCGAGCGCTACACCTTCGAGCGCAAGACCCACAACGCCGGCGTCTTCGATGTTTACACCCCCGAGATGCGTGCTTGCCGCTCGGCTCACATCATCACCGGTCTGCCCGATGGCTATGGGCGCGGCCGCATCATCGGCGACTACCGTCGTGTTGCCCTGTACGGCGTCGACTACCTGATCAAGGACAAGGAGGCTCAGAAGGCTTCCACCCCGACGGTCATGACCGCCGACAACATCCGCGATCGCGAGGAGCTGCAGGAGCAGATCCGCGCCCTCGGCGAGCTCAAGATGATGGCCGAGACCTATGGTTTCGACATTTCCAACCCTGCTACCAACACGCAGGAGGCCATCCAGTGGATGTACTTCGCCTACCTCGCTGCCGTCAAGGAGCAGAACGGCGCCGCTATGTCCATCGGCCGTACCTCTACGTTCATCGACATCTACGCTGAGCGCGACCTTGCCAACGGTACCTTCACCGAGGAGCAGATCCAGGAGTTCGTGGATCACTTCATCATGAAGCTCCGCATGGTCAAGTTTGCCCGTACCCCCGAGTACCAGGCCCTGTTTACCGGCGATCCGCAGTGGGTCACCGAGTCCATCGGCGGCATGGGTGTTGACGGCCGTACGCTCGTTACCAAGATGAGCTACCGCTACCTGCACACGCTCGAGAACATGGGCACCAGCCCCGAGCCCAACATGACCGTTCTGTGGTCGACCCGTCTGCCCGAGAACTTCAAGAAGTTCTGCGCCAAGACTTCTGTCGCCAGCTCCTCGATCCAGTACGAGAACGACGACCTCATGCGCGTTTACCACGGCGACGACTACGGCATCGCCTGCTGCGTGTCCTCCATGCGCATTGGCAAGGAGATGCAGTTCTTCGGCGCTCGCGCCAACCTGGCTAAGTGCCTGCTGTATGCACTCAACGGCGGTGTTGACGAGGTCTCCAAGAAGCAGGTCGGCCCCAAGTACCGCGCCGTCGAGGGCGATACGCTCGATTACGACGACGTTGTGGCCAAGTACAACGACATGATGAAGTGGCTCGCTGGCGTGTACGTCAACTCGCTGAACATCATTCACTACATGCACGACAAGTATTGCTACGAGCGCATCCAGATGGCTCTGCACGACAAGCACGTGCACCGCTGGTTCGCTACGGGCATCGCTGGCCTTTCCGTCGTGGCTGACTCCCTGTCCGCCATCAAGTACGCCAAGGTCCACCCCGTCCGTGACGAGAACGGCATCATCGTCGACTTCGAGACCGAGGGCGATTTCCCCAAGTACGGTAACGACGACGACCGCGTCGACCAGATCGCTCACGACGTTGTGCACCAGTTCATGGAGTACATCCGCATGAACGACACCTACCGCAACTCCGTGCCCACGACCTCGGTTCTGACCATTACCTCCAACGTCGTGTACGGTAAGAAGACCGGCTCCACGCCCGACGGCCGCAAGGCTGGCCAGCCGTTCGCCCCGGGTGCTAACCCCATGCACAAGCGCGATAGCCACGGCGCCATCGCTTCGCTGTCTTCGGTTTCCAAGCTCCCGTTCCGCGATGCTCAGGACGGCATCTCCAACACCTTCTCTATCATCCCGAGTGCGCTCGGCAAGGAGGACCAGGTGTTCTTTGGCGATATCGACCTTGATCAGCTGGGCGAGTAACTATTGTTAGTGCTATACTAACAATAACGATTACTGATTAGCGCGCCGGTCTCGGCCGGCGCCTATCAATCGAAGGAGACACATTATGAAGGTTTCTGAAGTTTCCGAGACTCAGGCCGATAACCTGGTCCACATGCTCGACGCTTACGCCGAGAAGGGTGGCCACCACCTGAACATCAACGTCTTCAACCGTGAGACGCTGCTTGACGCTCAGGCTCACCCCGAGAAGTACCCGCAGCTGACCATCCGCGTTTCCGGCTATGCCGTGAACTTCCACACGCTCACCAAGGAGCAGCAGGACGAGGTCATTTCGCGTACCTTCCACGACAAGTTCTAAAGGGACTCAACTCCCACCGGAGACCCGGTAAGGCCTACGCACTTTGCCTCTCAAACGTCCTCGCCGCTTCGCGGCTGCGGAATGTTTGCGAGGCAAAGTGCTCCCGGCCTTGTCGGGTCTCCTGCGTTGTCGTCCTTTAGGGAACTACGCTAAATCAAAATTGGTGTCCTCGGACATGTCGGAAGCCCCCGCTGCGCGCTACGCGCGGCGGGGGCTTCCTCCGTCTTGACGCTCCTATTTGGCAAGGTGTTTTTTAGAATCCATTTTGCGTTCGGCCTCGAAGGCCTGCCTGTCCCAATCGAGC
>CABUKY010000003.1 GCA_902492185.1 uncultured Collinsella sp.
CGACACGCATAAAAAGCCTCCCATTTCTCATGTCCAAGAAATGGGAGGCAGTTCAGTGTGATACCGGCGGGCATTTTGCGTTTTGGGCGCGGTGAGCGCTACACGCGCGTTGCATCCTTGGGGCTCATGGTCATGCTCTGGAAGCGATTCTCCATAAAGTCATTATCGAAATACTTGCCGTAGAACTGCGCAACGGGAATATCCGGTTCCGTGCCGTTGACGCGCTGATACCAATAATCGAGCGACTGCAGCGTCATAACGCCATCGACCAGCATAATGATGGTGAAGATGACGGTAGCCGAGTAGCGGCTCTTCCAGGGAATCATATTGATGAGCTTGAGCAGCCTCGGCAGCAGCAGCTTGATCCAGATGAGGCCGCCCAGGCCCCACAGACAGGCGAAGCCCGTGCAGGTGCGTCCGCCCGTGAGGACCACGAGCGGGTCGGGCATACCGAACAGCGTTATGTGCGAGTAGCTCCACGAGACCACGCCAAACGCGGTCTGCATAAACCAGCCCACGAACACCTCAAAGCTGGCGCCGAGCAGGGCGCTCACCAGGAAAATGATGATGGGGTTCTTTTTATAGAAGCGGTTGAGCACCATGGTCATGAGCACGGCACCAAAGCCGTAGATGGGGCTGAAGGGGCCAAACAGCATACCGGCGCGGTCCTGGTAGACACCCGGATCGTTGACGGTCATATGCCAGATATCCTCCAGGACCAGGCCGAGTATGCAGCAGACAAAGAATACCCAGAACAGGTTGAAGTAGTTGAGCTTGATGTAGCCTTCGCCGGTTTCATCGCGCCCGAGCATGCCCTCGGCGGCGGCGTCGCGGTCGAGCATCTCCTGCAGGCGGCGCTGCAGCTCGCGCTCCTGGCGCAGCGTGGGGTCGACGGTGGCCGAAAGTGCGACGAGGATGCCGAGCTGGATGGCAGGGCGCAGCAAGAAGGGCCCGATGCCCTGGAGCATCACGTC
Source organism: uncultured Collinsella sp. (assembly GCA_902492185.1). Lineage (GTDB taxonomy): Bacteria > Actinomycetota > Coriobacteriia > Coriobacteriales > Coriobacteriaceae > Collinsella. Next base: position 975 of record CABUKY010000003.1, read on the forward strand.
AACCAAAAGCTCGACGACGGTAAACGCGATAAGGATATAGGACAGACGGGCGGCATTGCGGCGCTGGTTCTTGATGAGGTCCAGGCCAAAGACGATTAAGATGATCGCGCTTGCCGCCGAGAGCATAATGCCGGCGACGATAAGGCCAACCGCGACCAGGGTGTTATCACCGAGCTTAGCGGCGGCGTTGCCGTTAATGAGTGCGGTGATGACCTGCCACATAAAGACGGCGACCGACGGGAGTGTGCCCACGCCGGACAGGATGCACAGGACGGCGTACACTTTAATGATGAGGGGAATCTTCTTGACCTCCGTGGCGCTGGGGACGCTGGGGTCGAGTTCGTTTCGATCCATACAGAACCTTTCTCGCTTTGTCCTAGGTTACTAGGATACGCCGCCGACCTGCTAAAAGACAGGACGAACGTCCCAATTGCAACTTTGCAATCCCCAACGGTGGACGCGGCGGCCATATGGGGGCGCGGGCGCTTGCACTGGGCAGACCAATAAAATGTTTGGCCGCAAAACGGATTATTAGCTCGGTGGGCTTTTAAAAAGCGCTGCTCATGCGCTGGGGAGCGCGTCGCGCCGTGCGTATAATAAGGCGGGTAACGCCAAAATACGAGGCTCTGAGGGGATGCCATGTCTCAAGAAACCATCCGCGCGGCCGAGCGCGCCGCGGGACAGGTGAACGCCATGTCGACGTATGATCCGGACTCCGACCAGCTGCATGAGGAATGCGGCGTTTTTGGTGTGTGGGCGCCCGATCGTGACGTGGCTCGACTGACGTACTTTGGCCTGCGTGCACTGCAGCACCGTGGCCAAGAATCGGCGGGAATCGCTGTTGGTGACGGCGGTACGGTTATGGTCCGCAAGGACCTGGGCCTGCTCGACCGCGTGTTCTCCAATGCCGACTTATCGACGCTCTCCGGTCAGCTGGCCGTGGGTCATGTGCGCTATGGCACCGCCGGCGCCAAGAGCTGGGAAGCCTCTCAGCCGCACCTCTCTACCATCAATAGCGTCATTATCGCGCTCGCGCACAACGGCACCCTCGTCAACACCGACGAGCTGCGTCGTCAGCTGATCGAGCTGGGCGTACCGTTCCTCTCCAACTCGGATTCCGAGGTCGCGACCAAACTCATCGGCTACTTTACTCAGCGTACTGGCCATCTGCGCGAGGGCATTCGCAAGACCATGGAGCTCGTGCGCGGCGGCTACGCCATGACGCTCATCAACGAGCAGGCGCTCTACGCATTCCGCGATCCGCACGGCATTCGCCCGCTCGTGCTGGGCAAGCTGGTGGATGAGGGCCTGGACCAGGCCGATGCCGCATCCGTTTCGCAGCTGCCGTCGCAGGACGGCGCCGCGACGGTCGACGCCACCACCCATGTCACGCGCGCCGGCGGCTGGGTCGTTGCCTCCGAGACCTGCGCGCTCGATATCGTGGGCGCCGAGTACGTCCGCGACGTCCGTCCCGGTGAGATTTTGCGCATCAGCGCCGAGGGCCTTGTGTCCGAGCAGGGCGTGCCTGCCGCCGAAGAGCCTGCTAACTGCATTTTTGAGCAGGTCTACTTTGCTCGCCCCGATTCCATCATGAACGGCAAGAGCGTCTACGCCTGCCGTTATGACATGGGTCGTCAGCTGGCACATGAGGAGCCCGTCGAGGCCGACCTGGTCATCGGCGTGCCCGACTCCGGCCTGCCGCCCGCGGAGGGCTATTCGCACGAGAGTGGCATTCCCTTTGGCGAGGGCCTCATCAAGAACCGCTATGTGGGCCGTACGTTTATCGAGCCTACGCAGGAGCTGCGTGCCATGGGCGTGCGTATGAAGCTCAACCCGCTGCGTGACAACATCGAGGGCAAGCGCCTGGTCGTCATCGACGACTCCATCGTGCGCGGCACCACCATGGTGCAGCTCGTCAAGATGCTGCGCAACGCCGGCGCCAAGGAGATTCATATCCGCATCAACTCGCCCGAGGTCATCTGGCCGTGCTTCTACGGTATCGATACCGACGTGCAGTCGCAGCTTATCAGCGCCAACAAGACGGTCGACGAGATTTGCGAGTATATCGGCGCCGATTCGCTGGCCTTCCTTTCGGTCGAGGGCCTGCTTAAGGTCATGCCCAAGGGCGGTTACTGCGATGCGTGCTTTACCGGCCGCTACCCCGTGGCGATTCCCGAGAGCTTTGGCCGCGACAAGTTCATGGAGGGCTTTAAGCCCCGCAACCTGGACAGGCCGCTGCACTTTGATGACGACGCCGTGGTCGAGAAATACGACGATCGCAGCTGGGAAGAGGAACACGGCGAGGCCTAAAACCTGCCATGTAGGGACAGGTTTATTTTGGCAGGTTTTATCTGCTGTTTTGTTGATATGACGGCGCGCGTTGTTATGGCGCGCGCCGAAATGAACGCAACTATGAGCACCGTTTGGCGCCCGCGCGGCGCCACGGTAGTGGGAGAGGAAGGCTCAGATGAGCGACAGCAAACATGTGACGTATGAGGATGCCGGCGTCGATACCGCCGAGGGCGGCCGCGCCGTCGACGCTATTAAGCAAATGGTTAAGGACACCAACCGTCCCGAGGTCATCGGCGGTATCGGTGGCTTTGGTGGCCTGTTCTCGGCTGCCGCGCTTAAGGATATGGAAGACCCGATTCTGATTAGCGGTACCGACGGCGTGGGCACCAAGCTCGTGCTCGCCCAGATCATGGACCGTCACGAGACGGTGGGCCAGGACCTGGTTGCTATGTGCGTCAACGACATTCTGGCTTCGGGCGCCGAGCCGCTGTTCTTCCTGGACTACGTTGCCATCGGCCACATCGAGGCCGAGCACATGGCAAAGATCATCAAGGGTGTAGCCGACGGCTGTAAGCTCGCGGGCTGCGCGCTCGCGGGCGGCGAGATGGCCGAGCACCCGGGCGTTATGGCTCCTGCCGACTACGACCTTGCCGGATTTACCGTGGGCGTCGTCGACCGTCCCAAGATGCTCGACCCCGCGAACGTCCGCCCGGGCGATGTGATCCTGGGCCTGCCTTCCACCGGCGTGCACTCCAACGGCTACTCGCTCGTGCGCAAGGTCATCGGCGTCGACGGCATTAAGCCGGGCACGCCCGAGGCCGCCGCTAAGGCCGAGGAGCTGAGCTGCCCTCTCGAGGAGCTCGGCGGCGCATCGCTGGCAGACGCCCTGCTGGCTCCCACGCGCATCTACGTCAAGCCGATCCTGGAGCTGCTGCGCGGCGGCGCCAACGTTCATGCCATTGCCCACATCACCGGCGGCGGCATTACCGAGAACCTCAACCGCGCGCTCGCCGACGACGTCGACGCTGTGGTCACCCGCAACGGTGCCGAGATGGGCTGGGACGTTCCGCCCGTCATCACCTATGTGTCGCGCCAGGCCGAGCTTGCGCCCAACGAGGCGTGCAAGACCTTCAACATGGGCGTTGGCCTGTGCCTGATCGTCGCCCCCGAGGACGAGGCTGCCGTGACCGAGGCCCTGGTCGCGCTGGGAGAGAAGCCGTTCCGCGTGGGCGAGTGCGTCGAGGGCTCCGGTAAGGTCGTGTACTCCGATGAGCGCTAACGAGCAGATGGCTGCTGCCGCGAGCCTGGGCTTTGTGCCCTACACCCGTCCGACCGGCACCGATACGGCCGAGCCGCTCAAGATCGGTGTGCTCATCAGCGGTTCGGGTACCAACCTGCAGGCGCTGATCGACCTGATCGCCGCCGGCAAGCTCAACGCTTCGATTGAGCTTGTGGTGTCGAGCCGTCCTTCGGCTAAGGGTTTGCAGCGCGCTGAGCGCGCGGGCATCCAGACGCTCACGCTGTCCAAGGATGTCTATGCCGACCCCATCGCCGCCGACGAGATCATTGCGCACGAGCTGCTCGAGCGCGGTTGCGAGTATGTGGTCATGGCCGGCTACATGCGCATGGTGCACACGCCTCTGCTGGCGGCGTTTCCCAACCGCGTGGTCAATCTGCATCCGGCGCTGCTGCCGAGCTTTACCGGTGCGCATGCGATTGACGATGCCTTTGCGCGCGGCGTCAAGGTGACCGGCGTGACCGTGCACTTTGCCAACGAGATTTACGACAACGGCCCCATCATCGCCCAGCGCGCGCTGGCTGTCGGGGAGGGCTGGGATGTCGACACGCTCGAGGAGCACATCCACGCGATTGAGCACGTGCTGTATCCCGAGGTCGTGCAGATGCTCGCCGACGGTCGCGTCCACGTGCTGGAGAGCGGCAAGGTCGCAATTGACGCGCCTCGCGGCTAGCGGCGCACAGTACAATTTAGCCGAGTAGTCAGGGTGGTCATTGGCGCCAAGGCGCGCGTGGCCACCTTTTGTTTTGGGTAGTCATCGGGAACGGTCTTTAACGACTGGTCATTCAAGAACGTCGCAGGTGACTAGATGAGAGAGGTGAGCGCATGGCGGATAACGAAGCACTGTTTACGCCTGAGCTGGTGTTTTTTGATTGGGAGTGTGCGACGCCGGATGAGGTGTTCGCGCGGCTTGAGGGCGAGCTTGCACCACGTGGCTACATTGCATCCGGTTGGCTCGACGCCGTTCGCACGCGCGAGGATGCCTATCCCACGGGTCTTGCCATGCCGGCGGCAAACATTGCCATTCCGCATACCGATCCGGGGTTTGTGGCCAAGCCCTATATCGCGGTGGTGAAGCCCGCCGCGCCCGTGACATTCAACGCTATGGCTGGCATGGGCGCTCCGGTGCCGGCGCAGATCGTCATCAATCTGGGCATCGCCGAGCCGGGCGGCCAGGTCGAGGCCCTGCAGGCGCTCATGAACATCTTTATGGACGCCGATGCCGCAGCCGACGTGCTCGGCCAGACCACGTCCCAGGGTATGGTCGACGCCATCCGCCGTCACTTCTAAGGTGGGGCTGAGTCGGCACTTGGGGACGTTCCTTTTCTGCCGGCAGTAAGGGACGGTCCCCAAGTGCCGGCATATAAAGAACGTCCCCAAGTGCCACATCTGTCCCCTTTGCACCAAAATGGTGCAGATTAACCTGCCCCCAATGCACCAAGCGTGCCGCGGGGGCCGCGTTGTGACACAATGGCGTTTGTTCGATTCGTTATGCGAAAGGCCAACTATGGCAAATAAGAAAAAGAACCCTGCGCCCGAGCCGACGCCCGAGCAGCAGGCTCGCGCTGCCTCCAGCTCTCGCAAGAAGCAGCGCAAGACGTACGTGTCTAAGACCGTCAAGATCGTCCTGGTGGTCATCGGCGTGCTGGCGATGCTGCTTTCCGTCTCGGCGATGGCGTGCTCCGGCCTTATGTCGCAGGCCGAGGACGCCTCGGGCTACAAGCTGACCGGCGGTGTTGCTGCAACTATCAACGGCACCAACCTCACCGAGGACACCGTGACCAAGCAGATCATGAGCATGCGCACGTCCTACGGCTACACCAAGGATAAGGATTGGGCGCAGTATCTGGTTGACAACGACCTCACGCCCAAGAAGTACCGCAAGCAACTCATCGACTCCTACACGCAGCAGATTCTGCTTCAACAGGCACAGAAGGAGAACGGCGTGACGGTGTCTGACGAGGAGGTCGAGAAGGCTTGGAAGGACGCGTGCAAGAGCGCGGGCGGCGCCAAGGCCTTTAAGAAGACCCTCAAGACCTACGGCTATACCGAGGACACCTACAAGGACTCACTCAAGGAGAGTCTGGCGCAGCAGAAACTCAAGGATGCCGTCGCGCCCACGAGCAAGCCCAAGGACAGCGAGATTGTCGATTACATCAACGAAAACCTGTCCAGCTACAACGACGCCCGCCGCTCGTCGAACATCCTGATCAAGGTTGATTCTGACGCTTCCGACGAGGACAAGGCTGCCGCCAAGGCCAAGGCGCAGGAGTGCCTGGACAAGATCAACTCCGGTGAGCTGAGCTTTGAGGACGCCGTTGAGCAGTACTCCGAGGACACCGGTTCCAAGGAGAAGAAGGGCGATGTGGGCTGGGATAAGCTCACCACTTTCGTCGACAGCTACCAGACGGCGCTCGAGGGACTCAACAAGGGCGACGTGAGCGAAGTCGTCGAGTCGACCTATGGCTACCACATCATCAAGTGCACCGACTACTTCCATGTCGATAATCAGGTTGATGACATCAACCAGGTGCCCAAGGACATCAAAAAGTACGTCTCCAACGTGGTGAAGACGCAAGCGGCCAGCACCGCGTACAGCGAGTGGCTGGAGCAGTACAAGAAGGATGCCGACATCACCGTCAACCCCATGCCCAAGGACGTACCCTATAACGTGAGTCTGAAGGGCGTCACCAAGAGTTCGACCGACGATTCGTCGAAGACTGAGTAACCATGGGGCGGTGCTCGCGTGAGTGCCGCCCACGCTATTAGAGAGGATTTGCAGATGACCAACGAAGAGCTGCAGAAAGAAATGATCGCGGCCATGAAGGCCAAGGACAAGGTTCGCCTGTCCATCATTCGCCAGGTCAAGGCCGAGGTGAAGAATATCGAGGTTAACGAGCGCCGCGATGTGACCGAGGAAGACGTCAACAGCATGATCAAGCGTCTGATCAAGCAGACGAGCGAGACGCTGGAGATGTCCATCAAGGCCGGCACCGACCAGGAGCGTACCGACAACCTGACCGAGCAGGTCAAGATTCTGGAGAGCCTGCTGCCCGCGCAGGTTTCGGGCGAGGAGCTCGAGGCCCTGATCGAGCAGGTCATCGCCGAGCTGGGCGCTACTTCCAAGAAGCAGATGGGCCAGGTCATGGGAGCACTCGGCAAGGCCACCGGCGGCAACTTCGATAAGCCTGCCGCGGCAAAGATCGTCGGAGCAAAGCTGGCTTAAGGGCCGAGCGGTACATAGTTGATGTTAAGGGGACGTGACCATTGCGGTCGCGCCCCTTTTTGCTGGGCTGGGCAATCATTGGGGACGGGCTTAAATGAGTGCCCAATGAGCGGGTACTCATTTAAGCCCGTCCCCAATGAGTGGGTTAAAGGTTGCGGGTTCTTTACGGGAATGTAGTGTGGGCTGCGGAAACGCGGTTCTTTCCGTACAATAGTTCAACTCGTGTAAACGCAGGGAAGGGACATTCATGGCAGACATGATCGAGATCAAGCATCTCAACAAGTACTTTGGCGACCTGCATGTGCTCAAAGATATCAATCTCACCGTCAAGCGCGGCGAGAAGCTCGTAATGATCGGGCCTTCCGGTTCGGGTAAGTCGACGCTCATCCGTTGCGTCGATTATCTGGAGGAGCCCACGTCGGGCGAGGTCGTCATCGACGGTACGCCGCTCACCAAAAAGAATCACCTGGAGATGGCTCGCAAGTATAGCTCTATGGTGTTTCAGCAGTTCAACCTGTATCCCAACATGACGGTGCTGGGCAACCTGACGCTCGCGCCCATCAAACTGCAAAAGAAGAGCAAGGAGGAGGCGACCGAGATCGCCATCGCTGCGCTCAAGCGCGTCGGCATGGCGCATAAGGCCGGCGAGTATCCGCAGAATCTCTCGGGTGGTCAGCAGCAGCGCATCGCCATCGCCCGTGCCCTGTGCACCAAGCAGCCCATCATCCTGTTTGACGAACCGACCTCGGCACTCGACCCCGAGATGGTCCAGGAGGTTCTGGACGTTATGATCGAGCTTGCGCAGGAAGATATCACCATGATCTGCGTGACGCACGAGATGGGCTTTGCACGCCAGGTGGCCGACCGCGTCATCTTTATGGAGGACGGCCGCATTTTGGAGGAGGGCACGCCCGAGCACTTCTTCGATAACCCCGAGAACCCGCGCTGCCGCGAGTTCCTGTCCAAGATTCTGCACTAGGCGCGGTGATGGACATGACGGATATGACGAGGGCGGCCGTGTCGCGCCGTCACTTTTTGCAGCTGGCGGGCGCCGGCATGCTCGCGTTGACGGGGACCGCGCTTACCGGTTGTGGCAACTCCACCAGTGGCGAGGGCTCCGACAAGGGGTCCAAGCTTGCGGCCATTAAGTCGCGTGGCCATCTGAATGCCGGCGTTAAGAAGGATGTTCCCGGCTACGGCTATTACGACACCGCCAAGGGCCGCTTTGAGGGCATGGAAGTCGATTTGTGCTACCAGATCGCCGCTGCCGTCTTCGGCGTGAGCTACAAGGAGGCCCGCGCCCAGGAGCTTGTCGAGTTTACCGACGTAACGCCCAAGACGCGCGGCCCACTGATCGATAACGGCCAGCTCGACGTGGTCGCGGCGACCTACACCATCACCGACGAGCGCAAGAAGAGCTGGGATTTTTCGACGCCGTACCGCACCGACTACGTGGGACTCATGGTCAAGAAACGTTCGGGCTTTACCTCGATTGAGGACCTGGACGGCAAGGTTATTGGCGTGAGCCAGGGTGCCACCACGCAGGGCCTGATCGAGCAGATGATCAAGGACAACGGCTTTAGCTGCAAGCCCGAGTTTAGGGCCTTTAGCGGCTATCCCATCATCAAGAGTTCGCTCGACGCCGGCAATATCGACGTCTTTGCCATGGACCGCTCCACGCTGGCCGGTTACATGAACGAGACCGTTGAGCTGCTGCAGCCCGAGGTCAAGTTTGGCGAGCAGGGCTACGGCGTGGCGACCAAGAAGGGCTGCGACCTTTCGGCTGTGGTCGATCAGGTAGTTTGCGATCGCCTGGCCGATGGCTGGCTCGACCAAGAGGTCAAGACCTGGGGTCTTGTATAGGCGCATCGTCCAAGGAAGGAATCAAATGCTCGAAGGATTGTTTGACGCCGACCGCTGGTCGACGACATTTCAAAACATGGGGCCCTTCTGGGAGGGCTTTGGCGTGACGCTGCAGGTGGTCGTTGCCGGCCTGCTGCTATCGCTGGTGCTGGGCACGCTGCTGGGCGTGTTCTCTACCACTCGCTCGCGCGTGCTGCGCGCCATAAGCCGTGTGTATGTGGAGTTTTACCAGAACACCCCGTTGCCCGTGCAGGTGCTCTTTATGTACATGGCTGGTCCGCAGTTTTTGCAGGCCATAACCGGTGCCGACCAGCCGGTGCGCATCGCGCCGTTCGTGCTGGGCTTCTTGGGTGTGGGCCTGTATCACGCGGCCTACATTTCGGAGGTCATCCGCACTGGTATCGAGGCGGTTCCGCGCGGTCAGATGGAGGCGGCCCAGAGCCAGGGCTTCACCCGTGCGCAGGCGTACTGGTACATCGTGCTGCCCCAGACATTCAAGATTATTCTGCCGCCGCTGTGTAACCAGGCGCTCAACCTGGTCAAGAACACGTCGGTGCTGGCGCTTGTGGCCGGCGGCGACCTTATGTACCGTTCCGACAACTTTGTGAGTCTGTACGGTTACCTGCAGGGATACATCGTCTGCTGCCTTATGTACTTCATCATCTGCTTTCCGCTCGCCATGCTGGTGCAGTGGCTCGAGCGCCGCTCCAAGGAGCGTCCGCGCGGCGTGAGCCTGGCCGAGCTGGGACTCGACAACGTAGAGGAGGCCTAGCGCATGGAAATCTTCAACGCGACCAACCTGCTCTACATTTGGGGCGGCTTTGTTAAGACGATCGAGATCTCGGCGCTGTCGATCTTTTTCTCGCTCATCTTTGGCACGGTGCTGGCGCTCGTTAAAAGCTATGCGCCCCGCCCGTTCCGTATTTTGGTGAGCGCCTATATCGAGCTGTTCCGCTGTACGCCAAACCTGCTGTGGATTCTGTTTATCTACTTTACGGTGCAGGGTTTGGACATTGTGATTTCGACCATCGCCTTTACGCTGTTTACCAGCGCTGTTATGGCCGAGATTGTGCGTGGCGGCCTCAACTCGATTCCGCGCGGCCAGTTTGAGGCGGCGCAGAGCCAGGGCTTCGGCTTCTTTGCCACCATGCGCTATATCATTCTGCCGCAGACGTTTAAGACGATCATTCCGGCGCTGTTTAGCCAGTGCACGACCGTCATTAAGGACAGCTCGTATCTTTCGGGCATTAACGTGGCCGAGCTCATGTACACGGCAAACGTTGTGATGGCTCACGCGATCGACCTGTCGCAGGTGCTTATGCTCTACGGCCTGGTGTTTGCGATGTACTTTGTGCTCAACTTTGGTATCTCGTTGCTGGTCCGAGCATATCAACGCCGTATTGTGGCAGCGTAGTCCTGCTTCCCCAAGCACGGCATCTTGCCCCTCAATCGTCGCTTGCGTACATTTAGTACGCGGCGCTCCTCTTTCGGGGCAATCTGCCGCACTTGGGAAACCAGGACGGTCGTAAGTGACAAAATGAGAATCAGGAATCGCCTATTTCTCATTTGTTAGAAAGGAATCGCGATGAGCGATCTGGAGAACAAAAAGAGCCTCGTGGTCATTACCATCGCGCGCGACTTTGGCGCCGAGGGCCACGAGATTGGTCGCATGCTTGCCGACGAGTTGGGGATTCCGCTGTACGATAACGAGCTGCTGGTGCGTGCGTCGCTGCGCGCGGGCGAGTCGCTCGACAAGATGGCCGCCTACGACGAGCGCCTGGCCGTGGAGAACATGGCGTTTCTGCCCGACCGCTACGATGCCCGTTCGTACTCGGACAAGTTGTTCCAAAAGATGAGCCAGGTGATTTTGGATCTGGGTGAGACCGAGAGCTGCATTATCGAAGGCCGCCTGTCCGATTACCTGCTGCGTAACAACCCCAACCACATTGCCGTATTGGTGACCGCTCCCTTTGAGGACCGCGTCGAGATCGTGCGCAAGAAGCGCGGTCTTAACAAAAAGAAGGGCGCCAAGCTGGTCAAGCAGCAGCAGAAGGCGCGCGAGGCGTTCTATAAGCGCTACAGCGCCGGAAAGTGGAAGATGACGAGCGGTAAGGATATCGTTGTCAACCGCGCCAAGTTGGGACGCGAAGGCTGTAAAGACGTCATTGCCGCTGCCTACCGCTACAAAGTGGCGCAGCTCGAAGGCTAGCCGATCAAAACCACCACAAAGGGGACAGCACCTTTGTGGTGGTTTTTGTTTTAGGCAGAGGGGAAGGCTTTGGCGAGACCGGCGCGCGTCTGCGTGTCGGTCTTTTGGTAGATAGAGCTCAGGTGGCGCTGCACCATGCGCATCGAGATACCGAGCTCCTCGGCGACCTGCTTGAGCGGGCGTTCATCCTGGGTCACGGCTATGAGCACGTCGACTTCGCGCGGGGTGAGGGCGTGGTTGGCGATGAAGGCCTGGCGCTGCTCCTCGACGGTGGGCGCGGCGAGCACTTCTTCTGCCAGCTGCTCGCGCTCGCGCTCCTGCTCGGTTTGGGGTAGGCGGAACAGGCCGGCTGCCACGAATGCCGCGCAGGCGGCGACGAGCAAAACGAGCGCACCGATCATGATGAGGGCAACGTTGCCCGAGGTCACAAGGGCAAGCGAGATGCCCGATGTAGTGAATGCGCATGCATTGTTGGCGGCGCGTCCCATGCCGGCCCAGAGAGCGGGCGCATGCATGTGCGGTGCCAGCTGTGTAAAGGTGGCGGTAAAGAACGTGACAAAAAAGCCCGAGCTCAGGTAAAAGACGACAAGGCCCAGGTTGGGATCGGCACCGGCCTCGACGGCCAGGATGGAAATGGTCGAGAGCACGGCAATGCCGAGCATGACAAGCCCCATGTATCGGCGCTCGGCAAGATCAAAGATAAGACCGGCGGCAAGGCCGCTTGCCGCCAAAAAGAGGCGCGGCCAGGTCTGCACGGCAATGGTGCCGTGGGCGTTGGAGAGTGTGACCACGTTGTCGAGGGTCGAGAACAAGCAGGCAAGAATCATGACGAGCGCGATGCTCCAGCATGCCTGTTTGGCGAGGGCATGAGAGGGCTCAACAAAGGGATTGATGGCGGGGCTGGAGCTCTCGGCAGCCTTTTGGGGAACGACGCTGAGGGCGGAGATGGCGATCGTCGCTGTGCCAAGGACGATGAGCTCTGCGATACCGCCGCAATTGAGCAGGTTGACGGCGAACTGCATCAGGATGCCCGCGGCATAGGCCGCTCCCGCACCGGTGGCGAGCTTGGGATCATCCTGAAATGCCAACGAAAAGGCGTGGTGAGTGGCGGCGCCCAGCAGGCCGAGTCCAAAGAACGCCACGCACCCCAGAATCTCGAGGGCAAGCGGGCCCGTGGGGGACTGGATCTGGGTCAATCCCAGGATGGCGACGGGAACAGCGGCGTTGGCGGCTGCCAATGAGTGGCCTTTGCGCTGTGCGAGCCCGAGCAGCGGCGCATATCCGATAAAGCCGAGTACACTCGCGCCCAGAATAAAGCCCTGTGCGATCACAACGCGTTCGGCACCGGCGAGCAGCCCGACGTTGACGTCGAAGCGAAACTCGGCGGCAAGGAAGGCGAAGGTAAACAGTGCGAGTGCCAGAAGCGCGTTGATTTTAGGCTTGCTCAGATTCAAGGACAGTCCTTTGGGTGGACGGAATAGTCGTGTCCTCGATTGTAGCGTCCCTGGGACGCGTGTGACGACAACGAAATCATATTGAATTAAACCGCAGGTAGAGGCCTAGGTTCGCATCTACGAACCTAGGCATATGGAGTCATTTGGCACATCTTGGTGGTACAGGACCGCCACAAAGGGGACAGGCACCTTTGTGGCGGTATGTCCCTACGACCAAGGAGGCCGTTATGAACGGAAGTCACTTCGATAAGCAAACTCAGCGTGAGCGCACCTGCTCGCTGGTTCACGGTACTTGGCGTTGTGTGGGTGCCAAAATCGCTTGCGCCGGCGCGTGTGCGCTTATGGTCGGTCAGTTGCTGCTGCCGAGCGTGGCGCTGGCGACGGAATGCGCCGATCCCGCCGCTGGGACGGATGAGGTTGCCGCGGCTCCGGTGACGCCGACGGTTGCGGAGGATGCGGCCGCAACGACCGCGCCTGCAACCGATGCTGCTCCGGCGGCGCAAGCCACCGCTGAGCCTCAGCAGACGGCCCCGACTGGCGCCACCGATGAATCCAACGATGCGGCACCCGCTGAACAAAATACTCCCAGCGACAACGCCGCCACGCCGGCGAATGACGCCATCATGCCCCGCGGTGTGACTGATGTTGTTGGCGGCAGCGACGTTAGGGTCAATACGACCGTGGTTTCCCGCTACACGGACTGCGCGCTTCCGAGCAATGTCACACTCGAAAAGGGCCAGTCGTATACCTATGATTTTCCCGATGTTGAGGGCGGCATGCCGGATGAGCCGCTCTGCGAACTTGTCGAAACCAAGTACTACCGGGCCGATGCTGCTTCGGGCACCCTGGCTGAAGTCCAGGACACATCTATGTCCGATGTGACGGCCCGCTTTGAGCCTGTTGGCGATTACATGAGGCTGACGCTGACCTTTACGGGTGGCGCGGCAGGCGGCTCGTATCGACTCACGCGCAATGAGGCTCTCTATATTGGCACGGCACTGGAGTATACCGGAACTGACTATGAAGGCAGCTCGACTATCCTCAACGAAACCAGGTACGATTATTACCTCCGCTACGTCATCAAGAGCGAAATTACGCTCGTTGCATCGGAAAACGAAGCCCTCCATAACCTGGACGTCAACGACGTGAAGACCGACTACGCGCCCGGCGAGGCGCCGCGCGCGACCGCGACGATCCCCGCTGCTGACGCCGACAAGTACGAGATCGCCTATGAGTGCTGGGAAGAGATGGAGCTCGATATGGAATCCGGGGAGTCGGTACCCGTTGCCTTCTGGTATTCCGACCCCGCGAAGTACACGCCGGGCATGAAGAAGATTGACCACTTCGAAGAGGGAAAGTTCTACATGTACTCCGTTGAGCTGAGGCTCAAGGGCGACAATACCGTGGCCGATGACTGCAATATGAACGTCAACGGTCATTGGGCGCACCACATCAAGACCGTCAACGGCGTCTTCGCGCCAAACGCTGACAATATGCTGTGCGAGCAGCCGATCGACGAATGGCGGGCCATCGACGTTATCGAGATCAACGGTGCCACGACCACCTTCAAGGCGGGCGATAAGCCGGTCTTTACGGCGAATGTTCTGACGGGCTCCAACTCCCTTCCTCAGTGTGAGTTCTGGACGGGCAGCGATGGCAGCGAAGTGAACTCTCAGAAGTTCTGGGATCAGAACATCACGAACCACATCGATGCCTTTAAGCCTGGCGTGACCTATCGCTACGGCATCTACCTTAAGTCGGCGCGCGGCTTCTACTTTACGCCCAACACCAAGCTGGTGATCAACGGCCAGGAGTGCGGCTACCAGGTCGCGGATAGCGTATCCGATGAGGACAGCGGCTGGATTTACACCCTGTGGCTCAACACCGATCTGACCTTTACGCTTGAAGCCACGCCGACTCCCGATCCGCAGCCTACGCCGGATCCCAAGCCGACACCGCAGCCTGAGGTTAAGCCCGAGACCAAGCCCGAAGTGAAGCCCGAGACCAAACCCGCGGCCAAGTCGGCCACGACAACCGCCACGACCAAGACGGTTGAGAAAACCACGCAGGCCAAGAAGAGCGATGCTGTCCTGGCTACCACGGGGGATACCACCGCGATGACGGTCGCCGCCCTAGGCATCGCCGGCGCAACCGTCGCCGCCGCCGGCCTCGCCGCGACAAAGCGCCGCAAACGTTAGAGCTGGGTGACGGCTCTCGTTCTCGGCCTCAGCAAAATCTCAATCTGTAACACCAAACTGCCCAAAACGCCTCTAGATGTTACAGATTGAGATGAACCGAATGGCCGCCAATCTAATGTCTCGATCTGTAACACCAAGCGGGGAATTTGACCTCTAACTGTTACAGATTGAGACAAAGCGGGGGCGGCTGGCACAATATCTCGATCTGCAACAACTACAAGGCTCAACGGGCTCCAGGTGTTACAGATTGAGACAAAACGAGCAAGCAAGTCCCAAACCACCACAAAAGTGCCTGTCCCCTTTGTGGTGGTTTGGGCGGCCGGCATAGAAAAAGTCCCCGCCGAGCGTGTGCTCGACAGGGACTTTGCCGTTTAATGGCTAGCGCTGAGGGTGATTACTCGCCCAGCAGGCTCTTGGTGATGGAAGCGGCGGCCTTCTTGCCAGCGCCCATCGCCAGAATGACCGTAGCGGCACCGGTGACGATGTCGCCGCCGGCCCAGATGCGGGGATCGGTGGTCTGGCCAGTCTCCTCGTCGGCAACGATGTAGCCCCACTTGTTGAGCTCCATCTTGCCGCCGATCTTCTTTGCGAAGGGGTTGGCGTTGGTGCCGATAGCCGAGATTGCGACGTCGCAGGGAATCTCCTCGATGGCGCCCTCGATGGGCACCGGGCGACGACGGCCGGACTCGTCAGGCTCGCCGAGCTCCATCTTCTGGACCTTGACGGCGCACACGGAGCCGTCCTCGCCAGCGACAAACTCGAGCGGGGAGACGAGCGGCAGAACCTCGACGCCCTCGGCCTTAGCATGGTGCAGCTCGGCGCGACGGCAGGGCATCTCGTCCTCGGTACGACGGTAGGCGATGATAGCGTGCTCGGCGCCCAGGCGCTTGGCGGTACGGACGGCGTCCATAGCCACGTTGCCGCCACCAAAGACGACGACGTTCTTGCCGTGCTTGGTGGGGGGGTCGTACTCGGGGAACTTGTTGGCCTTCATCAGGTTCACGCGGGTGAGGTACTCGTTTGCGAAGAAGACGTTGGGCAGGTTCTCGCCGGGGACGTTGAGGAACTTGGGCAGGCCAGCGCCGGTCGCCACGTAGATGGCGTCGAAGCCTTGCTCGAACAGTTCCTCGGCCGTGGCCATGTTGCCCACGACGGAGTTGTACTCAAACTTGACGCCCATGTCCTCCAGGCCGTCAATCTCGCGCTTGACGACTGCCTTGGGCAGACGGAACTCGGGGATGCCGTAGACCAGCACGCCGCCGCCGGTGAAGAAAGCCTCAAAGACGGTAACGTCAAAGCCGTTGCGGGCGAGCTCGCCGGCGCAGGTGATGCCGGACGGGCCGGAGCCGACGACGGCGACCTTCTTGCCGTTCTTGGGAGCCATCTTGGGCGTGGAGGCGAGCTCGGGGCGGTCACCCAGGAAGCGCTCGAGCTGGCCGATGGCCACGGGCTCGGACTTTTTACCACGGATGCACTTGCCCTCGCACTGGTTCTCCTGCGGGCAGACGCGGCCGCAGATGGCGGGAAGCATGGAGTCCTCGCGGATGGTATCGAGGGCGCCGCCGAAGTCCTTCGCGCGGATCTGCTCGATAAAGCGGGGGATGTTGATGTTGACGGGGCAGCCCTCAACACAGAACGGCTTCTTGCAGTTGAGGCAGCGCTCGGCCTCGGCCAGCGCCATCTCCTCGGTGAAGCCCTTGTCGACGGGGCGGAAGTCGCAGGCGCGCTCGGCAGCCGGCTCCTCGTTATCGGGGGTGCGGGGCGACTTCATATCGGCAACGAAACGACCGTTAACTAGTGGCATGCGCAGCTCTTTTCCTCATAGGCCTTGAGGGACTCGCCCTCTTCGGAACGGTAAGCGGCCTGGCGGGCACGAAGGTCATCCCAGTCGACCAGGGTGGCATCGAAGTCGGGGCCGTCGACGCAAGCGAACTTGGTCACGCCGCCCACCTCGACGCGGCAGCAGCCGCACATGCCGGTGCCGTCAACCATGATGGGGTTGAGGGACGCGGTGATGGGGGTGTCGTACTTCTGGGCGGTGAGGGTCGAGAACTTCATCATCGGAACGGGGCCGACGCAGAAGACCTGGCTCACGGCCTTGTCCTGCAGCAGGCGCTCCAGCGGAGCGGTGACAACGCCCTGCTCGCCGTAGGAGCCGTCGTCAGTGGTGATGTGGATGTGGTCCTCGTCGAGGAGCTCGCGGAACTGGTCCTCCATGAGCAGGAGGTCCTTGGTGCGAGCGCCCATGATGGCGTGGACCTCATGACCGGTCTCGACCAGGTGCTTGGCGACCGGGAAGGCAATTGCCAGGCCGACGCCGCCGCCAATGACGGCGCAGGGGCCCTCGGCCATCTCGGTGGGAACGCCCAGCGGGCCTACGACGTCGCGCAGCGACTCGCCGGCCTCGTATGTGGACAGCATCTCGGTGGTCTTGCCGATCACCATGAAGATGAACTCGACCCAGCCCTCGTCACCGTTCCAGCCGGCCAGGGTAAACGGGACACGCTCGCCCGTCTCATTGGCGCGAACCATGAGGAACTGTCCAGCGTGCGCATGCTTGGCGATTGCGGGCGCCTCGATGCGGAACTTGAACACCTTCTCCGAGAACTGCGTCTTCTCCAGGATCTTATACATAGAACCCCTCTCTTGTTAGGGCCGCCGAACCGTGCCTCCACGGAAATGGACGGTAGCCCGAATAAAACCGTACGCGCACAGGCGTTGTGCAGACATACGGTGCAAATTATACCCTCATGGACATGTCACTTACGTGTGTCTTCGGCGGTTGGGAGCAGGGTTTATCCACTTTGGCCTACCAAAGGGGGAGAGGTTTATTTTGGCAGGTTTTATCGGGTAAAACGGCAAAGGGGCCAGCCTCGGGTTGCAATGAGGTCGGCCCCCTTTGGGGTGCTATGTGTGTATGGCGGTGCGCGGTTTATTGCGATGCGGCCGCTGCGGCGTTTCCGCAGTTAAAACCTGCCAAAATAAACCTATCCCTAAATGATAGGTTTTAGTGCTTGCCGTTGGCGGAGGCGGCGCCGTTGACGTGGTCGCGGGCATAGATCACGCCGTGCACGATTGCCAGACCGGCGGCATCTGCGGCGCGGGCGCAGGTGTCCTGGAAATCCTCGGCCTCGCGGGCGCGCAGCTGCTTAAGCACGTAGTCGGCGACGGCCATCTTGCCGGGAGGGTTGCCGATGCCGGTGCGGATGCGGCTGAAGTCGCGGCTGCCCATCTTGTCGATGATGGAGCGCAGGCCGTTGTGACCGGCGTGGCCACCGCCCACCTTAACACGTACGTCGCCGGCGGGAATGTCGAGCTCGTCGTGGATTACGAGCAGCTCCTCGGCCTTGATCTTGTACTCGCGGCAGAGCTTGGAGATGGGGCCACCCGAGGTATTCATATACGACTGCGGCTTGACCAGTACAATCTGGCGCTTACCGCCCTCTTCCTCGGGATCGTTGATGTTGATGAGCGCGACCTCGGCGCCGGCCTGGTTTTTCCAGTACGTGACGCCGGCCTGACGGGCCAACTCGTCGATCGCTTTGAAGCCAGCGTTGTGGCGGGTCTCGGCATACTCATCGCCAGGGTTGCCAAGTCCGGCAACCATGCGAATCTTAAGCGGCTGTGCAGCTGCCATGTTCATCCTTTCGTTGATTTGTCGCCTGCTATGGTGAGCGACCCTGTTGCCGCTGTCAAATGGAGGGCAATTGAGGTTATTTGAGGGCGTTTGGACGGCCGTCGAAATCGAGGTGGACAGTTAGTTCAGATACGTATAAGTTCTGAGGACTCGAAGTGCTCAATTCAATGCCGATACGTTGTTTTGGAGCTTTAGTTAGTCCATATGACGCTGTTTTGAAGTCTACCCTGCCTTCAAATCGGGCGAATGGTATAGAGATAACTGCAAAACAGCCTAATTCAATGTGTCCATTTATACGTATTTGAACTAACTGTCCAGCCCTGCTCGACGGTGCACGGGTGATTCGCCGTTTAGACCGGCGCAAGGCCTATTCCGGCCCGCAGGGCGTTGAGCCAAGCGGCCTGACGCTTGCGATAGCCCTTGATACGGTATCGGAATCGGACTCCCGCGAGTCGATGCATCGTTTGGGCGAAGGCTTCGAGTGCAACAAGGTCTTTCATTTGGTCGCGATTGATAACCAGGACGTGGATGCCCATTGCCTTGAGGCCATTATTTCGATTGCCATCGTGGATGCGAGCGTTTTGAAGCTCATGCCCAATTCCGTTGTATTCGTTGTCGACTCCGGCGGCCGGGCAATATAGGTCGCAGATGGCGTAAGGGATGCCGGAGGACATGTTGACCGCAAGAGTGTCGAAGTCGATTCGATAGTTGAGTAGCAGGCCTCCCATGGGCAGGCTGCAACATCCGAATCCGCCAAAGCGCATGGGCGCTCCGAGAACGGCAAACATTAGGGATTCGGCTGGGGATGCAGATCCGGGTCGGGCGAGCTTGACTGCCGTGCGAAACGAGGTGTATGAGCTGCTTTTGGCAAGCTGTGCAACAGTCTCGAGATCTTCGATGGTCGTGGCGGGCTCGCATTTGTAGTGTGCCTGTTCGTAGCGGGTTTCGTTCTGCTGTTCGGTCGCCGACTGGTCGCCCCGGCAATCGAGGTCGTCCATCGCTTCGTAGTCATCGCCCTTGGGCCAGATGTCGTCATAGGCAATGGGGTATGTTGCCCCGGGAGGAAGGGAGTAGGTTCCGAGCAGCTCCATAAGGAGCATCAAGGTTTTGGCGACTGATTCATTTTTGGAACAAAGCATGGCTGTCATGGCAGGAGACGTTGCGTAGATGTCGGCCTCGACGTGCATAATTGCACCTTCAGGAAGAGGAGTGGAGAGAATATGCTGAAGAAGTCGCTTGTCGGGGCGCCTGTTGTCTTCGTTTGAAACGAGAAGATCGAGCAGTTCGGAATCATCTTCATTCCAGGCGTCGAGTATCGAAAGTGCGCCAAAGTCTATCGCGTCATTGTTGGGAATGCAGCCAGCCAAGGCCTGTGCTTGCTGTTCGCTATCAACGGAGTCCCAGGGTAGGGCAGAGTACGCCCGTCGTGCGCGACGAATTGCGCGGAGGGCGGAGAGATGTGAAATCACGGTCGTCATAGCTATAACGTACTAAGTTGGCGGCAGAATGCGACCGCCATACCGTTCTTTTCGCTCAGCGGGGCGCTGCGCGCCATGAACGGCTGGGTGTTATGAAATCGGTGGAATCGGTTGAGGGGATTGCAGGAAATTGAGCTCTGCCGCGAAGGTTGACGATAGCTACTGGACAGTTAGTTCAGATACGTATAAGACGGCGGGCGTTCGAGGCGTTTCTAAGGGCTTTCGAGGGCGATTTGAGGGTAAATATGCGGCGGTCGTACTCGAAAGCGATGAGCTTTGGGCAGTATGGCGTTCGCCGGGGAGCTCAGAAGGCTCAGAACGGCCTTTGGAGCTTTAAAAAATACGTATCTGAACTAATTGTCCAGGGAAGGTTGTCGAGGGGTAGAAAAAGGGTCGGAAGCGAGCTTCCGACCCTTTAAAAACACCAAAGATGATGAGATGCACGCTGGATTACAGCGCGAAGTCGCCGCCGACGAGCGTGGAGACGGGCTCCTCGTGGTAAACGGCGGAGATGGCCTGAGCGAACTCCTCGGCGACCGAGATGGTCTTGATTTTGCCGCCGACCTCGACGGGAATGGCGTCGGTGACGAGGCACTCGACGATCGGGGCGTCGTTCAGACGCTCGATGGCCGGACCGGAGAAGATGCCGTGGGTGGCGCAGACGTAGATGTCGCCAGCGCCCATAGCCTTGAGCTCCTTGACGTTGGCGCACAGGGTGCCAGCGGTGTCGATCATGTCGTCGTTGATGATGCAGGTCTTGCCCTTGATGTCACCGATGATGCCCATGACCTCGGCGGCGTTGTGGCGCGGACGGCCCTTGTGGGCGATGGCCAGGTCGCAGCCGAGCATGTCGGACAGCTTCTTGGCGGCCTTGGCGCGGCCCACATCGGGGGAGACGACAACCAGGTTGTCGGTGTCGAAGTGCATGTCGTTGTAGTACTGGCCAAACAGCGGCAGCGCGGACAGGTGGTTAACCGGGATATCGAAGAAGCCCTGAATCTGGCCCTGGTGCAGGTCGAGGGTGATGATGCGGTTGACGCCAGCGCGCTCGAGCAGGTTGGCGACGAGGCGGGCGGTGATGGGCTCGCGCGGGCCGGCCTTGCGGTCCTGGCGGGCATAGCCGTAGTGGGTGATGACGGCGGTGATGGAGCGGGCGGATGCGCGCTTGGCAGCGTCGGTGGCGATGAGCAGCTCCATGAGCATGTCGTTGACGTTGCCGCCGGCCACGGACTGAATCAGGAAGACGTCGGCGCCGCGGACGGTCTCGTCGTAGCGGGCGTAAATCTCACCATTGGCGAACTGCTTTAGCGTAAGGCCCGAAAGCTCGACCCCAAGGTACTCAGCGATCTTCTGAGCGAGGGGACGGTTGGAGGAACCGGAATACACGCGGATGGACTTGCGCATATTCTCCGACTTCTCGGGATCATTAATCGGCATTACCCTTCTCCTTTATATCGAATGCCATATAGATGCCTTGTTGCATTGTAACCGCGCGACGGGGTTAATCGGGTCTTGATAACGTCTTTACCGTCAACGGACACGAACCGACCACTCATCCGGTTGCGCAGGTCACGATAGAAAAAGGAGCCGCCCCCATGGGAACAGCTCCTTAGATGCTTGGTAAAACGTTATACCTCGTCGTCCTCGTGCAGACGGCGGCGGTAATCGGCGGCCCAGCCCTCAATGTTTACCTGGCGGGCACGACCCAGGCCAAGTGCGTCGGCCGGGACCGGCTCGGTGATGACGGAGCCGGCGGCCACGAGCGCGCCGTCGCCGATCTGGGCAGGCGCGACCATCATGGTGTCGGAACCGATGAAGGCATCCTTGCCGATGACGGTCTTGTGCTTGTGAACGCCGTCGTAGTTGCAGGTGATAGAGCCCGCGCCCACGTTGACGCCGGAGCCCATGGTGGTGTCGCCGATGTAGGACAGGTGGGGCACCTTGGAGCCCTCGCCGATCGTGGACTTCTTAATCTCCACGTGCGTACCGGCCTTGGATCCGTCGAGCATGTGGGTGCCCGGGCGCAGGTAGGCGCGCGGGCCGCAGTCGACGCCGTTCTCGATGACGGCCTCGATGGCGATGGTCTCATCGATGATGCAGCCGCTGCCGACGGTGGTGTCGGTGAGGCGACTGTTGGGGCCGAGCTGGCACTCTTCGCCCACGGTGACGTGACCGATCAGGTGCGTCTGCGGCCACACGATGGTGTCGCGGCCGATGGTAGCGTCGGGGCCGATCCAGGCCTGCGTGGGATCGATGAAGGTGACGCCCTCGGCCATCCAGTGCTCGTTGATGCGGTCGCGCGCGATGGCGGTGAGCTGCGCGAGCTGGATGCGGCTGTTGACGCCCAGGCCGTCGCGGTAGTCGTCGCAGTGGAAGATGGAGACCGCCTGGCCGTGACCCTTGAGGATTTCGAGCATGTCGGGCAGGTAGTACTCGGACTGCGCGTTGTCGTTGCCGATCTCGTTAATGTGGGCGGCGAGCTGCGCGCCGTCAAAGGCGTAGCAGCCGGCGTTGCACTCCAGCAGCGTGGCGGCCTGCTCGGGCGTGCAGTCCTTCTGCTCGATGATGCGCTCGATCTGGCCGTCGGCGCCCAGCTTGATGCGGCCGTAGCCAAAAGGATCGGGCGGGGTCATGGTCATGACGGTGCAGGCGAGCTCGCCGGTGGCGACGGTCTGCGCGAACTTGGCGACGGTGTCGGCGGTGATGAGCGGCAGGTCGCCGTTGAGCACGACGACGGGGCCTTGCGCGATGCCGCAGGCCTCGAGCGCGACCTTTACGGCGTGGCCGGTGCCCAGGCGCTCGGTCTGCTCGACGC
The DNA here is from genome assembly GCA_902492185.1 of uncultured Collinsella sp. Taxonomy (GTDB): domain Bacteria; phylum Actinomycetota; class Coriobacteriia; order Coriobacteriales; family Coriobacteriaceae; genus Collinsella. Next base: position 23,444 of record CABUKY010000003.1, read on the forward strand.
ACTCAACCTTGGTGGCGCTGTTGGCATAGGCGCCATCGATGAGGGCGCGCATCTCGTCGGCGTGGCTGCCGATGACGACCACGACGCGGCTGCAGCCGGCCTTGATGGTGGCGTCGACGATCCACTGGACCATGGGCTTACCCAGGATCTTGTGCGAAACCTTGCAGTGGTTCGACTTCATGCGGGTGCCCTCGCCGGCGGCGAGGATAATTGCGGTTGCGTCCATGTGATCTCCTGTTACGTTATAGAGACGTGTGTTTGGAAACGATACACGGCGCAATATGATACCGCAGGCATATGATGAGCGCGTAACGATTGGTTTGCGGCGGCCGATGTCGCTGCCGCCGGCGTGGTGTTTGCGCTGGTTGTGTATGGCGGCGGCGCTGCGGCGTTGGCGTTTGAGCGAGGGATGGGGGTGCCCGTGGATATCATGCGAGAGGGATCGGGCAACGAACCCGTCGCGGCATTCTCGATGTCGCATCCGGCGGTGCCGGCGGTCTACATAGCGTTGACGCTGGGGCTCACCATGTTCTCGATGCAACCGGTGCTGATTGCGCTGTCGCTTGCGGGCGGGCTGGCGTACGGGCTTGCGACGCGCGGTGCTGCGCGCACGTTAGGGGCGCTTCGCTGGCAGCTGCCGGTTATTTTGATTATCGCGCTGGTCAACCCTCTGTTTAGTGCATCGGGCTCGACCGAGCTGTTTCGCATCGGCGTGCGCGCGGTGTATCTGGAAAGCATGGTATATGGCTTGTGCATGGGTGGGCTGTTTGTGGCGAGCGTGCTGTGGTTTGAGGCCGCGGCGTCGATGCTCGAATACGACAAGGTACTCGCACTGTTGGGCAACGCCGCGCCGGTGATCGCGCTCATGATCTCGATGTGCATGCGGCTTATCCCACAGTTTTTGCGCCGCGGCCGCACGGTGCTGGCGGTGCAGGACGCGATCGATGTGCCGGGGCGTGCGCCCACCGATCCCGTGCGATCGCACCTGCGGGCGTCGAGCGTGCTGATGGGCTGGGGCATGGAAGATTCGCTTGAGCGCGCGGATGCCATGCGCTCGCGCGGGTGGGGTGCCGCGACGCGTCGCACGACGTACACGCGGTATCGGCTGGGGCGCAGCGACGCTGCCGCGCTGGTTGGGCTTGCGCTGTTTGGCGTGGCCACGGCGGCAGTGGCGTGGGCCGCGACGACGCAGTATTCGTTTTACCCGCAGCTTTCGGTGCCTGCGCCGTGGCTGGGCTATGCCGTGTATGCTGTTTGGATGGTGCTGCCCTGTGTGTTGCATGCGATCGATGAGAAGAGGTTCGGCTGATGACTCGGTTGGATAGGGGCCCGGCCTCACGCGCGGCGTGCGGCTCGGATATGCCGGCGATTGAGGTGCGGAGCCTGAGCTTTGCCTACCCCGGGGCTGATGCTGCGGTGCTCGAGGGGCTCGACTGGTCTGTTCCCCAAGGTGCGTTTGCACTGCTTGTTGGCGGTACCGGTTCGGGCAAGTCGACGCTGCTGTCGCTGCTCAAGCCCGAGATCGCTCCAGCGGGCGAGCGCACTGGCGATGCGCGCGTGCTGGGCGAGAACGTTGCCGACATGGACGTGCGGGCATCGGCGGAGCGCGTGGGCTATGTGTTCCAGGATCCCGAGAACCAGATCGTGTGCGAAACCGTGTGGCACGAGATGGCGTTTGGCCTGGAAAACTTGGGGCTAGCACGTGATGAGATGCGCCGTCGCGTAGCTGAGACCAGCTATTTCTTTGGGCTGGAAGATTGGCTTCACCGCGATACTGACACGCTTTCGGGTGGTCGCAAACAGTTGCTGTCGTTGGCGGCCGTTCTGGCGCTGCGCCCGCGCGTGCTGCTGCTCGACGAGCCCACGTCTCAGCTCGATCCCGTTGCCGAGAAGAATTTCCTGCACGCGCTGTTTCGTGTGAATCGCGAGCTGGGCTGCACGGTTGTTGTGGCGACGCATCAGCCGCGCCCAATGCTCGAATACGCGACGCGTGCGTACCGGATTGAGGACGGTCGCGTGCGCGAGGTGGCGGATATGGCTTCTTTGGGACGCCGAGAATCGCTGTTTTCCGATGACATGTTGGGGTGGGGTGCCATCCGATGTGCAAAAAACGGAGTATTCAGCAGGCGTGAGGACAATTTGGGCTCTCTGGAGCCGCCCGGGGACGTATCGAGCGCGAAAAAAAGTTCAGAATTGGACAAATCGTCCAAATTTGTGGCGCAAACGTCGCTCGAGAATGGCTCGGAAGCCTTCCCGCGCACGGATGGAAGCAGAATACTCCAAAAAATGCACGGCGGGTCGGCTGCCACCCTGTCGGAAGGCTGGTTTCGCTACGATCGCGTGGGTGGTTGGGTGTTGCGCGGGCTCGACGTGGCGTTTTCGGCCGGTGCGGTGCATGCGGTTGTGGGCGGCAACGGATGCGGTAAGTCGACGATGCTTTCAGTGCTGGCGAAGACCGCCAAGCTGCAGCGCGGCCGCATGGTGCGCGGAGCGGCCTCGGCGGCGCTGCTGCCTCAGAATCCCAAAGCATTGCTGGTTGCCGAGACGGTTCGCGATGAGCTGATGGAATGGGCCTCGACCTGCGGATATGACGAGAACTTGGCGCGGGAGCGTGCGGTGCAACTTGGACTGGACGGCCTGGAGACGCGCCACCCCTACGATCTCTCGGGCGGACAGCGCCAGCTGCTCGCACTGGCAAAGCTGCTGCTGATCGGCCCCGAGCTGCTGCTGCTTGACGAGCCCACGAAGGGCTTGGACCTGGAGAGCCGCCGCATCATCGCCCGCGCCCTGCGTGACCATGCGAAGGCTGGCGGCACCGTCGTCATGGCTACGCACGATTTGGACTTTGCCGAGCAGGTAGCCGACGACGTCGCCATGATGTTTGACGGCGAGATTGCCTGCATGGAGCCCCCGGCCGACTTCTTTGCCGACAACGTGTTCTATAGGGCGTGATGGGATGACGGACTGTCGTTTCTCGCGCTTGCTTGCAAAACTGGAGATTCCGCTGTTGTTGGCGGTGCCGGCGGTAATGGCTGCGGCGTTGCTGGCGGGTGTTGAGCAGGCGGCGCTTGCCATGCTTGTCGTGGTGGCGCTGGTGCTCGCGCTGTTCTTTGCGGGTTACGAGGCATCTCGTCCGGGATTGCGCCAGATTATGCCCACGCTGGTGCTGGCGGCGCTGGCGGCGGCGGGGCGCATCCTGTTTGGGCCCATTCCCGACTTTAAGCCGGTGAGCGCCATCGCCATTATCGCGGGGGCGACGCTTGGTCGCCGCAACGGTTTTATGGTTGGCGCGCTGGCGGCGCTGACCAGCAATTTCTTTTTTGGACAGGGCATGTGGACGCCGTGGCAGATGTATGCCTGGGGGCTCGTGGGATACGTTGGCGGTGCGCTGGCGTATGCGGGTGCGTTCGACCGCGCCGACGGCACCGTGCGCATGCCAGCGCTGCTGGCGTACGGCTTTGCGTCGGGCCTGCTCTATGGCGTCGTGATCAACGCGTATGACATCATTGGATTTGTACGGCCGCTTACTTGGGCGGGTGCCGTGGCACGTCTTGCCACGGCGGTGCCGTTCGATATCACGCACGGCCTTGCGACCTGCGTGTTTTTGGCCGCCTTGTACAAGCCTTGGTGCCGTCGCATTAACCGTGTCGTCGTGAAATACGGACTGTAGGGCATTTCGCGTCCCCACACGAACTTGCGGTGGAATAGTTCTCGTTTTTGGCTATTTGCTGCCCAAACAGGAACTACTCCACCGCAACTTATAGGGGGAGAGGGGTCACATGATCTGTTTTCCTCTGTCCCCCAGGAATTACTTGGGGCTAGAGCTCTAGCGTGAGGGTGACGGGGCAGTGGTCGCTGCCAAAGATGTCGCCGCGGATGCCGGCGTCGCGCACGTTGCCGGCGATTGCGTCGCTCACCAGGAAGTAATCGATGCGCCAGCCGGCGTTGTTCTTGCGGGCATTAAAGCGATAGCTCCACCAGCTGTAGACACCCTCGACGTCGGGGTTTGCCGCGCGCCAGGTATCGGTAAAACCGGCGTCGAGCAGCTCGGTAAACTTACCACGCTCTTCGTCCGAAAAGCCTGCGTTGCCGCGGTTGGACTTGGGGTTCTTAAGGTCGATCTCTTCGTGCGCTACGTTAAAGTCGCCGCAGGTCACCACGGGCTTGCCGGTCTCGCGCTCAAGCGCGCTCAAAAAGCCGCGATAGGCATCGTCCCAGGCCATGCGCACATCGATGCGCGCGAGCTCGTTTTGGGCGTTGGGCGTATAGACATCCACAAACCAAAACTTGTCGAACTCCAGCGCGCAGACGCGGCCCTCGGTTGCGGCTTGGGCGACGAGCTCGGCCGCCTCGCCCTCGCCGGTGTGGGGTAACAGCGCGTCGGCGTGCAGCACGCGCAGCGGTTCCTGGCGGCTAAAGACCGCAGTGCCCGAATAGCCTTTACGCTCGGCGTAGCTCCAGGTTTGGTGATAGCCGGGCAGGTCAATATCAACCTGGCCTTCTTGCAGCTTGGTCTCTTGCAGCGCCAGGATATCGACGTCGAGTTCTTGCGCGATCTGGATAAAGCTCGGATCCTTTTTGAGCACGGCGCGCAGGCCGTTAACGTTCCACGAGGCGAAAGTGTAAGTCTGAGGCATGGTGTCCTTTCGACGGGGTTGGCAGGCTTAAGATTAGCGCAACAGGGGCGGGGTGGGCTCCGCGCATGCTGACTTAAAGGTCGCATGCTGGGGCGTCGCTCAACGCTGCCCGACTAGCAAGGACGGTGGACTCATATGACGCAGGCAATATCGGACCCCAGGCAGGCCTCCGCCGCGCTGGCGGATCTGTTTGACACCCACAAGCGCGTGGTCTTCTTTGGCGGCGCTGGTGTTTCCACGGCAAGTGGCATCCCCGATTTCCGCAGCGTGGACGGCCTGTATCACCAGCAGTTTGCCTATCCGCCCGAGACCATGCTCTCGCACAGCTTTTACGAGACGCATCCGGCGGAGTTTTACGACTTCTACCGCACCAAGATGATCGCGCATAACGCTAAGCCCAACCGCTGCCACACCAAGCTGGCCGAGTTGGAGCGCGCCGGTAAGCTTGATGCCGTGGTGACGCAAAATATCGACGGTCTGCATCAGATGGCTGGCTCACAGCGCGTGTTCGAGCTGCACGGATCGGTCCATCGCAACATTTGCCAGTCGTGCGGCGCGGTCTATAGCGCCGAGTGGATTTGCTCGCGCGAGCACGAGGACGCCGCGGGCGTGCCCGTGTGTCCTGCGTGCGGCGGGCGCATTAAGCCCGATGTGGTGCTCTACGAGGAGCCGCTCGACGAGCGCGTGCTGACCGGCGCCGTCGCCGCCATTGCCGCGGCCGATGCCCTCATCGTGGGCGGGACCTCGCTCGTGGTGTATCCGGCGGCGGGCCTTACGCGCTACTTTACCGGCGATACCCTGGCCATTTGCAATCTCGCTCCCACCAATCAGGATGCAAATGCCGACCTGCTGATTTCTTGCGACATCGCGGCCGCGTTTGCGTTCTAGCCCGTGTGCGCGGATACAATAGAAAAACTGATTGCAAAGCGACCCCGCCGCCTGCGCCCGAGCGCGGTGGCGTGGGCATTTTAGGAGGATGTTCATGGCGAACGACAGCAAGACATGGCGGTGCGGAAAGTATGAGCTCAGCTTTGACCGTCCGCGCATCATGGGCGTCCTCAACGTGACGCCCGATTCGTTTAGCGATGGCGGGGAGCACTTCGATCCGGATGCCGCCATCGAGTACGGCCTGGCGATGCTCGACGCCGGCGCCGACATCATCGACGTGGGCGGCGAGTCCACGCGCCCCGGCTTTACCCCGGTCAACCCCGACGAGGAGGCTCGCCGCGTGCTGCCCGTGGTGCGCGCGCTGGCCAAGGAGGGCGCCATCGTCTCGATCGACACGCGTCATGTGGCGGTTGCCAAGGCGGCCGTGCGCTGCGGCGCCTCGATCGTCAACGACGTGACCGGCTTCACCGATCCCAAGATGGTCGAGTTTGTTAAGACGAGCACCTGCGGCATCATCGTGATGCATGCCGGCGAGGTCGCCGCGCCCACCCGCACGCACGCAACGGTGCAGCTCGATACCTCGGCAGCAGCGTTTGTTGCCGAGAAGGCGCGCGAGGCGGCTGCCGAGGCCGCGCGTGAGGCCGGCTCGCCGCCGTCGCGGCAAGTTGCTGGGTGAGCCTAAGTCGGAGGCCAAGCTTCCGGGCGGCGTGGTGCAGCCCTCGTTGCCGTTTGGCGAACCGGAGCCCACGTCCGAGCCTGCAAGCGAGCAGGAGACGCCCGCCACCGAGCAGACTGCTGCCGCCGAGACCGTCGCGCCCGCGCCCGCAGCCACCGAGGCCGCATCGGAGTCCAATGACCGTCTGGCCGCCATGATGCGCCGCAGCGCCCGCCGCGAGGAAGCCTACGTGCCCACCTCGCAGCTCCGCCGCTTCACCCTGCCCGATTCGGCGCCCATCATGCGCCGCGTCATGGGCTTTCTGTCTGACCAGGCCCGCACACTCATCCATGCCGGCGTGTCGCGCGACCGCATCTGCATCGATCCTGGCCCGGGCTTTGGTAAGTCGGCTAACGAGGACATCGTCATCCAGCGCGAGACTGCCAAGATGGCGTCACTGGGCTATCCGCTCATGTGCGCCGTGTCGCGCAAGCGCTTTGTGGGCGCCGTCTCGGGCGTGACCGAGGCCGCCGAGCGCGATGCCGCTACGTTTGGCGTGTGCCTGGGCGCCATCCAGGCCGGTGCCAACATCGTGCGCGTGCACGACGCCGCGGGTTTTGCGCAGTTCCTAAACGGCTACTGGGCGGTTGCCAAGCCGCAGCCGCGCCGCGCGTTTGTGGCCGTGGGCTCCAACCTGGGGCATCGCTGCGACAACATCCGCGCTGCACGCGAGATGATCGCCGAGATTCCACTCACCTGCGTGTCCAACTCCTCCAAGATTTACGAGAGCGAGCCGGCCTACGAGACGCGCCAGGACGCGTTTGCCAACGCCGTCATCGAGATCAAGACCGAGCTGGCGCCGCTGGTGCTGCTCGATGAGCTCATGAAGATCGAGGCCGAGCTGGGGCGCGACCGCTCCAAAAAGGCCAAGGCCAACGGTCCGCGCACCATCGACCTGGACCTGCTGTGGATGGACGGCGAGACCCACGGCGGCAAAAAGCTGCGCCTGCCGCATCCGCTGATCGGCGAACGCGACTTTGTGCTGGTGCCGCTCGAGGACCTGATGCACGACCCGGCGCGGTTCTTCCGCTACAACGGTGTCGAGGTCAAGGAGCCCGAGGACCGCGTGGGCCATATCGTGGGCGAATTGGGGCGTATGTAGATGATCGAGATGAATGCTGTTGCCGCTGGCACCGAGCTCGACGCGGCGCGCGACGCGGGCCGCGAGGGCGTGTCCGCGGGCTGGTGCGCGTGGAGCGCGGGCGATGCTTCGCTGACGTTTTCGCTGGTCGTGCGTCCGGATGTGAATATGCACGCCTTCCACGGCCTGCCGTTTGTGGCCGCGATGGGCATGATGGACGCGCTCGTGGGCACGGCTTCGACGCCGGGGTTGGGCCTTGCCGGTAAGGTGGGTATCCAGTGGCCGAGCGATATCGTGTGCGGTGCGCCTGCGTTTGAGACGTCGCTCGCGCGTGTTGCCGTGAACGGCGGTGCCGGTGCTGCGGGCATGTTCGGTGCCGTGACGGTGGATATTGAGCGTTCGGCGTTGAGCGAGCTCGGTGTGGACGTGGCTGACGAAGCGCTGGTCGAGGCGCTGGCCGCCGCCATGCTGGCCCGCGTGGACGCCTGGGCGGTTGTTGCCAACACGCCGCAAGGCGCCGCAGGGCCGCTGGCTCCCGTGCTGGGCGAGTACTTCGACATGGTGCCGCTGCTGGGCCGCCAAGTTGCGGCGGTGCCGCCCAGCGGTTTGCCGCTTGCGGTCGGTGTGTTTGCGGGCCTGGATATCTGGGGTCGTGCGACTATCAAGACCGATGCCGGCGAGCAGGAGTTTCCGCCCGAGGCCGTACGAATTCGCGGACTGTAACGCGTGGCGCCCGCGCTCAAAGATAACGATGACAACAAGACCCTTCTCGGCCTGTGCCGGGGAGGGTTTCGCCTGTCTGGGGAATGGGCTTGGCGAACGTTTGCGGGGACTGTGGCATCGGGCGTGCTTGACTTAAGCCCCTGCTCTATCCCAGCTCCTGCATGCGGCGGTAGATTTCGCAGATACCCTTGATGGTGAGCTGTCCGTCGACCACGTCGAAGGCATCGGTCGAATCGGCGACGATGCCGGCGAGACCGCCCGTGGCGATAACGGTGGCATCCTCGCGGCCCAGCTCGCGCTTCATGCGCGCGACCAGGCCCTCGGCCATGGCGGCGGCGCCCGTTACGGCGCCGACCTTGATGCATTCCTCGGTGTCACGGCCGATGGCGTGCTCGGGCGCCTCGAGCGGCACGCTGGCGAGCTTGGCGGCACGGGCAGCAAGCGCGTCCATGGAGATACGGATGCCCGGCGCGATCGCTCCGCCAATGTAATAACCGTCCTCATCGATGACGTCGATATTGGTCGCGGTGCCAAAGTCCACCACGATTGCCGGCGCGCCGTAGAAAGTCTCGGCCGCAACGGCGTTGGCGACGCGATCGGCACCTACGGCCTGGGGACGCGCCGCGCGCAGCTTGGTCACCGCGGCCGTCTGCGGCCCAATGACGATGGCGTCCGCGGCAATGCGGTCGGCCACGGCGTGCCATTCGCGCGAGAGCTGCGGCACCACGCCGGCAAAGGCGATCGCGTCGACCGCGTCGAGCGAAAGGCCGTACATCTTAAAGAAACCCATCAGGCGCACATGGATCTCGTCGGCGGTATAAGAGCGGTCGGTGGGCATGCGCCACGACTGCACCAGCTCGTCTCCGTCAAACAGGCCCATGGCCGTCTGCGTATTTCCCATATCGATAGCGAGCAGCATGTCTACTCCCGGTGTTGGCATAAAAGGACGCGCACCATTGTATACGTGCCGTCGACGGCGCTCGGCTGCGATTCGTTTACGGTGATAGGGGCTGAGGGGTTTAAATATGAAGGAATTATGCTCTACGAGATTTTCCTTGCCGTTTACCGAACTCCCGCGTAATATTCTTTCTTGCGCACATGAAGCGCCCAGACATTGCGGGGTGGAGCAGTCTGGTAGCTCGCCGGGCTCATAACCCGGAGGTCGTAGGTTCAAATCCTGCCCCCGCGACCAAGAACTTGCAGCTCGTCGGCCTAGCCGGCGAGCTTTTTTGTTATCCCGGGACTGTGTTTTCGGTCCAATTCTTGGCCTCTCAAACAAAATCTCGATCTGTAACATCTAGACCCGATTTGGGCGGCTAAGTGTTACAGATCGAGATGTTTCGGCAGGACGGTCTTCGTTTGTCTAAATCTGTAACACGAGGGACGGATTTTGCCGAGTTGTTGTTATAGATTGAGATTTTCTAGCAGGCGGGTTTGGTTTGTCTCGATCTGTAACAGGTAGGGGTCAAAAGTGGGTCTAGCTGTTACAGATTGAGATTGTTGAGGTTGGGTCGAGGGGAATATCTCGATCTGTAACAGTAAGACCCGGTTTTGCCGAGTAACTGTTACAGATTGAGACGAACCGACGGGCCGCTCTGCCCCATCCACCTGCCGCCACCTGATATTCGCCGATTTCCGTTGTGCCGCCGTGCTCCCATGCCATATCCTCTAGACAACTACGCGGCATCATCGCCGCCGCGCCTACAAGAGAGGAATGTCCATGACCACACCTGCATCCAAGCTGCTCCAGCCCATTACGGTTGGCCCCCTTGAGCTCAAGAACCGCATTATGTTTCCGCCGCTGACCACCGGCTACGAGGAGCGTGACGGTTCCATCGGCGAGCGCAGCCTGGCTTTTTACGAGCGCTTGGCCCGTGGCGGCGTGAGCTACATCGTCATCGGCGACGTTGCTCCCGTCATGACCGCAAGCCCCACGCCCAAGCTGGCAACCGACGCCCAGATCCCCACGTTTAAGGCGCTGGCCGATGCCGTCCACAAGCACGGCGCCAAGGTCGCGCTGCAGCTGTTCCACCCCGAGTACGATGTGCCCGGTGTCGGCCGCATGGTCATGGGCTCCATGGCTGCCGCCAAGGCCGCGCAGGAGGCCAAGGCCGCCGGCGACGAGGAGACCTTTGCCGCCAAGATGGCCGAGTCCAACGAGATCCGCAACCAGGCCTACGCCAAGCTGCATCACGACATGCAGCACTTTGTGAACGAGGCGAGCGTAGAGCAACTCACCCAGATCAAGGAGGCCATCGCTGCCTCGGCCGCCCGTGCGCAGCAGGCCGGCATCGATGCCATCGAGGTCCACGGCGACCGCTTGGTGGGTTCGCTGTGCTCGGCCATCCTCAACCAGCGCACCGACGAGTACGGTGGCTCGTTCGAGAACCGCGTCCGCTACGCGCTGGAGGTTGTCGCTGCCATTAAGGAAGCCGCGCCGCAGCTGATGGTGGAGTACAAGCTCCCCGTGATCATGGAGAACCCCGACGGCACGCCGCGCGGCAAGGGCGGCCTGCGGCCCGACGAGGCCTGCGAGTTCGCCAAGCTGCTCGAGGGCGCGGGCATCGATATGATCCAGGTCGCACAGGCCAACCACACCGGCAACATGGGCGACACCATTCCGCCCATGGGCGCCATGCCCTACAACTGGACGCTGCCCGTGGCCGAGCGCGTCAAGGCCCTGGTCTCCGTGCCGGTGGCAACCGTCGGCCGTGTTGTCTCGGTCGAGGCCGGCGAGAAGATTCTGGAAGACGGCGCCGCCGATATCATCGCCTATGGCCGCTCGCTCATGTGCGACCCCGACATTGCGCTGAAGGCCGCCACGGGCGAACCCATCCGCGAGTGCCTCAACTGCAACAAAGGTTGCGTCGACGCGATTCAAAACCGCAAGTACATCTCGTGCGTGCTTAATGCCGAGAACGGTGACGAGGCGACCATCGCCATCAAGCCGGGCGAGGGCGACAAGAAGATCGCCGTGGTGGGCGGTGGCATCGCCGGCCTGGAGGCCGCACGCGTGGCGGCCAAGCGCGGCTACGACGTGACCATCTACGAGGCGAGCGATCACTTGGGCGGCCAGATTGTGCTGGCGGCTGCGCCTCCGCGCAAGGACGAGATCATGCGCTCGGTCGAGTACTACGAGAAGATTCTGCCTGGCCTGGGCGTGAAGGTTGAGCTCAGCCATGCCGCTACCGCTGAGGACCTCAACGCCGCCGACGCTGCGATTGTGGCCGTGGGCGCACACGACGTGGTCATCCCCGTTCCGGGCGCCGACTCGGACAAGGTCGTCTCGAGCTGGGACGTGCTGGCCGGCAAGGTGGAGCTCAGCGGGCGCGTCGCCGTTATTGGCGGTGGCCTGGTGGGCACCGAGACTGCCGAGTACCTGCTGCAGCACGGCTGCGAGGTGGCGATTGTGGAGATGCTCGACAAGATTGCCGCGGGCGAGTCCGAGACCATTCTGCCGCTGATTATGAGCGACTTTGCCGAGCACAACGTGGAGCAGCACGTGAAGACCCGCCTGACCGCCATTACCGACGAGGGCGTGGAGGCCGTGCGCACCACCGAGGACGGCGCCGAGGAGCCGGTGAAGATCGCCTGCGATTACGTGGTGATGGCCGTGGGCTCCAAGGCCAACGCGTTTGACCTGGACGGCGTGACGGTGCCCGTGACCTGCGTGGGCGACTGCTCGGGCGAGCGCACCGCCGACATTGCGAGCGCCATTCGCACGGCGTATCACGCGGCCAACGAGCTGTAGTTGAACATCGCGGCCAGGCGGGACGGTAGCACGGATCCGTTTCGCCCGGCTGTGTCCCGTCGGGTGTCAATCGGTGCGGGGCCTGCAAGCGCAGCAGGTCCCGCCCTTTTGTTTTGCTCCGGTGGATGGCAATGCGCGGTAATCATGAGGAGTGAGGACGTCTACTGCCTTGCAGATCACTCAAAATTATTGGGGGAGGGGTTAATAACTATATCCTCTATACCAAAGGACATAAAGAGATGCCAATTTTGTTGACAAGCGAATGACGATTAGCTGCGAGTCAGCTACCAGCGTAAATAATCGATAAAGAAATGTCGTAATTTGGTGCCAAATGCCCAGATAACGCCGCGTCTATTTTAATTAACTGCTTTGAGCAAACAGTAAAATGCTACTATCTAACTTGCACGTAAGAAAGCAGATTAACGGCTAAGGCTAAGAAGTGGCAGGTATGTCGGAAGCAACTAGGACTCGCACGCATGCGCCCGAGGTTAGACAGCGCGCCGTCGAGATCCTCCAAGAGGGGGTCGGTCATCGCGCTCTCGCCGCGGAGCTTGGCATTCCCCAGGCCACGGCTCGTCAGTGGGCCCGCGCGTATGCCGTGGGCGGTGCCGACGCCGTTCTCAATGCCGGTTCGCATCATCACACCTATTCGTACGACGTAAAGCTCGCTGTGGTTAAGGACCGTCTGGAAAACGGCTTGACGGTTCGCGAGGCCATGATCAAGCACAAGATTCCCAGCGAGTCTTCGGTCAAGGCTTGGTGCCGTCAGTACCGCGAGAGCGGTGAGTCCGCACTGGTCGATAAGCCGCGCGGTCGCAAGCCGCGCGTTAAAAAGGCGGAATAGCAAACGGGATGGTGCGCCCACAGGGGCGCATTTTTCTTGCCGCCCCTCTACTCCAATGCGGACAGGCTCCTTGCCTCGTACGCCTAAAACTCCCCAGTTGACCGAAAACCTGTCGCCGCTACTCCTCAATTGAGCTATAACGTTAAACAATTGCAGCGTTTTTGCACGGGGGAGTGATGGTATGACGCTACTGTATTTCCTTACCCTGTTTCCGCTGGTACCGGCGCTGGGCATGCTGCTCGCGCGCGGTGACCGCGCCCGCGATGCGGTGGGGCTTGTAGGCTCCGGCATTATTATGGCGGTGACAGTTGTAGTCGCCGTCATGTTTTTTGGCACGGGTCCGCAGAGCTTTGAGGTTGCCCCCGGCACCTCGCATGTGCTCTCGATCATCAGCTCCGTCATCGACGTCATCCTGTGCGCCGTAATCCTGTACAACGCGTACAAATATAGGAACGCGCTCACCACGGTGCTCGGCATAGTCCAGCTGGTGGGCTCGCTCGCCTTTGCAGCCATGACGTTGCCCGCGGCCGAAGCCGTCACGGCAACGCCGCTCTACCTGGACTACATGAGCGTGATCATGGTGCTCGCCGTCGGCATCGTCGGCAGCCTAATCTGCGTGTATGCCTTGGGTTATATGAAGGACTTCCAGGCCCATGACGAGCACGAGGCCGCGCTGCGCGGGCAGACCGCGCCCGGCCGTCGCCCGCAGTTCCTGGCGCTCATGTTCCTGTTCCTCTCGGCCATGTTCGTTATCGTGACGAGCGACAACCTTGAGTGGCTGTTCTGCGGCTGGGAAATCACCACCGTGTGCTCGTTCCTTATGATTGGCTACACGCGCACGCCCGAGGCCATTAAAAACGCCTTTACCCAGATCATCCTCAACATGCTGGGCGGCATCGCGTTTTTGGCCGGACTCATGTACCTGCACGTGAACGGCATGCCGCTGACCATCTCGGGCATGATTGAGCTTTCCGGCGCCGGAACCGCACAGTCCGCGCTGCTGGTCATGCCGGTCATCCTGTTGTCGCTCGCCGCGCTCACCAAGGCCGCACAGATGCCGTTCCACACTTGGCTGTTGGGTGCCATGGTTGCCCCCACGCCCACGAGCGCCCTGCTGCACTCGTCAACCATGGTCAAAGCCGGCGTGTTCCTGATGGTCAAGCTGAGCCCGCTCTATGCCATCTATCCCGTGACCGGCTTTATGGTCACGAGCGTGGGCGCCATCACGTTTTTGCTCGCTGCCCTTATGGCCATCTCGCAGAGCAATGCCAAGCGCGTGCTCGCGTACTCCACCATTTCCAACTTGGGCCTCATCAGTGCTTGCTTGGGTGTCGGCGCGCCCGAGGCCGTATGGGCGGCCATCTTCCTGATCCTGTTCCACACGGTGGCAAAGTCGCTGCTGTTCCTGTGCGTGGGCACGGCCGAGCATCATATCGGCAGCCGCAATATCGAGGACATGGACGGTATGTTCAGCCGCATGCCGCACCTGACGCGCCTGATGATGCTGGGCATCATGGGCATGTTTGTGGCGCCGTTTGGCATGCTCGTGTCCAAGTGGGGCGCTCTGGTGGCGTTCGCGCAGACCGGCAACGTGCTCATGATCATGGTGCTTGCCTTTGGCTCGGCCGCGACGTTCTTCTTCTGGGGCAAGTGGCTTGCCAAGCTTTCGGGCGTCGACCCCACGGCTCAAAACGTTGAGGTCAATGTCCATAAGACCGAATGGATGGCCCTCAACACCATCGCCGCGCTGCTGATTCTGTGCTGCGTGGCGTTCCCGGTTATCTCGAGCGGTCTGGTGTCGCCTTACTTGGCCATGGTGTTTGGCCGCATGCCGTACGTTATTGGCAAGGACGCCATGTACCTGATGGTGGTTATCGTGGCGTTTATCGCCGTGGTGCTGCTGACTTCATTCCGAGTGAGCAACAAACCGCATGTAAACGTATATCTTTCGGGCGTGGGAACCGACAAATATCGCCATTTCCGCGGCTCGATGGGGCACGAGGTGAAGGCCGAAAAGCGCAATTGGTACTCGGAGGATGCCCTTGGCGAGAAGCGTATTGGCCCCGCGGGTAGCGTCGTGTGCTGCAGCATCATCTTGTTTGCGCTGCTGTGTTGCGCGTGGATTGGGCCCGAGAGACTTGCCATGAGCGCGCCCTCGGTGCTGCGCGGCAAGTATTTTGAAGGCTCGGGTGTCGTGGGCATATTTATTGGCACCGTGGCATTTGCCTTACTGGCGCCGCTTGTGGGCGGCCTGATCGACGGCGTTGACCGCAAACTTTCGGCCCGCATGCAGGGCCGCGTGGGCCCGCGCCTGCTCCAGCCTTTCTACGATGTGGCCAAGCTGCTGCGCAAGGCCCCCGCCAGCGTAAACACCATGGACGATACCTACATGGCGTGCGCGCTCATCTTTACCGTGGTGGGCGGCGGCATCTTTGTGTCGGGTTCCAACACGCTGTTGTGCGCTTTTATGGTGACCCTCGCTGCGATCTTTGTGGTGTTGGCGTCCGCCTCGACGCAAAGCCCGTTTGCCCAGGTCGGCGCCGACCGTGAGCTGCTGCAGGTCATGAGTTACGAGCCCGCCGTTTTGCTGATGAGCGTGGGCCTGTACCTTGCCACCGACAGCTTCGATTCCATCGCCGTGACGGGGCAGTCGGCCCCCATCATCGTGTACAGCGCGCCCATTTTCCTCGCGCTGCTCGCGGTGCTCACCATCAAGCTGCGCAAGTCGCCGTTTGACCTTTCGTACTCGCATCACGCGCATCAGGAGATCGTCCAGGGCGTCGCCACCGAGATGAGCGGCGGCACGCTGGCCAAGATGACCCTTATGCACTGGTGCGAGACCGTGCTGTTTTTGATGTGGGTGGGCATGTTCTTTGTTTGGGACAACCCCGTGAGCTGGGTTGTAGCCCTGGTCGTGATGGCCGCGACGTATTTTGTCGAGGTCCTGATCGACAACACCTTCGCACGCAGCACCTGGCGCAGCTGCTTTAGGCTCGGATGGGGCGTGGCGCTGGTGTTTGGCCTGCTCAACCTTATGCCCATCCTCGTCGACGTGTTTATTTAGGAGGCGGCATCCATGGATCATAAAATGTCGCGCTCGCCGTGGGTTATTCATTACGACGGTTCGAGCTGCAACGGATGCGATATCGAGGTGCTGGCCTCGCTCACGCCGCTGTTCGATGCGGAGCGCTTTGGCGTGGTCAACACCGGCAACCCCAAGCATGCGGATATCTTTTTGGTGACGGGGTCGGTCAATGCCCAGAACCTGCCCGTCGTGCGCCAGATCTACAACCAGATGCTCGAGCCCAAGTGCGTGGTGGCCTGCGGCATCTGCGCGTGTTCGGGCGGCGTGTTCCGCGATGCCTACAACGTGATCGGCGGCGTGGACCGCGCGATTCCCGTGGATGTGTACGCGCCCGGGTGCGCCATTCGCCCCGAGACCGTGATCGATGCCATCGTGGAGGCGTGCGGCATCCTGGACCAGAAAGAGGCCGTGATGCGCGCCGGTGGCGATCCGCTCACCGTGGGCGGTGCCGCAACCTGGGACGGTGGCGTTGAGCTGGGCGAGGACGGGTTTGTGGCTGCGGGGGCCGGGGCTGATGGTGCCGGTGACGGTGTCGAGGCCAACGTGTCCACCAGGTCCGCCGCGCCCGCCGCTGCAAAGGAGGCCGAGTAATGCAAAAGGCTATCTATACCACCGTCGGGATCGACGAGCTCCTGTCGCATGTCCAGGCGCTCAAGGGCGTCGGCGCGCGCTTTGTGCAAATGCACGCCGAGCGCAACGTCGACGACGGCACGTATCGCCTGGTCTATACGTTTATCAACGTTCGTGTTGCTCAGGAGCAGATTGCGCAGGACGGCAGCTATGCGATCGAGAACCTGGTGGTTGAGGGAATTAATCAGTACCAGGAGATTCCGTCCATCAGCTCGTACTATCCGGCAGTATTCCCGTTTGAAAACGAAGCGCACGACCTGTTTGGTCTTGCCATCACCGATATGCAGATTGACTTTAAGGGCTTTTTCTACCAGGTCTCGACTGCCGAGCCCATGAGCGTTATCACGCCCGAGGTGAAGGCCGCGCGCGAGAAAGCCATGAAGGTCCGTGCCGCTGCCGAAGCCAAGGCGCGCAAGGCCGCGGCCGAGAAGGCTGCTACTGCCACGGCCGCTGCGGGGGAGGGCACTGCGGGCGCTGGCGATGCTGCGGGCGCTGCCGTCGCTCAGCCCGCTGCGGCTGCCGGCTCCGATGCTCAGCACGATGAAACTGCTGCGAAGGCCGCGCTCAAGGCTGCCGAGATGGAGGCAAAGCTCGCCGCCATGGATCCCGAGAAAGCGGCCAAGGTCCGCGCGGCGCTTGCCGCCAAGGCCGCCCGCGACAAGCAGAAAAAGGAGGCGTAAGGCCCATGGCACATCGCTCCGTTATTCCGTTTGGCCCGCAGCACCCGGTGCTGCCCGAGCCGCTTCATCTGGACCTGGTGATCGAGGACGACCGCGTCATCGAGGCAATTCCGCAGATCGGCTTTGTGCACCGCGGACTCGAGAAGCTCACCGAAAAGCGTGATATGCACCAGTTTGGCTACATCGCCGAGCGCATCTGCGGCATCTGCGCCGTGGGCCACAGCTGCGGCTATGCCAGCGCCTGCGAGCGCATGCTCGACATCGAGGTGCCCGGCCGCGTGCAGTATATCCGCACCATTCTGCACGAGCTTTCGCGCATTCACTCGCATCTGCTGTGGCTGGGCCTGCTCGCCGATGCCTTTGGTTTCGAGGCACTGTTCTATCGTTCGTGGACCCTACGCGAGCAGATTCTTAAGATCTTTGAGAGCACCTGCGGCGGCCGCGTGATCCTTTCGATTAACGAGATCGGCGGCCTTAAACACGACATTGAGGACTCCGAACTGGCGGGCATTGTCCAGACGCTCGATGCCATGCGTCCTGACTACGAGGCCTTGGTGCATACGTTTTTGGACGACAATAGCTGCGGCGAGCGCCTGCACGGCGTGGGCGTGATCAGCAAGAAGGACGCGCTGGATCTGTCGATGGTCGGCCCGTTCGGTCGCGCCTCGGGCGTGGATTACGACGTGCGCATGTTTGGCGACGGCGCCTATGCTGATCTGGCCGCGTTTGAGCCTATCGTTGCTAGCGATGGCGACTGCTATGCCCGCTGCCAGGTGCGTTGTGCCGAGGTCACGCAGGCCATGGATATTATCAAGGAGCTTGTGGGCAAGATTCCGCACGACGGTATCGGCGGGCGCACCAAGCTCACGCCGGCCGACGGTGCGCGCGGCGAGGTTGTGATTGAGCAGCCGCGCGGCGAGGCGTATTACTATGTGCGCGGCAGCGGCACCAAGAACCTGGACCGTTTTCGCGTGCGAACGCCGACGTCGCAAAACCTGGCGGGTCTGACGCATGCGCTGCAGGGCGTGCTCCTTGCCAACGTGCCCATGATTATCCTGACCATCGACCCCTGCATTAGCTGCACGGAAAGGTAGGCGCGGCATGAGTTTACTGACATTTGCCAAGACGGCCTTGGGTTCTATGGTCAAGCAGCCGGTAACGGTGTGCTATCCGCAGGAGAAGCTCGCGGTACCCGAGCGCTTGCGCGGACATATCGTTAACGACATGGACGTGTGCATTTGCTGCGGCATGTGCGCGCGTCGCTGCCCGGCGGGCGCGCTCGCGGTCGATCGCAAGGGTGGAACGTGGTCGATCGACCCGTATGCCTGCGTGGTGTGCGGTGAGTGCATCGAGAGCTGCCCCAAGCACTGCCTGACTATGGACACCGCCCGCACCCCAGTCGCAGCGGACAAGACTCCCACAGTAGAAACCAAGCCGGAGTAACGCTGGGATAGAACTGGAATAGGGGCCGGTGGGGCAATTTTGCCCCACCGGCCCCGCGCTTAAACGCGCGGTTGTGCCGTCGCGAACAAAACTATGCCGGATTACTACGATAAATCGCCCACCTCCAACCACACCGCATTTGGCAAAATCAAAACCGCAGGTAGACGGCTTGTAGTTTTGCGAAAAAATCACGCGTGGTCGGGAATCTCGTTTTTATCGTAGTAAACCGGCATAGTTTTGAAATGACACCATATTCGTAACATCACTTGATCTCCCGTGGACAGAGGGAAACGGATCATTTTGGCCTCGCGAGGACATCCGTGTGGCCCGTTCGCCATGAAATGGGCCTATCTACTACGTTTGGGCGGTGGCCCTCAACCACGGCAAAAAATGCGAAAAGAAAACCGCAGGTAGAACGCCTGCGATTTTCTGGAAAACGGGGGTATGGTCAAGGGTATCGAGTCAAACGTAGTAGATGGGCCGGTTTCGTGGCAAGCGGTTCCGGCCGATCTCTTGGGGACGGAGGAAAACGGATCATTTTGGTCCCGCGAGGCTTGCGGGAGCACTCGTGTAGGGCCGATCGAACAAAACTCTGCCGGTTTACGGGGCTGAGCCATGAGTTCCCAACCATACCGATATTCGTGAAAATAAAACCGCAGGTAGCCAAGCCATCATTTGGCGGAAGCAATGGGTGTGGATGGGGGCCCTGAGTTTAGCCCCGTAATCCGGCATAGTTTTGAAATGGCATTAAATCGATAACAGCCATTTTGGTATGCCGGGGCGGTCGGTCGTTGGGTAATTACCCTCGCAGGTAGGCGATGGCGATTTGGGTGCGGTTGCGCAGACCCATTTTGGCCAGGATCGAGCTGATGTGGTTGCGCACCGTGCCTTCTCCCATATAAGCCGTGGCGGCAATCTCCTTGTTATCGAGGCCGCGGGCGATGAGCTCGGCGACTTCGAACTCGCGGTCGGTCAGGCCGGCAAAGGCGGCGGGCCGGCGGGTCGCGCCGGCCTCGACGTCCGCCCCATCAAAGTTGATATCTTCGATCGCCTTGCCCTCGAGCACGCGTTTGCCGTCCATGACCTGCGCCAACGCCGGCGGAATGGCAGCGACATCGGTCTTGATCAGGTAGCCGCGGGCGCCCAGCTTGAGCGCCGACACAATGTACTCGTCATCCAAGAATGTCGTCAGAAACACCACGCGCGCCGCAGGGTCGTGCTCAAGGATCTCGCGCGCGGCCGAAAGGCCGTCGCGTCCCGGCATCTGGATGTCGAGCAGCGCAATATCGGGTGCGTGCTCGGCGTAGAGCGCCACCGCATCGTTGCCGTTGGCACCGGTGCCCACCACTTCGATCTGCGGCTGGGCGCCCAAGATAATCTTGAGCGAATCGACCACCAAGCGGTCGTCGTCGACAACGATGAGCCTCATCGGCCCTCATCTCCTTGCTGTTTGGGAACGGTGGCAAACACACG
>CABUKY010000004.1 GCA_902492185.1 uncultured Collinsella sp.
GTTGGGGCCAGGCCCGATTTTGCCTCTTGACAATGTCCTGCTCATATTAAAAGGAACGTCCCTAACTGCCGGTTGTGGGACAATACCGAGCGAACGTGATTGGTTGTCCGTGGAAAGGGTCGCGATGAACAGGTTGAGGACGCTTGCCGATGTGCTGCGACAGGCTGGCTTTGCACGCATTACGGGCCTGTTTCTTATCTTTTACCTGCTGTGCTCGACGGCTGTCTGGCTGTCCGAGCCTACGACCCTCACCTTTGGTGATGGTCTCTGGTTTAGCTTTGAGACGGTCTCGACGATCGGCTTTGGCGATATCCCGGCAGAAACGCCGGTTGCCCGCGGCATTACCGTCATCCTAAGCGTCATCAGTATCTTCTATATCGCCATGCTTACGGGCGTGGCGGTGAACTACTGCAATACGCTCATCAAGCTGCGCCAAAAGGACACCATGGCGCGCTTTATGGACGATCTTGAGCATTTGGAAGAGCTCGATCGTGACGAGCTCGCCGATCTGTCGCGCCGCGTGCGCGAATATCGCCGCCGCCAACGCTAGAACGGGCGCCGCGCGTCACGATTGGGGGGACTGAATATGAATATCACCGTGTATCTGGGTGCCAGCGTTGGTAACGACCCAGCGTTTCTGCCCGCGCTGCAGGAGCTGGGCAACTGGATTGGCTCCAACGGACACGCGCTGGTATACGGCGGGTCCAAGTCGGGCCTGATGGGTGCGCTCGCCGATAGCGTGCTCGAGGCAGGTGGACATGTGACGGGTGTTGAGCCGAGCTTTTTTATCGAGGCCGAGTTTCAGCATGACGGTATCGACGACCTTATCGTGACGAGCGATATGGCCGAGCGCAAGGCCAAGATGATTGAGCTCGGCGATGCGTTCATCGCCTTTCCCGGTGGGACGGGCACGCTCGAGGAGATTGCCGAGGTCATGTCCGCGGTGTCGTTGGGGCATCTCGATGCGCCGTGCATTTTGTACAACCTGAACGGTTACTACAACGACCTCAAGGCGCTGCTCGGGCACATGATTGATAAGGGGCTTTCGAGCCTGAAGCGCCAGCACGGCATCTACTTTGCCGACGATTTGCGCGAGATTGCCTCGATTATCAACGGATAAGCCTTGAGCCTGCCCCACTATGGCTCCCAATGGTGCCGTTTGCGGCGCAGACGGCTGGCTTGTCTGAGCCACACTCGCTCTACAATAAAACGTATCTATGTCGACTTTGACCGCGGGAGGACCCGATGGATAACCTTGCCAAACCCACAAACCGCGCGCTGTTTTTAGTTAGCGTTGCCGTGACCGGTGCGTTCGCAGGTGCCGCAGTCTGGCTGTTCTTCTTTGCGATGGAGCACGGCATCGACTATCTATGGACCGAGATTCCACACGCGCTGGGCGTCGCTTCGCCCGAGCTTGCCAGCGGCCCGTTTGGCTTTCTGCCATACCCGTTTTTTGTCTGCCTGCTGGGCGGCCTGCTGATCGGTCTGTACGAAAAGACGACGGGCACCAAGACCGATGACCTCAACCAGGTGATGGCCAAGGTAAAGCAAGACGGTCGCTACCCGTACGACAATCTGGGCAAGCTGTCGATTGCGGCGCTGCTGCCGTTGCTGTTTGGCGGAAGTATTGGACCGGAAGCCGGTCTGACCGGCGTCATCGCGGGCCTGTGCAGCTGGGTCGGCGACCGCATGCGCCGCTTTGGTGCCGAGTTTAGGGAGCTTACGCTGCTGGGCACCCAGGCTGCTCTGACGGCGCTCTTTACCGCGCCCGTGTTTGGCTTTGTGGCGCCGCTTGCCGGAAGTACTGACGGCCAGGGCGAAGACGCCGACGATGAGTCCGCGTCCGACGAGATCACGATCAAGCTGCCCAAGGCGCAAAAGACGGTGGTCTACGGCATTGCGATTGCCGGTGGTCTGGGCACCTACCTGCTGCTCGGCCAGCTCATGGGCGGCGGCATGGGCATGCCGAGGTTCGAGGCTGCCGTGGTGGGCAACCTGGAACTTGTCTGGCTCATCCCTCTGTCGCTGATCGGAACAATCTGCGGATGGCTGTACTTTGTCTCTGAACATGCGAGCGAGGCACTGTCTCATGCAATAGGGGAGCGTCCTGTCGTCAAGGCCATGCTAGCCGGTCTGGCGCTCGCCATCTGCGGCACGGTCCTGCCCTACACCATGTTTGCCGGCGAGACCCAGGCCGACGTGCTCATGGAAACCTACCTGACCATTCCCGCTGGCGTGCTTATCGCGACCGGTCTTGTTAAGGCCATGCTGACGCCCGCCCTCATCAACCTTGGTTGGCGCGGCGGCCACTTCTTCCCGGTTATCTTCTCGGGTGTGAGCCTGGGCTACGGCCTTGCCATCCTCACCGGCGCCGATCCGGTCTTTTGCGTCGCTGTCTGCACGGCATCGACGATGGGTGCGGTCATGCGCCAGCCGGTCATGGTCGTGGGCCTGCTGCTCATGTGCTTCCCACTCAAGGGTATCGTCTGCATGATCATCGCGGCTGTCATCGCCGCCGGTATCCCGCTACCCAAGCCGCTGCGCAAGTAGTACGGTGGCGCACGCCAGGGACATGCCGTTTGCCACGGATTTGCGGGGAGGGGCGGCGATCGCGCCCTTCGTGGATTGAGACTCGCGTGGCTACAGATCGCGTGCTCGATAGACCTTGGTGCTGACGGTGCAGCTGATTGCACATAGCGCGAGGGCCAGCACGGCAATTCCTGCGCACAGACAGCCCAGAACGGCAGGATCGGGATTCGCTCCGGCAATCGACATGAGCCAGTTGCTAATGGGGTTGGAAGAGCTCAGCATTGCCATGGTACCGCAGCCCATCAGGGCAAACAGGCCGACGGAAAGGCGCAGCGCCTCCATGTGTCCAAATCGAAAGAACAGCGGCTGTGCTAAAAACACCATCATGAGGGAGATGAGCATCGATGCGGCGGAGGCTATTGTGATCTCAAAGACGGTCTGTCCCGTCGAGGGAATGCCCGTGTGATCGAAGAACGGAAGGGCGATGATGTTCAAAAGCACGGCGGCGCATGCCATGACGGCCGAGAAAGCAATAATGCACAGGTAGCGTGCGCAGATGATGTCTTTGCGCGAGAACGGCAGCGTTGCTCGATAGCGCTCCCAACCGTTTTGGTTATCGTAGCCAGCCAGTGAGTTCATGATTATGATGGGTGACATGGCGCTGACCGCGCAGGCGCCGGCGCTCATACCGGAATCGCCGTCCGATGCGTTGGCAAGGGTTAGCACGACGAAGATGAACAGGCCGACGCCCGCAATGCTCGGGATGAGCGTGCGAGCGATGGCGAGCTCGGACATAAAGGCGCGTTTCATTTCGAAGCCCCTTTCAGCGTGAGGCGAAGATAGTCGTCAATGGTTGCCCGATCGCAGGGAATCTCGGGAAAGGCCTCGAGCGTTTCGCGACGGTTGGGCACGAGCACGTCCACGCTGTAGGCGTGGCGGGTGGCATGGGCACCTTTGACGCAAGCCATAAGCTCGGCGGCCTGCGCTTGGGTGCAGTGGGCGATCCCGGCTCGGTCGGTAATGTCCTCGCGCGGCAGGTCAAACACAATCGAGCCGTTATCGATGCAGATGACGCGGTCGGCGGTGCGATCGAGGTCGGACGTAATGTGGCTCGAGAGCAGCACGCTGTGCTGGCCGTCGGCGACAAAAGCAAGCAGCTCATCAAGCAGTTCCTCGCGTGCCATGGGATCGAGGCCCGCGGTGGCTTCGTCCAAAACGAGCAGCTTGGCATTGTGGCTGAGCGCACAGGCAAGCTGCAGTTTCATGCCCATGCCGCGGGAGAGGTCCTTGACCTTTGTCTTGGGATCCAAGTCAAATCGGTCGATGAGGCTGGCGAAGGTGTCGTGGCTCCAAGTGGGGTATGCCGGGCTTACGAGTGCCTCGACTTCGGTTACCTTGAGTGTGGAAGGGAAGGGGCATGTGTCCAGCACGAGGCCGACACGAGTGCGCAAGCAGCGCTGCGCTTCATCGGGCGCGTCGGCGCCACAGTGCTGCCCAAACAGGTGCACCTCGCCGGCATCGAGCTTTATAAGCCCGAGCGCGGCTCGAATCGTCGTGGTTTTGCCGGCACCGTTGGCACCAACAAAGCCGACAATCTGGCCGGGTTCCACGGCAAGCGTGACGTCGCGCAGCGAAAAGCGGTCGCTTACAGTGCGTGAGATGCCTTTGAGTTCTAGCAAGTTTTGCATGGTATAGCCTTTCTTGCAGATGGCTACTGCATGGTTTCGGGGGCTACCAGGTCGAGCATCTCGTGCAGTTTGTCGCGCGTGACGCCCAGGGTTTCGGCTTGGCTCGCCGCTTTCGCAAGCAACTCTTCGATATGGCAGAGCTGACTTTCGCGCAAGAGTTCTTGGTTGCCCTCGGCGACAAAACAGCCTTTGCCCTGCACGGTGCAGATAAACCCAAGCTGCTCCAGGTCGGCGTAGGCGCGCTTGGTGGTGATGACGCTCACGCCAAGATCGCTCGCGAGTGCACGGATGCTGGGGAGTTTGGCTCCCGCAGCGAGCGTGCCCGATAAGATCTGAGCTTTGACTTGCGAGGTTATCTGCTCGTAGATGGGCTTGTCGCTCGAATTGGATAGGATGATGTCCACAGCGGCTCCTTAGCTGTTGAGCTACACGTGTATATAACCGGTAAGCACAGTATATATACACTATGCACAGTTATGCAAGAGGTAAATACGGATTGGGCCGGCTACCCAAGCCCCAACTGATGAATTTGTCCTGATAGGCGCTCTAAATCGGGATTTCGCGGCTACAATAGGGCGGTTACATCGACGTAATGCACTCAATGCAAGAAAGGATCCGCATGGCAAGCCTGTCGGATGAAATCTCGTCGCGCCGCACATTCGCGATCATCAGCCACCCGGACGCCGGTAAGACCACGCTTACCGAGAAGCTGCTGCTCTATACCGGCAGCATTCAGACCGCCGGTTCGGTCAAGGGCAAGAGTTCGGCCAAGCATGCCGTCTCGGACTGGATGGACATCGAGAAGGAGCGCGGTATTTCCGTCACCTCCTCGGTGCTGCAGTTCACCTATAACGGCGCCTGCGTCAACATCCTCGATACCCCCGGTCACCAGGACTTCTCGGAGGATACCTACCGTACCCTTATGGCCGCCGACGCCGCAGTCATGGTCATCGACGGCGCCAAGGGCGTCGAGGCTCAGACCAAGAAGCTCTTTAAGGTCTGTACCCTGCGCCACATTCCCATCTTTACCTTTGTGAACAAGCTCGACCACGAGGCTCGCGATCCGTTCGAGCTCATGGAAGAGATCGAGAATGTCCTGGGCATCAATACGTATCCTATGAATTGGCCGATCGGCAGCGGCCGCAATTTCCGCGGCGTGTTCGATCGTCAGACCCGTCGCGTTATCGCCTTTGAGGGCGACGGCCACGCCAACGCCACCAAGAAGGTCGCCGAGGTCGAGGCCGAGCTGGGCGACCCCGCCATGGACGAGCTTATTGGCGAAGAGAACCATAAGAACCTGATGGACGACATCGAGCTGCTCGATGGCGCCGGCGATGAGCTCGACTTGGATGCTGTGGCCTGCGGCAAGCTGAGTCCGGCGTTCTTTGGCTCGGCACTTACCAACTTTGGCGTTGAGCCCTTCCTGAAGGAGTTCCTGCGCCTGGCCCCGACGCCGCGCGCCTATACCGATACGCTCACCAGCGAACCGGTCGATCCCTGCCGCGACGACTTTAGCGGCTTCGTGTTTAAGATCCAGGCCAACATGGACAAGAACCACCGCGACCGCATCGCCTTTGTGCGCATTTGCTCGGGCAAGTTCGAGCGCGGCATGGACGCCTTCCACGTGCAGGGCAACCGCAAGCTTAAGCTTGCCACGGGCACGTCGATGATGGCCGATGACCGCGCCATCGTGGACGAGGCGTACGCGGGCGATATCGTGGGCCTGTTCGATCCGGGTATCTTTAGCATCGGCGACACCGTGTGCTCTGGCAAGCGCCACGTGCAGTATCCGCAGATCCCGACGTTTGCCCCCGAGATGTTCGCTCGCATTACGCAGGTCGACACGCTCAAGCGCAAGCAGTTCGTTAAGGGTATGGAGGAGCTTGCCCAGGAGGGTGCCATCCAGATCTTCCGCGAGCTGGGTGCCGGCATGGAGAGCGTCATCGTGGGCGTGGTCGGCGTGCTGCAGTTTGAGGTACTCGAGCGCCGCCTCAAGGCCGAGTACCGTGTTGAGGTTCGTCGCCAGCCACTGCCCTATACGGACATCCGCTGGATCCAGAACGACCCCGACACCATCGATATCCCGGGCCTTTCGCTCACGCGCGACACCCTGCGCGTCGAGGACATGCGCGGCGGTAAGCTGCTGCTGTTCACGAGCCCGTGGAACGTGGATTGGGCAACTGACCACAACCCCGACCTTATCCTGTCGGAGTTTGGCAACGTGGCCTTTTAACGCATCGGCGCGGTGGTCCTGCGGGGCTGCCGCGCCATTTGCTTGCCTGATGCCGTGTGAGCGGCTATCATACCCACCGTCGTCTCAAGACCGGGGCGTCCGAGCAGTTCGGGTCCGATATCCTGCTCGTTAAACCTAAAACCAAAGGAGTACATAATGATCAAGAAGGTCATGGAGGACTATAAGGTCCTGTTGCGGAGCATTCCCGCGGCAACGGTTTCGCTGTTTTTCGTGAGCGTCATCATGATGAACCTGCTGGCCAACAAAGAGCTCATCAGCCTGCCGTATCTGGCACTCGATTGCGGCTTTGTGGTGAGCTGGGTTTCGTTTTTGTGCCAGGACATGATCTGCAAGCGCTTTGGCGCCAAGGCATCCATCAAAATCTCTATCCTCGCGCTGCTGGTCAACCTGGCCGTGAGCCTGTGCTTTTGGGCATGCTCGCTCACGCCCGGTATGTGGGGCGCCTACTACGACACGGGCATGATCGAGGTTAACGCTGCCCTTAACGCCACCATCGGTGGCACCTGGTACGTGGTACTGGGCTCTTCGCTGGCAATGCTCGTCTCTGCCGTGGTTAACTCCACGCTCAACCAGTCGCTCGGCCGCATGCTCAAAAAGAATAATTTTGCGAGCTTTGCCTTTCGCTCCTATGTGTCCACGGGCATTGGCCAGTTTATCGACAACTTGGTCTTTGCCATTGTGGTGAGCCACACGTTCTTTGGTTGGACCTGGGTGCAGGTCCTTATGTGCTCGCTGACCGGTGCTGTTGCCGAGCTGCTGTGCGAGGTCTTCTTGAGCCCCGTGGGCTACAAGGTCGTGCGCGGCTGGGAGCGCGAGAATGTGGGCTCCGAGTACCTCGAGCGCCACGCAACCGCCTAAGGAGCAAGTATGCGGGTTTTGATCACGGGCACTTCGGGCGGTATCGGAGCCGCGTGCGTGCAGCGCTTTTTGGATGAGGGCCACGAGGTCGTGGGCTTTGATCTGCTGTCGCCGGCGATCGAACACGAGCGCTACCGCCATCTGATCGTTGATGTCCGCGAGCCGGACTCGTTTCCAAGCGACCTTGAGCCTCAGGTAATCGTGAACGTTGCCGGTACGCAGGATTCGGCCGACGACATCGCCGCCAACCTGTGTGGCACCATCAACGTGACCGAGCGCTACGCCTTTGTGGGGGAGGGGCTCGCCGCCAAGCCTGCGCCGGCTATCAAATCCGTGGTCAATGTGGGGTCGGCGAGCGGACATACGGGATCGGAGTTTCCCGCCTATGCCGCCAGCAAGGGCGGTGTTATCGCCTACACCAAGAACCTTGCAAACCGCCTGGCACCGCAGGCCATCGCCAACAGTGTGGACCCGGGCGGCGTTATAACGCCGCTCAACCGTTGCGTGATGGAAGACGAACACCTGTGGAACCAGATTATGGAGCTCACGCCGCTTAAACGCTGGGCCACCGCCCAAGAGATCGCCGAGTGGATCTACTTTGTGGGCGTGACCAACCGGTTTATGACCGGGCAGAGCCTGTTGATCGATGGCGGCGAGGCCGGCCGCACGCAATTTATTTGGCCCGAATAGGAAACGCGCCCGATGGAAAGCCGTCGGGCGCGTTTTTGATGTATCGATTTTTAGCCGAGGCAAGCCCAGTTGACGGGGGTCGAGCCGTGCTGTTCGAGTAGCCGATCAGCTGCCGAGAAGGGACGCGATCCCATAAAGGCGGGGAGTCCTGCCGTGGCACGGTTGGCCGAAAGCGGCGAGGGGTGCGTGGATGCCAGGCAGAACTTGCCGGTTGCCTTGCCCGCGCCGGTCGCGGCGAGCTTACCATCGACCATCTGCTGGGCAAAGCGGCCCCATGCCAAAAAGACGACCGGTTGGGGCAGCTGACAGCAGCGTTCGATAATGTAGTCGGTGAGCGTGCTCCAGCCCAGTTTGGCGTGCGAGTTCGCGGCATGCTCGCGCACGGTGAGCGTAGTGTTGAGGAGCAGGACGCCCTGTTGTGCCCAGGGGGTTAGGTCTCCCGTGGCGGGAATGGGGCAGCCCAGATCGGCTTTGAGTTCCTTATAGATGTTGCGCAGACTCGGCGGCAACTTGGTTTGCGTCGCGGGGACCGAGAACGACAACC
Source organism: uncultured Collinsella sp. (assembly GCA_902492185.1). Lineage (GTDB taxonomy): Bacteria > Actinomycetota > Coriobacteriia > Coriobacteriales > Coriobacteriaceae > Collinsella. The sequence goes on from CABUKY010000004.1 coordinate 8,564, forward strand.
CCATGGCCTGGTTGGGTCCGTGATAAGGGTCTTGACCCAAGATGACAACTTTGACCTGGTCGGCCGGCGTGTAGGCGAGGGCATTGAGGATGTCGTCTTGTGCCGGGTAGATGGTTTGCTTGGCACGCAAAAGGGCGATGCGCTCGAGCAGCTGGTTCGTAGTTTCACGTACCGGCCGCGGCGCATCGCTCAACCAAGTTGCTATGTTGCGGTCGCGGGTTGCGGTGTCCATGGGGCTCCTTTATGGCAGATGCTCTGTTGACATCTATTGTAAAGGCGTCTGGAGATCTTTATGCCGCGGCTGCATAAGGAGTGGGGTCTACGAGACGTGCTCGGGCGCTCCTGCCATGCGGGCCTGTCCATGTGCACGAAGGCGCGGAAGCTCGACGGTTGCCACCATGACGCCGGTGAGGATGAGGGCGGCGCCAAAGAAGGCGATGGGACTCAGGACCTCGCCGACCAGGAAGAACGAGAAGACGGCGGAGCAGACCGGCTCGAGCGAGAAGGCGAAACCGGTAGTCTCGGCGGGCACGTGGGGCTGCACGAGCGTCTGGGTGATAAAGCCGTAGGCAGAGCAGATGAGTGCGAGGGCAACGACGACCACGATCTCGCTGGGCGTACTGGGAAGCGTGAAGCCGCCAAAGGTGAATGCGGCGATGCCCGAGAACAAGCCGCCAAAGCCCAGCTGCCAAACGCCCAGAGCAAGCGGATCGACTTCTTCGACAAACCGCTTGGCGACAATGATGTGTCCAGCGTAGATAAAGGCGGAGAGCAGCATGATGAGCGCGCCGGGATTCAGACTGGTAAAGTCGGCGCCCGAGAGCAGCAGCATGCCGCAGGTGACGATGGCCGTGCCGATGAGCACCTTGCGCTCGGGGGCGCGACGCAGCAGGGCGGCGTTGGCAAACGGCACGATCACGACCGTCAGGCTCTGCAAAAAGCCGGCGGTGGAGGCGGAGGTGAGGCTGGAGCCCAGGCACATGCAGGTGAGCTCGGTTGCCATAATGGCGCCGATGATGGCGGCGCGGACCATAAGGTTACGGTTGATGCGCAACGCGTGCTTGTGGAAGAGCAGCAGGCAAGCCGCAAAGGCGATGATGCAGCGCAGCGCGACGATGCTCGTGGCGTTCATGCTGTCCATGCCGATCTTCATAAGGGGATACGAAAAGCCCCATGCGACGGGAACGGAAAATGAGAGCGCGATTGCTTTTTTGCGATCCATGGGACTCCTTTTGTTACAGAACGGTTTCGCAAAAAGGATTCTGCTCCCAGATGTGGATGTAGTAAAGCGAATGTATCTTCAGTATGATTAAGAAATGCTAATGTTGACAGAAAAAGCCCTGGCAAAACGTTTTACGGCAACATCGATGGGGAGGCACGATGGCATCGCGGTATCAGATTGTATGTATGGTGGTCGATTGCGGCAGTCTGAAACGTGCGGCGGACGAGCTGGGCTATACGCAAAGTGCGGTGAGCCAGGCCGTCAAGGCGCTCGAGCGCGAGCTGGGTACCACGCTTATCGAGCGCGGTAAGCAGGGTGTGTCGCTTACGCGCGATGGCAAGCAGTATCTGCCGTATCTGCGACAGATCGTAACTGCCGAGGCCGAGCTTGAGGGCAAACGTCAGGAGTTGCTGGGACTCTCCTCGACTGATATTCGTATCGCGACGTTTACCAACGTGAGTCGTACCGTGCTGCCGCGTGTGATCCGCGACTTTGGTGCGCTGCACCCGGGCGTACGCTTTACCCTCAAGCAGGGCGATTACACGCGCAACGCTCAATGGGTGCACGATGGCGTGGTTGACTTTTGCTTTACGGCGCGCGGGTTTACCGCTGGGCTCGAGAAGCGCGTGGTCTATCACGACGAGTTGGTGGCATTGTTGCCGACCGCGCATCCGCTGACGGCAAAGGAAAAGGTGACACTTGCCGACCTGGCGTCCGAGCCGTTTGTGCTGCTGGATGAGGGCGAACAGAGCCTGGTGCTCGATGCATTCGCGGCGCATGGGCTGTCGCCACACGTGACGAGTGAGGTAACCGACGACTACACCATCATGGCGATGGTGGAGGAGGGCCTAGGCGTGAGTATGCTGTATCGTCGTACCGTTGAGGGCATGCGGGCCGATATTCGTGTACGTCCCATCGTGCATGCTCCCTCGCGCGACGTGGTGGCCGCCTGGCGTAGCTGGGATACCATGCCTATCGCCACGAGGCGTTTTATCGACTATATGAGCTCGCATATTGTCAATTAATGACTGGCGTGGTGTTGAGTGCGGTGTTTAGCGGGCTGTCGCTTTGGCTTGGGTGGCGCGATAGGTGCGTGCCGGGTGGCAAAGTAGTACCGCCACGACCATAAAGAACGCCGTGGTGCCCAGGCTGATGGAGTAGACCATCATAATGTTCGCAAAGGTGCGGAAGTGCGGGAACACGCAGAATACCCAATAGAAGCGGATGCCGCAGACGCAGATCATGGTGATGAGGGCGGGCGTGAGCGAGATACCAAAGCCGCGCAGGTAGCCTGACATGTTTTCGTAGAACATGCTAAAGGCATACGCCGGGAAGATCGAACACACGCGGATATAGCCGATCGAGACGATGTTGGGATCGCTGTTAAAGAGCGACAAGATCTCGCGCCCCAGGCCGACAATAACGATAATCGTGGTGAGTGCAACGATACCGCCTTCGACCAGGCAGACCTTGAGCGTTTTAGTGCAGCGGCCGATCTGGCGGGCACCGTGGTTTTGTCCCACAAAGGTAGTGCAAGCCTGGCTAAAGCTGTTGAGCAGGTTGTAGCACACGTACTCCAGGCTCATGGCGGCGCTCGATGCCGCCATGACCTCGGTGCCCAAGCTGTTGATGGCGGACTGGATGATGATGTTGGCGACGGCAAACACGGCGCTTTGGATGCCGGCGGGCAGGCCGATCTTGACGATGCGCTTGAGGGCGACGGGGTCGATAGCCAGGTCGCGAAGGGTGACGCGGACGACGGAGTCGGTCTTGAGCAGGCGAATAAAGAGCGTAGTGGCGCTGACGGTGTAGGCGATGGCGGTGGCGATGGCGACACCCGCGACGCCCCAGTGGAGTACGGGGACAAAGATGAGGTCCAGACCAATGTTGAGGACGGTGGATACGGCAAGCGCCTGCAGCGGCATGCGGGTGATGCCGACGGAGCGGAAGATCGCGGCCTCAAAGTTGTAGAGCAAGATCGAGGGCATGCTGAGCAAAAAGACGCGCAGGTAGAGCGAGGCGAGGGGCATAGTCTCGGCGGGAACGTTGAGCGCGGCGAGCATGGGCTCGGCAAAGATCTCGCCCAGAGCGATGACGACAAAGCCCACAAGTGCCATAAGAATCGAGGTATGGACGGCGCGTTTGACCATGTTCTGATCGTTGCGGCCGATAGCATTGGCGATGACCACGTTGGAGCCAAGCGACATGCCGATAAACAGGTTGAGCATAAGACTGGTAAGCGGAACATTGGAGCCGACCGCCGCCATGGCGAGGGTTCCCTGGTCGCCCGAGAAGTTACCGATAATGACCGTGGCGATGAGGTTCGACAGCTGCTCCAAGATGCTCGTGGCGGCCACGGGGAAGGCGAACAGGGGAATATTGCGCCACAGCGAGCCGGTGGTCATGTCAATGTGCTTAGATGCGGTATCAGCCATACGCTCTCAATCTCTAACATGCTATATCGTGCTTATTTGCGCAGACGATGATACTCCTAATCGACTAGTCATTGGGGACGTTCTTAAACGACTGGTCATTCAAGAACGTCCCCAATGACTAGGTGGGAAAGGCGTGCGACAATGGTGGGCGTTGTGTTGTTCGCGCTAAGGAGTTGCCATGTTGTTGTGTCCCGTTTGCCATGAGCCTTTGGTGGACAATGAGCGCGGTGCTGCATGCGCGGGCGGACACCGGTTTGACCGTGCTCGCGAGGGCTATCTATATCTACTGCGCTCGTCCAAGAGCGGCGACTCCATGGGCGATCCCAAGTCGCAGGCACGCAGCCGTCGTGACTTTTTGAACCGTGGTTACTATGCGCCGTTGCGCGATGCGATGGTCGAGCTCGTGCGCGAGCGGGTGTCTGGGCGTGCAGCATCTGCGAACGGCCCCATGACGCTGCTCGATATTTGCTGCGGCGAGGGCTACTACACCAGCGCCATGGGCGCGGTGCCGGGCGTGGGCGCTTACGGGTTCGACTTGGGCAAAGAGATGGTGCGCCTGGCCGCCAAGCGCGGCGATGCGACCTATTTCGTGGCCAACATGAAGGACATCCCCGTGGCGGACGGCGCCTTCGATATGGTGACCGAGCTCTTCGCTCCCTTTAACGAGCGTGAGTTTGCCCGCGTGCTGGCGCCAGAGGGCTCACTCTATACCGTGGTGCCGGGTGCCCGTCATTTGTTTGGGCTCAAGGAGGTGCTCTACGACACGCCATATCTTAATGACGAGAAGCTGCCGCAGACCACCGAGCTCGAGTTGGTCGGAACGCAGCGGGTGTCTGCGAATATTACGCTTCAGACCCAGGCGGACATCGAGGCGGTGTTCCAGATGACGCCGTACTACTACCGCACGCGCCCCGCCGACAAAGAGCGCCTGGCAAACCTCGATACCCTTCAGACTGACATCGACTTCATCATCGCCGAGTACCGCCACAGCTAACAACCTGCCAAAAAGGGACAGGTTTATTTTGGTAGGTTTTATCTGGGCAAACGTAAAGGGCCGACCGCGGAGATGCGCGATCGGCCCTTTTTAGTTGCTTGGCTGCAGAGGTTATGAGAAGCGAGCGCTTATAGGCGGTCCTTGTTCTCGGCCTTAACGGCGTGTGCCTGCTGAACAAAGAACAGGTCGTAGACCACGATGACAAAGGCGACGATATTGACGGAGCTGCCGCCGAGCGCGGGAAGCGTGAGCGCGGCCTGCGCAATCGTGGCGATTGCGGCAACGATGCCGAGCTTAAACGCACCATCCACCTGCGAAGGCTTGTTGGCGCCCTTGATGCCCGCAACGCCCGCGGCGAGATCGATGAGGCCCTTGGCGACCAGCACGACCGCGGCGAGCATGGCGTTCGACCCGTACGTGGAATCGAGGTTGCCGGTCGCGATGCCGACGCCGGCGATGACGAGGCTGGCGATGCCCAAAACAAAGTAGACGAGGGCAAGGATTTTGAGAGTCTTACGAGCAGAGCTCATGGCTGGTCCTTTCGATACGAGTACGCCAACCTGGCGCACCCCAAGTGCTGCACATATGGTGAAGCACATTGTAGTTCAACGGGGCGATGCATGCGTTTGAAAGCGTCTCTTGCCTGCACGGTCCAACCTTTCAAAAAGGAAAGCCAGCTGTAAGGCAAATCGATGGCAGCCCATGTGCGGCGCTGCGATGATGAGGCCGTAACAAGGAGCTGGTCTCAAGGAGGAGTCATGATGTACGGAGCAGGGCAAGTGCGTGAGCCGCGGTCGTTGGGAAGGCGCATGGGCGATTCCGTGATCGCTGCCGTGTGCACGGGATTGATGGCGGTACTTTGCATTGCGATGCTGTGGGCCATGTCGCATGTGGGACAATAGCGGACGGTTGGGTGCCGACATAAACGGCGCTCACGTATTCGTTTTGATTGTTAAGGAGTACCCATGGGCGTCGTCGATCCCTTTTCTGTTGCTCGGGCCGCGGGGCTTGAGCTGACCGGGAAGTCCGAGGGCCTCACGCTCACCGACGGCACGATGGAGCTGCGTGCCGATTTTGGCCGCATGCTGCCGCGACTCAAGCAGGGCCGTCTGCAGCAAGAGCTGTTGGTGAAGGCTGCGCGCACAAAGGGCATCGAGCGACCATGGGCGATTGACGCTACGGCAGGCTTTGGCGAGGATTCGCTGCTGTTGGCGGCCGCGGGCTTTACCGTCGATCTGTATGAGCAGGATTGCGTGATCGCGGCGCTCCTCAAGGATGCCCTGGATCGCGCGGCAGATGATCCGGCGCTTGCGGCTGCCGTGTCGCGCATGCGCTTACATGCGGGCGAGGACAGCATTGCCGGCCTTCGCCATACGGCTGAGCTGATCGGGCGGGGCGAGCTTGCCGCCCCCGACGTGGTATATCTGGATCCCATGTTTCCCGAACGCACCAAGAGCGCGGCGGTGAAAAAGAAGTTCCAACTCTTACACCATCTGGAGCAGCCGTGCGCCGATGAGGAGACGCTGGTCGAAGCTGCGCTTGCGGCGCGCCCGCGCAAGGTCGTTATCAAGCGGCCGGTGAAGGGGCCGCTGCTTGCCGGCGTTAAGCCGAGCTATCAACTTGCGGGCAAGGCCGTTCGCTACGATGTGTTGGTGCCGCCGCGCCCGTAGCTTGCGTGCGATGGCTGGCGCTCCGTCAATGCCGTGCCGATGCGGCGCCTATTTCCAAGGGTGCGACGTCAAGTGCCAGCCGCCGCAGTATTCGCATTTGTAGCAGGCCAGCCCGCGGCGTCCGCGGTTTTCGCAGTCGGCCATAACTGCCTCGGCCTCGGCGCGCGTGTCGTAACGGTTTTTGCGCTCGCACGATTTGTAGCGCCAGGCTTCATCGCGCTCGGAGTCCAGGGCGTCGCGGCGCTCGTCCTCGCGTGCAAACAGGTCGCTCATATCGCCGCCGGTAGCAGCGCTCAAAAACTCGCTTTTGGCCTTTGACCAGGCGGCTCGCTTTTTGCTTCCCATCTGCTTCGCGCCCTTCTCCAAACGTTGGTATCATTGCTCAATCAAAGTGATACCAATAAACGTGAGGTCGCCGCGTGATGATCAGAAAAACCCTCGATACCGACATTCCCGCCGTCATGGCCATCTATGACGCGGCCCGCGCCTTTATGCGCGCACATGGCAACACGACGCAGTGGCCCGAGGGCACGCCTTCGGGCGAGCAGCTGGCTGCCGATATCGCCGCCGGTGGCAGCTATGTGTGCGAGGAAGACGGACGCGTGGTGGCGACGTTTGCCTTTCTGCCGGGGCCGGACAGTTCCTACGATGTGATCGAGGGCGGCCAGTGGCGCAGCGACGCCCCGTATGCTGTGCTGCACCGCGTGGCATCCGACGGCACCACGCATGGCGTCGCGGCTGCGATGTTTGCCTTTGCCGAGGAACGCATCGACCATCTGCGTATCGACACACACCAAGACAACCTGCCCATGCAGGGCGCCATCGCCAAGGCCGGGTTTAAGCGCGCCGGTATCGTATATGTGTCGGACGGTACGCCGCGCGTCGCGTTTGATTGGCTGCGCGAGGCATAAAGGCCGAGTCACATACCAGCGTTTCATCGAAATGAAAATGGCCCCGAGTGGGGCCATTTTTGGTAAAACGCGTTGTTGTGGGGTTCGCGCTGTTACCGCCTCAGATGAGCCAAGGCAGACAAAAGGGGAGGTGCCGGCTTTCGCAAGGCGCGAACCTACGAAAATCGCCGCGCGGCAACGCGGGGCGATGAGCTCGGTCGGGGGATAGGGCCCGCTTCGCCCGCCGGCCCGTAAATTGTATCATCCAGTGTGGAGCGTGAACGCCCGTTGCCGCGTGCGATGGGCTTGTAATAAGAGGAGAGCCATGTCGAAGCAAGCGGTCGTTGGAATCTTGGCGCATGTCGATGCCGGCAAGACCACGCTGGCCGAGGCCATGTTGTTCAACGCGGGTCGCATTCGCAAGCGCGGCCGCGTGGACGATGGCGATTCGCATCTGGACACGAATGCGATCGAGCGTGAGCGTGGCATTACGATCTTCTCGTCGCAGGCCGTGCTCGACCATGGCGATACCCACGTCATGCTCGTGGATGCGCCGGGACATGTCGATTTTTCTGCCGAGGCGGAGCGCACGCTGCGCGCACTCGACTACGCGATTTTGGTTGTGGGCGCCAACGACGGCGTGCAGGGGCACACCGAAACCCTGTGGCGCCTGCTTGCGCGCTATGACATCCCGACGTTCATCTTCATCAACAAAATCGATTTGGAGAATCCCGGCCGCGATGTTTTGCTGGCACAACTTGGGCAACGCCTTTCCGAGGGCTGCTTGGATGCCAGCGAACTGCTGGCGGGCGGGGCCGTTCAGGAGGACGCTGCCGCGTTAGACGAAGAAGCGCTCGAGGAGTTTTTTGAAGCGGGCGAGCTTTCTGTCGCAACGCTGTCGCGCATGGTTGCCGAGCGCAAGCTCTTTCCCTGCTTTGCCGGCTCGGCGCTCAAGGACCAAGGCGTGGACGAGCTGCTGGATGGCATATGCGCGCTGATGCGTGAACAGGCGTGGCTCCCGGAGTTTGCCGCGCGCGTCTATCGTGTCAGCCGTGGGGATCACGGCGAGCGTTTGGCTTGGGTTAAAGTGACCGGCGGCACGTTGCATGCCAAGCAGATGATTGACGGACGTTCCGGTGCCGAGGCATGGGAGCAGAAGGTCGATCAGGTCCGCATCTATAACGGCGAGAAGTATGAGCTTGCCCAAGAAGTTGCTGCTGGCGGTATTTGTGCCGTGACGGGTCTTGCGCACGTTCGCCCAGGGGACGCCTTGGGCGCGGAATCCGCGTGCGATGCGCCCGTCATTGCGCCAGTTCTCACCTATACGGTGCTTCCGGGCGAACACGATGTCCATGCGGTGTTCAAAGCACTGACTGAGCTGGCGGACGAAGATCCCATGCTCGGCGTAAGCTGGAATACGCATCTTGAACAAATACATCTGCAGCTCATGGGGGCGGTGCAGCTCGAGGTCGTGCAGCGGGTGTTGGCCGATCGCTTTGGCCTTTCGGTTGCGTTTGAGTCTGGCGGCATTCTCTATAAGGAGACTATTTCGCAGCCGGTCGAGGGCGTGGGCCACTTTGAGCCACTGCGCCACTATGCCGAGGTGCATCTGTGCCTGGAACCGTTGCCGGCGGGTTCGGGCGTGCAGTTTGGCACCGTGACCTCGACCGACGAGCTCGATCTTAACTGGCAGCGTCTGGCACTCACCAACGCCATGGAGCGCGATCATCTGGGCGCGCTGACCGGCTCGCCCATCACCGATGTGCGCATTACGCTCACGGGTGGCCGCGCGCATGCCAAACACACCGAGGGCGGCGATTTTCGCCAGGCCACGTACCGCGCGATTCGCCAGGGGCTCATGCAGGCGCGTGAGGCCGGCGCGGCGGTGCTGTTGGAGCCGTGGTATCGCTTTGAGCTCGAGGTGCCGGGGGAGTGCGTGGGCCGGGCGCTCTCGGATGCCACGCGCATGGGTGCCGAGTACGAGCCGCCGACGATGGCGGGAGACCGGGCGAAGCTTGTGGGTCGCGTGCCGGCATCTGAGGTGCAGGATTACGCGCTGGAGGTGGCTGCCTACACGAGTGGTCGTGGGCATCTGTACCTGGAGTTCGCCGGCTATGCGCCTTGCCATGATGCCGAGTGCGTAATCGAGACGGCCGCCTATGAGCCCGAGGCCGATCTGCCCAACACGCCCGACTCGGTCTTTTGCTCTCACGGCGCCGGCTACACGGTCAAATGGTACGACGTCCCCGCCGCAGCTCATGTAAAGGTCGATCCCACCACCTTCCGCTCCTGGCGAGCAGCAGACGCCGAGTTTTTCGGCCATAGGTGATAGAGGGTCAGACTCTTTGCCGCATTTAATTGGTATAACTCGGTATAAGTTGGTATAACTATTGCCAGGGTTTGCCAATCCGAGGAGTCCGATATGAATCCAAATCCCTTTAAGCCCACTGCCGGCAAGCGGCCCCCGATACTCATCGGCCGCGAGTCGGTCATCGAAGATTTTGAGGAAGGACTCGACAACGGCGCTGGAGCGCCGGGCAGGCTCATGCTCATTACGGGAAACCGCGGCTGTGGCAAAACGGTTCTCCTGCGGGAGCTGCAGCGTTTAGCTAGCGAGCGCGGATGGGCGGTTGTCTCCGATTCCGCTTCGCTTGGCTTATGCGACCGCTTGGCCGACGCGCTTCGCTCGAATAAACCCGTTGTGACGTCAATGGAGTTCGGTCCGTCGTTTGGCCGGATGTCGGTCGAGGCGGCGCGAGCAAAGGGCGAGACGTTGCGAGGGCTGGTCAACGAGCGCCTCAAGAAGCTCGGTCCAGGCAAGGGCATACTGTTTGCGATCGACGAGGCGCAATCGGCGTCTATCGAGGAACTGGCGGCTCTTGCCGTTCTCTATCAGCAGGTGCTCGGAGACCAGGATGCCACGGGATTGCCCGATAGCGACCAGCGCGGTCTTGCGCTGGTTTTTGCCGGCTTGCCCAGTATGGTTGATGACTTGCTTGAAGAGCCGAGCGTGACGTTTTTGCGGCGTGCCCAGCGGCGTACGTTGGGGGCGATATCTTTGCCCAAGGTGCGCGATTCGTATATCCAGACGGTCAAAGACGCTGGTCTTTACGTTGACGCGGAGACGGCGGACCTTGCGGCACACAAGAGTATGGGGCATCCCTATATGGTTCAGCTGGTGGGATATTACATGTGGCGGTCTGCTGTCCGGCGTGGTTCGCAGGTCATCGAAAGGCGCGATGTCGAGGATGGCCATGCGGATGCCGTCTCCGAGTTCTACGAAGCGGTCGACGCACCTCTGTATTACGGGTTGCGCAGTCCGCAACGCCTCTTTATCGAGGCCATGGCTGCTGACGAGGGTAAGCCGACGCGCATGGCGGATATCATTGAGCGTTGCGATCGCACCCAGAGCTGGGCGAGTAAATATCGCGCAAGCCTGATTCGCGAGCGCGTCATCGAGGCTGCCGGATACGGCCTCGTCCGGTTTACCGTGCCCATGCTGGGCGCGTACATTCGAGATCGCATTTTATGGCATGAGTAGGGTGATAAAGGTGACGGAACAGAAGATGAGCCCGCAGGCTATCGAGGTGCGTGGCGCGCGTGTACATAACCTCAAGGACATCGATATCGATGTTCCGCTGGGAAAGCTCGTGGGTATTGCCGGCGTGTCGGGTTCGGGCAAGAGTTCGCTGGCGCTGGGGGTTCTTTATGCCGAGGGCTCGCGTCGCTACTTGGAAGCACTCAGCACCTATACTCGACGTCGTCTAACGCAGGCCGAACATGCCCAGGTGGACGAGGTACTGCACGTGCCGGCGGCGCTCGCATTGCATCAGCGCCCCAGCGTGCCGGGCGTGCGTTCTACCTTTGGCACCATGACCGAGCTCAACAATAGCCTGCGTCTGCTCTTTAGCCGTTGCGCCCATCACGTATGCCCGCATTGCGGGGCGCGTTTGGAGCCGAGCCTTAACGTGGCCGCAGGCCTGTCGCTCACGTGTCCGACATGCGGCCGCGAGTTCTACGCGCCGAGTGCCGAGGATTTGGCTTTCAATAGCGGCGGCGCGTGTCCCACTTGCGGCGGTACCGGCGTCATGCGCGAGGTGGACGAAGCGAGCCTGGTGCCCGACGAGTCAAAGACTATCAATGAAGGCGCGGTGCTTCCCTGGGGCACGCTCATGTGGGATCTGATGAAGCAGGTGGCAGGCGAGATGGGCGTGCGTACCGACGTGCCGTTTAACCAGCTTACGCCTCAAGAGCGCGACATCGTGTTTCATGGTCCGGCGGTTAAGAAGCACATTCTCTACGTGCCCAAAAACGGCGAGGGCGCCACGCCGCTCGATTTCACCTATTACAACGCCGTCTATACGGTTGAGAATGCGCTCGCCAAGGTCAAGGACGATAAGGGCTTAAAACGTGTTGCGCGCTTTTTGCGCGAGGGAGCATGCCGTGATTGCGGCGGCACGCGTCTCTCCGAGGCCGCGCGCCAGCCCCAGGTGCGCGGTATCAATCTGGCGCAGGCCGCGGCCATGACGCTGGGCGAGGCGATTGAGTGGATGCGCGGGGTGCCCGCATCCTTGCCGCCCGAGATGCGGCCCATGGCGACGGATATCTGCGATTCGTTTTTGAGCGTGGCCCGTCGTCTGGTCGACCTGGGTCTCGATTACCTTTCACTCGATCGCGCCGGTGCCACGCTCTCCACGGGTGAGCGCCAGCGTGTGCAGCTCGCCCGCGTGGTGCGCAACCGATCGACGGGTGTGCTTTATGTGCTGGACGAGCCCTCAATTGGCCTGCATCCTGCCAATGTCGACGGCTTGGTGGGTGTGATGCGCGACCTAGTGGGCGACGGCAACACCGTGGTTGTTGTCGACCACGATACGCGCGTGTTGGCGGAGGCTGATTATCTGGTTGAGATGGGCCCCGTTGCCGGAGCAGGCGGCGGCAATGTGATCGCCGCTGGTACGGTTGACGAGGTCGAACAATCGCAGGGCAGCCGCATCGCACCGTTTTTGCGCGCAGACCCCAAGCGTTTGCGCCCGCGGGTGGCTGACGACGAAATGTTCGATCAAGGCCATATCCGCATGGCGACCGATGCCATCCATACCGTCAAACCGCTCGAAGTCGATATACCGCGCGGCCGCCTTGTCACGGTGACGGGCGTTTCGGGTTCGGGCAAGACAACCCTGGTGCTCGAGATGCTCATCCCTGCACTCAAGGCTCGGGCAACTGGCGCGCGCCTGCCAAGCCATGTGCGCTGGGTCGACGCCGAGGGCATCGCACGCGCCAACCTGATTGACGCCACGCCCATCGGCGCCAACGTGCGCTCGACGGTGGCGACTTATGCCGACATCCATGACGAGCTGCGCCGCGCCTTCGCCCGTACGTCTGAGGCCAAGGCAGCCGGCTACAAGGCAGGCGCCTTTAGCTACAACACCGGCGCCTTGCGCTGCCCTACGTGCGACGGCACGGGCTCGATATCACTCGACGTGCAGTTTTTGCCCGATGTCGAGATCGTCTGCCCGGCATGTCGCGGCTCACGTTATGCAGACGCGGCTTCGCATATCCATCGCGAGGGCAAGGACGGGAGCTTGCTTACGTTGCCGCAGCTCATGGATATGAGTGTGGATGAGGCCATCGACGCCACACTGGGACTCAAGAAGGTTCAGACGCGTTTGCAGACCTTGCACGATCTGGGCCTGGGTTATCTCACGCTTGGCGAGCCCACACCGGCGCTTTCGGGCGGTGAGGCACAGCGCCTTAAGCTCGCGAGCGAGATGGGCCGCGTGCAGGACGATGCCGTATTCGTATTCGACGAGCCCACGATCGGACTACATCCGCTCGATGTTCAGGTGTTGCTGAGTGTGTTCGACGGCCTTGTTGTCAAGGGCGCCACGGTTGTCGTGATCGAGCACGACCTCGATCTTATCCGCAATGCCGATTACGTGATCGACATGGGCCCGGGCGGCGGCGACGCCGGCGGGCAAATCGTCTGCGCCGGCACGCCGGGCGACATCGCAGCCTGCTCCGCAAGCATCACCGGTCGCTACCTATAGACAATGAGGCAAAGGGACAGTCCCTTTGCCTCATTGATGCCTATTTCACGCACTGAGCTGCGAGATAGTCGCGGAAGAATGGCAATTCAAAAGCGACGATTCCGCGCCCGCGTTCTCCAATGATGCCGGCATCTATCATGCGGCGTCGGTAGCGGGAGACCTGCTGCGGCGAACGCTTAAGGCGCTCGACAAGGTCAGCGGTGGTGGACTCTTCCTCGTCATCGAGCATGGCGATGAGGAATCGCTTGTCCTCTGCAGTGAGTTCCCGATAGGTTGCCGCGAGGATTCGATCGTCCATCTCGTCGCGCGCGATTTTGATTCCCAGGTCAAAGTCGCGTGACGAGATTTCCTTCGAATCGCTTGTGAGATCCCAGGCACGGTAGCCTACGAGTTGCAATAGGAAGGGAAAACCAGAGATCGAGCGAACGGCTCTATCGATTCCCTCAGCATCTGCCAGGCGATCGTTTTCCTGGATTGTGCGAATCAAGGCCTCGCGTACGTCATAGTCGGCAATGCGGCCCAGATGATATTGTTGGGCGCGGCGAAGGAACGAGACCGTCTTGTGGTTCAGTAGCGTCGATACGTTGTTGGGAAGTCCCGCCATGAGCAGGGCGACGCGTTTCCCATCGGTCACAAAGTGCTGATACGTCGCTGCGAGCTGAATCATCTCGTCGAGTGTCGGGTCCACCTCGTCAACTGTGACGAGCAGACCGGTGCCTGCCTTGTTGAGCTGGTCGATGATGTCGCTCATGCGATAACGCCAGGTTGAGGCATCGTGAACGCGATTGACCTCGATGCTGCCGAGCGGTGCAATTCCGAGACCGGTGACTTCGAAGTTGTTAGACGGGTCGATAAGATGGCCGGCAGCACGTTTCGCCCCGAACTCGATTTCCTCAAGCATTCCCGGGAGCGCGGTCGTCTTTACGGCTATCCAGCCGTGGGATTCCGCCCTTGTCGCGAGCGACGACATGAGAGCGGTTTTACCGGTTCCACGCGCGCCTGAGAAGATCGAGGTCAATTCTGGGCGCCTGCGCTGGCTCAAGAAGGCACGGTCCAAATCCCGAATAATCTGTTGTCTGCCAGCGAGATGGGCAGGAACCTCACCAAAACTGGGGGTAAACGGGTTTTCGAGGTATTCCACAATGCCCTCCTTTAGCGTCTCAGGTTAATTTCATTTTATTCTAGTTAATCTCAATTAAAAACGGTTAATTTCATTTCAAAGTATAAGGTTGGCGTCGTGCGTTATCGAAGCGGTGCTTGAATAGCTTACGTTGGAGCCCGAAAATGGGTTCAACCCATTCGCGAAATTTGCACGCCCTATTGTGAGTGGGCTCTCAGATGAGCTGAAGCTGCCATCGTGCGGCTGATAGGGGCAATCATGAAAGACAGAATCTATGGGTATGCTCGAGTTTCGTCAGCAGATCAGAACCTGGATCGCCAACTGGATGCGCTGGAGCGGTTTCCGGTCCAAACGAATTTGATCTATGCTGACAAAGCGAGTGGAAAGGACTTCAGACGTCCTCAGTACCAGCGTCTTCTTCGTCGTCTGCGCGAAGGGGACGTTCTTGTGATTAAGAGTATCGACCGATTGGGTCGCGACTACCGTGAAGTTCTCGATGAATGGCGTCGCCTAACGACGGACAAACGCGTTGCCATCGTGGTGCTCGATATGCCATTGCTTGATACACGCGAACAACCCAATGGAATTACGGGGACTTTTATTGCCGACCTAGTGCTTCAGGTTTTGAGCTACGTGGCTCAGGTGGAGCGTGAAAACATAAAACAGCGCCAGGCGGAGGGTATCGCGTCGGCGCGTCTGCGGGGTGTGAGATTTGGGAGACCGACGCTCGAACGTCCGGATAGCTACCGCGATGTCATCAAATCATTCGAAGGAGGTGAGGTTACGAGGCAAGAGGCCGCAATGCTTTTGAACGTTAGCGCATCGACGTTTGATCGTTGGAGACGGGCGGACGCGAACGGATATGACCGTTCGCCGTCTGCCCGTCCTCTTTAGCTAGACATTTTGACGAGGGGAGTTTATTGCACAGGGCCCACTCCTTCCCTCGATGTTTATCCAGTTCACGCCCTTGAATCAAATAGTGCCACCGCGTTGTCAATTCGTCTGCTTTTTGATGAGGGGCTATGAGTCGCAACATCAATCGAAGGGAAATAGTCATGAAGCGAGATATTACTAAAAAGATGCCCATGATGGGTTTGCTTGTATTACTCATCTGTTCTCTGGGGTTCATTTCGGCCTGTTCACAGAATGATGCAAACGCTGCAAAGTCGAAATATGTCGACGATAAGGCGATGAATGTTATCGCCGCCGGGTTTGAGAGAAGGTCCGACGTCATTGAATCTAATGCAAACGATGATGATCCTCATTCAACCGAGAATATCCAGGAAGCTATTGAGGCCGAAATCAAGAACGACAAGGAACTCAAGAACGCTAGGTTTAAGGATTCCAAGATGCAACAGGACGTAATCACGTATCTGAATCTGCTTGATGACCAGCTTAAAGTGACCGAGGATTACTCGCAATCGTCTTCGGATTATTACGAAGAGTGGAATAAGGTCTACGATAAGCGATCTGCGCAGCTCAAAAAGCTTGTTGATAATTACGGGCTGGAAGTCGGGGAGAAATACGAGGATGATTTCAACGACTTAATTAAGAATGGAAAGTCCGTAGCAGAGAAGACCCGCTATGAGGATGCCATCAACAGTTTGATTCAGGGAGCAAATTTCGAAAAATCGGATGACGGTTACGGTCTGTATACGTATACGGCGGTAGTTGAGAACACCTCTGGTATATCGTTCTCTAACGTCAGCCTGACACTTGCTCTCTATGATGCAGATGACATCAAAGCGGAGGAGACCTATGCGGACACTTCTTCGTGGGCGCCGGGTGAGAAAGTCAAGTTCGAGGCAATGTCCGATGTTGACGCTGCGCGCGTTGTCGCATCTGTTTCCAGCTACGATGTAAATAAATAAGTTCTGCACGGAAGGGGCGGGTTAATCGGCAATGAATGGTTGACCTGCCCGTTTTATGCCAATTATTGAACAACAAGTGCTGCGAACGAATGTATATATTTCGGATTGCAAACAACCGCCCGCGTCTAAAGACATGCTGAAAATGACAATTAAGGTATGAGGTATAACCCGCGGCAGTTTCTTAAATAACAGGGATTTGAAAGGAATAGGGGATGGATGAGATGGAGGAAGGCATGGGGGCGCTGAAAGCGAAACTCGGGAGAATCCTGACAAAGCCCAAGGTGTTCTTTGCGGGCCTGGCGCTTGGTGGAGTGATTGTGGCTGTACTTTTCATTACCATCTTTAATAACGGCAAAGCTGCGGGCGCGAAAGAAACGACCCCCAATACGCTTTCCCCGTCGGTCGTGTTTGAACGCATCGCTTCCCAGAACGAGATGGTTTCTGCATCGCAGAACTATGCGATTGTCGATAAGGTGACGGATACCAAGAGGTTCTTCGATTGGTTTGATATCCCGTTTACGGAAAACAGCTTTTGGTACCGCTATGTGGGAACCATTAAGGCGGGTGTGAATCTCGAGACGGCAGAGATACATACAAACAAGAAAAAGCTGATCATTACGATGGATGAGCCTTATGTAATCTCGAACACGCCGGATATGAATAAGTCGGGTGCTCTCGAGGAACGCAACAACATACTCAATCCCATTGAGGTCAAAGACGTCACGGCGTTTGAAGCGCAGTGCAAGGAGCGGAGTGAAAGCGAGGCCATCAAGGATGGCAAGCTGCTCGAAGAGGCTCGAGTGAACGCCGAAGCAAATATCCGTGCGATGTTCAACTCGGCATTTGGCGATGAATATACGGTTGATTTCGACTATCGGAAATAGGAGGTCACTATGGAGGATAAAGACGATCTAGCTGTTGTCGAAAGGGGGGAGCTGTCGCGACATAAGCAGAGTTTTGATATCCGTAAGGCCGCTGCCGGGTTGGTTGATGGCGCTGGAAGCGCGATGGCGGGCGCGGTTGCAACCGTACGGAAAGTTGCCGATGGTGCAATGCGTGCTGCAACTCCGATGGTCGATGACGCCTTGGCGGCTATTGCTGATGCGGCCGATGGTGCGGCAGGTGCTGCTGCGGACATCGGTGACGCCGTCAACGATTGGGCATACCAGCAACAGCTCAATAGGTACAGGCCTGTAACCAAAGAGGTCTATCAGAGCCCTTCATTCCATTTGCCGAACATGATTCGAATTGTTGACGGAAATGAGCGTCGGGGCATCGACGCCTGTAGGGATGCTATTGGTTGGCTGGATACCGTTAAGGGTACGCAGATCTTCAATCTGTACCGCGAGGCAATCGGGGATAGCGAATTGTCTTTCTACCCTAAACCATCTCTTTATTCCACATATTACATAGATGCTTTTGATCGGTCTCGCTTTGTTGATCTTGACTCTTATTTCGCAACCATGCAACAAGACAAGATGGCCGAGTTGAGACGGATTGCGTTCATGCTTGGCGCGAAGCGCTGCAAGTTGGAGGTGACAGAGTACGAGGAAACTCGGAGAGGCCACCAGGTTAAGGGAAATGCCAAAGCGGGAAAGAAGGGCTCGGCTCGAATCAACGGCTCTTTGAGCGATTTAACGAGAAATGAGAAGAAAATCCTGTTTACACAGGAATTCGAGGGAGACATGGTTCCACAGCGCCCTGAACTCCATTGGTATGCCCATGACTCTGACATTCTCTTGTTAATCGAAACGAGATGCGGTGGAGAGGATAAAAACAAGGCAAAGAGTTATCGGGTTGAATTGAAAAGCGAGACGACCATGACAATGTCCGTATCGCTTGCTATGGCTATCGATGAGGCATGCAGCAAGCTGAACATAAGGGCGAATTCGAGCCTGACAAGCCAAGCTAAGCGAGAACTTCGGCAGTCGTTTGTATTTGAAGTTGAATTCTGACGTGAATTGCCAGCAGCCAAATGCGGCAAAGGGACTGTTCCTTTGCCGCATTTGATGTCAAAACCATTTTGTCAAGGACTAGAGAGTTTGAAAGTCTACCATTTCTACCCCGTCCCCTAATGGCAGGTTTTTACATGCCGGCAAAGTTCGTCTGGCGCAAGGCCTCGTAGAGGACGATGGCGGCGCTGTTGGAGAGGTTGAGTGCGCTGATGCGGTAGTCGTCCGGGTTGACGAAGTTGCCGCAGATATCCTGTTGAAGGATGGCCTCGTGGCTGTCCTCGGTATGCCCCAGCGATTCCACGTGGGTTTCCCAGGCCTTGGCGTTATTGAGTGAGTCGCAATCGCGCAGCATCGGGATGCGCTCGCAGCGCTCGGGCGCCGCGGCAAGCAGTGGCTCGGGAATGCCCGAACTCTCGCTGCCAAAGACCAAGTAGTCGCCATCGCGGTAGGTGCTTTGTGCATAGGTGCGGCGTGCCTTTTTGGTCAGCAGATGCAGGCGACCATCGGCGGGGGAGAGGTCGTTGCGCGCAAGGAAATCCTCCCAGCCGGCATAGGTCGTCACGTCCAAGTTTTGCCAGTAGCCCAGACCGGCGCGACGTACCGTCTTGTCGTCGAGCGAAAACCCCAGCGGCTCCACCAGATGCAGGCGGGCGCCGGTAACCACGCAGGTGCGGCCGATATTGCCCGTATTGGCCGGAATCTCGGGCGCATACAGCACGATGTTGAACATGAATCTCCTTGGCTCAGAACGAAAAACCACCACGAAGGGCACCTTCGTGGTGGTTTGGCGGTTGCGTAGGCGGAAAAATGCCCGCTTCGATAAACCTAGGCACGGTGCCAATCGGTCAGACAGGCGTCGAGGGAAGCGATGAGCGCGTCCTTATCCATGTGACGGCCGATGATGCACAGGCTCGTCATGCGGTCGCCCGTCTCGTCGTCCCAAATTTGCATGATCTCGGGGTTCTCGTCGATGATTTTCTGCTTCTCGCTCTCGGGCGCGGAATCGACAAACAGGCCGTTCTCCATCAGGCGCATCTGGTGGCCGGCCTGCTCAAACATGTAACACATGTCCGGATCGCCGGTCTGCCACAGCGGGCCCTTGACGCGAATGACCTCGTCGGGCCACTCCTGCTCAACAAAATCGGTGAACTTCTGAAGGTCAAACGGCTTGCGGCGCGAGTACACAAAGGTCTCGATGTCGTACTCGAGGACCTCGGGGTCGTCGTGCTCCTCGGGATGCTCCATGGCCTCGATCCAGGCGGCGGAGTTGTAGGCGCGCATAAAGTCGAAGCGGTCGGTATCGAGCAGCTCCTCCATGGGGACCTCGCCGTTTTGGGCCTCGACAATCACGGCGTCCTTCTGCAGGCTGCGCACGATGGCCTTGAGCTCGGCGATCTGCTCGGGCGTCACGGTATCGGTCTTGTTGAGGATCAGCGTGGAGCAGAATTCGATCTGCTGGATGAGCAGGCTTTCGATGTCGGCCTCGTCGATCCCCTCGGCCAGCAGGTCGCGACCGCCGTTGAACTCGTCGTACATGCGGGCGCAGTCGACCACGGCCACGATGTTGTCGAGCGCGAGCTTGGGCTCGCCGCCCACCTTGGCCTCGTCGCAGAAGCTCGAGATGGTGTAGGCGATGGGGATGGGCTCGCAAATGCCCGATGCCTCGATGATGATGTAGTCGAAGTCGCCCGAATCGGCGATGCCCTGCAGCTGGTTGGCCAGGTCATCCGAAAGCGTGCAGCAGATGCAGCCGTTGGTGAGCGGGATGAGGTCGTCGGTCTCGGAAAGACCGCCGTCGGCGATAAGGCTGGCGTCGACGTTGATCTCGCCGATATCGTTGACGATCACGGCGGCGCGGATGCCGCCGTCGTTAGCGAGGATGTGGTTGAGCAGCGTGGTCTTGCCGGCACCGAGGTATCCGGTAAGCATGATGATCTTCACGGGTTTGTTGGGCATGTGCCCTCCTTTGTTAGACATGGCTTACAGTTGAATCTTATGCCAAACGCCTGCTCTTATACCCACGCGCCGGCAAATAACACAAGCTACTCCCAGGCTCCCCATACATCGGGGCAATAACCGACGGTGGCCTTTTTGCCGTTGCGCACGATGGGTTCGGCGAGAACCTGCTGGTTCTCGAGCAGCTTGTCAAAGCGCTGGCTGGGGGTGAGGTGCTGGATGAGCGCGAGCGTCTCCTCGTCCTTAGCCTTGGGGTTGAGCAGCTTGTCGATGCCGCCGACCGCCTGCATCACGCTCGTAAGCTCGCCCTTGCTCATCTCCTTTTCCTTAAGGTCGATAAACTGCACCTTAATGCGGCGCTCCTTAAAATAACGCTGAGCCTTCTTGGTATCGAAAGACTTTTTGGTGCCAAAAATTTGCACGTTCATGTATTTGTTCCGCCGTTCTACCTGATGAAGTTGGTGCGCTCGCGATCGGCTTCGGGGGCTTCGATGCCGGCGGCCTGTCCTGCCTCGATACAATGCAGGAGCCAGGCCATGTTTTTACCGATGTTTCGCATGGTGGCAAGGCCCTCGGCATCCCCATCGGCGTCGCCGGGCACGCGGCCAAACACGTTGTTCCAGTAGGTGGAGGCAACTACGGGCATCTGGTTGATGGTGAAGTACTTGTTGAGCACATCGAACGTGGTCGACGTGCCGCCGCGGCGGGCGACGGCGACTGCGGCACCCGGCTTGTGCGCAAAGGCCTTGCTGCCAGCATAGAATGCGCGGTCGAGAGCCGAGAGGATGCGTCCGCTGGGATGCGCATAGTAGACGGGGGAGCCAAAGACAAAGCCATCTGCCTGCTCGGCGGCAGCGATGAGCTTGTTCACCACGTCATCGTCAAAGGTGCAGCGGCAATCGAGCTTGCCACACTGACCACAGCCAATGCAGTCGCGAATGGGCTTGGCGCCCAGCTGGAACACCTCGGTATCGATACCCTCGGCATGCAATTGCTCGGCGACTTCGGCAAGCGCGCGAGCGGTGTTGCCGTTTGCCTTGGGGCTACCGTTGACTAAAAGAACCTTCATCACAAACTCCCTCTGCTTTTGGTGACTTCTGCAGAGGATTATCGCACGATGGGGGAGGCGGCGCGGGCGCGGCGCTAATCCAGTTTGGTACCTGGCACCTGCACGGCTTTCCCAAGCAACGCTTTGAGCTCGTTCAAAATGGAAACGGGCTGACGGTCGACGCCGTCCAGATGGAGCGTGGCCACGCGAATGGGTGGCTGATATTCAAGCGAGCCGATGAGCACGGGAGAACCCAGGAACCGTTCGATGTCGCTTGCGATCTCATCGATTGCCTCGGGGCCGAGCTCATCGAAGAGTGCCACGAACATCGGCCCCGTTGAGCGGAACAGGCGGCCCTTGCCGCGCGAACAATCCATGAGGCAGGCGGCGCTTTCGGCGAGCACGCGGTCGCCTGCATCGAATCCAAAGCGGGCATTGACCTCGGCGATATCGTCGACCTTAATGGCAATAAAGCCTGCCTCGTGCGGCACGCGGCGCATCTCTCCAATAGCGTTGACCAGCGCGTGGACATCGCCCAGGCCCGTTACCGAGTCGGTCGTATCCGCTAGGCTTCGGTTGACGATAATGCCCACATACATGCTGGGCTCGGTATCGGTGCCGTCCAAGCGGTAGCCCGTGCAGTCGCAAAGCGCGTATTGTCCGGTGGCATCCATTACGCGATACTGCATGTAGTGGAAGTGCCACGTGCCGTTTATCACCATGTCGAGCTCGGCGCGTACGTTGTCGCGGTCCTCGGGATGAACGCGGGCGAGCCACATGTCGAGTGAGTTAAAAGGGTGCTGGGAAGGCAGGTCAAAATCGCGCACGGCGTTAACCGACCATTGCGATTCTCCAGTATCGAGGTTAAGGATGAACGGATAGCGCGTCTCGGAGCTCATGGAGATCGCTTGGAACACCCGGTCGTTGCAGGGAAGCTGATCGACGATTGGGCGTTGCGGCGCGTCATTGTTTTCCGGTTGCTGTACACGATGCATAAGCTTATAGCGATACATCTTGCGATCGGCATCCATCGTCATCTGGCGACGCGTGTCGCCGGCAAGTGGATCGACGCGCGAGCAGCCAAAGCTAAAGCTGCCGATCATGGGCGCCTTGCCGCCTGAGCTCGCTTCGATCAGCCCGGCACGTACCTGCTCCAAGCGCTGCTCGAGTTCAGTCTCGTTTGCAGAGAGCGAGATAAGCACAAACTCGTCTCCACCGATACGGAACAGCATCTCATCATGCTCCATGGTTTCGGAGAGCGTGCGGCAGATGCTCAGAATATAGCGATTGCCTTCGGCGTGGCCAAACCTATCGTTGCAATGCTTGAGATGGTCGATGTCAATATAGGCGCAGGTGAAGGGGTCGCCTTTGCGCCAGAGTTGCTCGACGTGACGGTCGAGTCCGCTGCGGTTGCCCAAGTTGGTGAGCGGATCGATATAGGCGTTGCGCTCAAGCAGCTGGCGCTCTTGTTGCAGGATGGCATGCGTCTTTTGCAGTTGCTCACCAACGGCGCGTAGCTCAGCAGGCAGCGCGGCAACATCGAGTTCGGCGGTCGAGATGCCATTCGCAAGTCGCTGAAGATAGGCAATAATCAATTGCTCACCCAGGCGATATGACTCGTTCATGATGGATAACCTCCTTGGGCGGAACAATGGTTTGTATCATTTCCCCAATTCGGTTTGAATTGGGGATATAAGTTAGCTAATGGAGGCAAATTCCCCCTTCGGCGGTGGCGTTTTGCGCGCGAGCGTATCAGTTGTTATTGCCACCATCGAGCAATGCCTCAAAATCCTTCGCCGGCATGGGGCGGTAGTAGAGGAAGCCCTGAGCGTAGCGGGCGCCCATTTGTCGTAGCATGTTCGCCTGCTCATTTGTCTCGACGCCTTCGACCTCGACGGGCAGATGGAGCGACTGCGCCATTTCGAGCATCGATGAAATGATTTGCGTGCTGCGGCCTTGATCGCGGTCGGTGGGCACAAAGGCGCGGTCGAGCTTGATGACGTCGACGTTGACGTTCTTGAGCATCGCGAGCGTGGACTGACCGGTGCCAAAATCGTCCATATAGGTCGAGAAGCCGCGGGTGTGCAGGTCGGCCGTCAGTTTGTCCACGGCCTCGGACTCTCCCGTATAAGCCGTCTCGGTGATCTCGATACGCATGAGCTCGGGCGGTAGGTTGTATTGGGCGGCAAGCGCCCCCATATGTTCGGCAACGTCGCAGGCAAGGATATCCACGCGCGACACATTAAGCGAAACTGGAACCACACGAAGTCCTCGATCGATGCGCTCGCGCAGCCATGAGGCGACACCCTGCCAAATGTACTTGTCGAGCGTCACCACAAAGCCGCTATCCTCGAGTGCGGGGATAAACGTTGCGGGCGAAATGAGAGAGCCGTCCTTGTCAATCCAGCGGGTGAGTGCTTCGGCGCCAATAATCTCGCCGGTTTCCATATCGACCTGGGGCTGCAGGTAGTACGTGATACGGCCGTTTGAGAGCGCGTATTGGAACTCGGTCAGCGTGCGGTGGAACGCAATCTCGTGCTCATATTCCTCGGGGCGGAAAATAGCAATGCGCTCCTTGAAGTCGTTTTTGGCGCGTCGATTGGTAAACATGGCCTTGGCCTGGGCATCGATGGTGATTTCCTCGCTAGCGTCGATGGGGCATACGCCCATGGACGGCCAAAAGCCTACGCCGTCGTCGTGCTTGGCTACAGCCTCGCGCACGCGCGCATAGACTCGGTGAACGAAATCGTGCTCAAAGGGTATGAGCAGACAGAAGTCGTCTTGTCCCCAGTATCCCGCGACACCCATGTCGGCGTTCTCGATATCCTTGAGCACCGTGCCCACATCGGCAAGCATACGGTCGCCTTCGGTCTGTCCATACCATTCGTTAAATAGGCGCATGTGGCCCATGTCGACGGTGGCGATACACCAAGCGCCGTCGCGCCTTGCCTTGATGAAGGCATTGGCACGGCGCATAAACTCGCTGGGGCGGTAGAGACCGGTGAGCATATCGATGCGTTCGGCGATTGCGCTTTTGCGTTCGACCTCGGGTATAGGGAGGCTGTCGTTGGGGACAAGCCCGCCAGCTGTGCGAAGACGACGATCGAGTTCGCCCAAAACAGTCGATGCTTGGGAATCCAGGCGTTCGTAAAAGGTCGGGACGACAAGACAGACGGGAGCAATGGTGTCGCCCGCGATTTGCACAGGAGCGAAAACGGCCTCTTTAAGGTGGTGGGTCAGTTGCTCGAATGCCTCGTGGTCCAAATCGTTGCTGAGCACGACGAACTGGACACTACGTGAACGGTAGACCCTGCTCCTACCGCGGGTGATCGACAGCATGCGGCCCGCGTATTCGGCAAGCATGTTGTCGACAGCCTCGGCCCCGTAGAGCTCGTTGAGCTTAGTCGTGCCACGAACGCGCACCGCTATAAGCCCTGTCTTGCAACGGTCAAGGCGGCAGGTATCGATGGCATTGACCAGCATGCGCTGCGTTCCGAGGCCTGTGGCGGCGTCGACGGTTTCGGCGAGTGAGTGGTTGACGAGCTCGCCGACATAGAGCGAGGGGACATTTCCGTCGCCGTCGATACGAAACCCGCGAGCACGGCAAAGGACGTAGTCACCCGCGGCATTGCGCATGCGGTACTGCATGACGCGGCGGTGTTTGGAGCCGTTAAAGATCTGGTTGATGTCGTTGGCGTAGGCCTCGAGGTCATCGGGATGGACGCGCGTCTTCCAGAAATCGCGGCAGCTGTCTATGTGCTCCGAAGGAAGACCGAGATCGCGCAAGGCACCTTGCGACCAAAGGGTGCGGTCCTTGTCCAAGTTCTCGATAAAGAAATAACGGCCCTCGTTGAGCATCGAAAAGGCGTCGAAAATACGATCGCTTATTTCGAAGTCGTCGGCGTGGACTTGCGCGATATTACGTCGATCGAGGTGCATGGCATGACGTAGTTTGTAATCGTACATGCGATGGTCGGCATCGAGCGTCATGCGATTGGAGGCTTCGCCCAGGGCGGGGTCGGCGTGTGCCACTCCATAGCTAAACGAGTGGGGCATCTCGGAATCGTTGTTTTTGAGCAGGACCGTTCGGCAGTGTTCCAGACGTTCGGCGAGGTCGTCCTCGGTCGCAATCGTAGATAGGATGGCAAACTCGTCGCCGCCTATGCGAAACGCCGCTTCGTCCACTTTCATATACAGCTTGAGATAGAGGCTTACCTGCAAAATATAGCGGTTGCCCTCGTCATGGCCAAAGACGTCGTTGCAGTGCTTGAGATTGTCGATATCGATGTACGCCATGGTAACGGGGGTGTCCTGCTCCCAGAGCTCCTCGAGGGAACGGGCAAAGCCGCCGCGGTTGCCAAGTCCGGTAAGCTGGTCGGTAAAGGCGGTCCTAATCAGATCATCCTGACGCTCGAGAAGGTCGCGAACGGTCTTTTCGAGCGTTTCGGTGTAATTGCTGACAGTATCCATGTCGTAAGCGGCTTTCTGAGGTCGGGCGGATTGCGTCGGGCGAGCTCGTTGTGCACACGCGTTGTTGTTCGGCGCTTTGCGTGTATCCAGGCCCCCGCCTCGCTGCGTTGTTGGGTTAATTTACCGGCTAATGTTCGCTGTTGATAACTGCTGAGTAGTATAAACAACAGTGCAGAATTATATATGGGTGCACATGCTGTGGGCGGCTATTATTCGACAAACGGTAGCGCGACGATGCGATGTCCGATAAAAATGCGACTGAGACGCTATATGTTGACGGGTATACTTGTTCCGTTTTAAAACGCAGGAACGGAGATGGTCGCATGGCACAGCCGGATACGACGCGCACGGTGGGACTCGCGCTCGAGGGAGGCGGCTACCGCGGTATGTATACGGCGGGCGTGCTCGACGTATGGATGGAGCACGGCTTAACTTGCGACCATATGGTGGGTGTCTCGGCGGGCGCGGCGTTTGGCTACAACTTTAAATCGCGCCAGATCGGCCGCGCCATTCGCTACAACAAGGCCTATTGTGCCGACAAGCGCTATGCAAGCGTGACCAGCTGGCTGCGAACCGGCGATATGTTCAATGCCGATTTTGCCTATCACGAGGTGCCCATCGAGCGCGATCCCATCGACCTGGAGACATATCGCGCCTGCCCCATGCGGTTTACGTGCGTGTGTACCGATATCGAGACGGGCAAGGCCGTCTACCACGACCTGCCCTATGGCGACGAGAGGGATATCGAGTGGATCCGGGCATCGTCGGCGATTCCTGTGGCGACGCGTCCTGTCGCCATTGAGGGCCGTAAGTACCTGGATGGCGGCGTGGCTGATTCCATTCCCAGTGCTTGGTTGTTTGCGCAGGGGTATGCCCGCAATATCGTGGTACTCACGCAGCCGGCGGGCTTTGTGAAGCAGCCCAACAGCGTGATGCCTATGCTGCGGCGCGTGTTCCGTCACTACCCAGAGTTTGTCGCAGCGCTTGAGCATCGGCATGAGGTCTACAATGCCACGCTCGATGACCTGGCACGTCGCGAGTCTGCCGGCGAAATCTTTGTGGTGCGGCCGAGCGAATCGGTGAAGGTGCCGTCGCTGTGCCGCGAACCTGATGAGCTCGAGCGCATCTACCAGGTCGGTCGCCGCGACGCGGAGGCGACTTTGCCCGCGCTGGAAGCGTATCTGGCGGAGTAAGGGTCACATGCGGAAAGCGCATCCTGGAATGGAGGTCCAAACTGGGATGCGCTTTCCGCTCTAGAAGATATGAGACTGCGAATCGGCTGCTCGGCTTATGCCTATGCCTGCTGCCAGGTATCGACAAGTTCCTTGGCTGCGGCGTGGGGGTCGTCGGCGCTGCAGACGGCGCTCACCACAAAGAAGCCGTCGACGCCGGTGGCCTTAAGCTGCGGCAAGTCGGCCGTTTTAACGCCGCCGCCCACCACGATGGGCACGGGGCTTGCCACGTGGAGCGCGGCCAGGTCCTCAAAGCTCTTGGTGATGATGGAGCCATCGGCTGCGCGTCCGCAGTCGCGCTTGGTCTCGGTCTCGTGGAGCGGGCCGATGCCCAGGTAGTCGACCAGGCTCATGTCGGCGGTCTTGACGTATTCGAGCATCTCCTCGCAACGGGCCGAAAGGCCCACGATGGCGTCGGGGCCCAGCAGCTTGCGACAGACCTCGACGGGAATATCGCTCTGTCCCACGTGCACGCCATCGACAGTAATACCCTGCTCGCGCGCGGCGAGTACGCAGTCAAGGCGGTCATCGATTAACAGGGCGACCTGACCGGTCTTGCCAGCCTGCGCGATTGCCCGCGCGGCGTCGCCGGTCAGCGCAATGATCTCGCGGGCGCTTGCCACCTTGGAGCGCACCTGGATGCAGGTAAAGCCTGCGTCGAGTGCCTGGGCCACCACATCACCCACGGGTCGACCCAGCGTGTTTTCGGGGCCGAGTACCAGATAGGCCGAGATATCAAGGTTGTCGCGGATGCTCATCGTGCTTCCTCCTGCTTTTTGATCTGTTCTTCCATGCGCTCGAGCTTGCCGGTCATGGTGTCGGTAAATCCGGGTCGAATATCGGCTTTGAGCACGACTTCGGTGCGGATGCCCTTGCTCGCCAACACAAAGGTCGCGTCGCGCACGACCTGCATGACCTCGTCCCAGTCGCCCTCGATCTCGGTGAACATCGAGGTGGTGCGGTTGGGAAGGCCGCTCTCGCGAATGACGCGAACGACCTCGGCGACCTCGGCGGATAGCTCATCGCCGGTGCCGCACGGGGCGATGGCCACAGCGACGAGCGTGTTCATGCCGGTATTGGTTGCGGGCTCGGACATGGCCTATGCCTCCTCGAGTTCGAGTTGGTTATCGGCGATGTCCTGGGCAGTTGCGCGGTAGAGCTCGTCGATAAAGGCGACCTTAAAGCTTGCCGGGGCGTCGGCGACAGCGGCGGCACGCGTGCCGGCCACGTTGTAGATGGCGGTGCCGCAGACGGCTGCCGTAAACGGGTCGGCAGCGCAGGCGTACACGGCCAGCACGCCGCCCTGCGAGCAGCCGCAGCCGGTGATCTTGGACATGAGCGGGCTGCCGCCGTGGGACTTGGCCACCGTCGTGCCGTCGGTGATCAGGTCGACTTCGCCCGAGACCACT
>CABUKY010000005.1 GCA_902492185.1 uncultured Collinsella sp.
GTATATCCCCGAGCTGCTGTCCCCGCAGCAGACCTCACTCGCCATCTCGGTGGTGTACGGCGCGTTTTCCGTGGCAATGGTCTTTGTCACTTCGATCGGCAAGTTTGTGGCCGACACGCTCGACTGGCACGTGGCCATGTACGGCACGCTGACCTTTGCCGTTCTGATCTGCGGAGCGCTCGTGATGTTTATGCCGCGCGCTGGGCAAACCGACGAGCCCGCCACCTTTCGCGAGCAGGCGGGTCTGCTACGCGAGCCGAGCATCGTCACCGGCATGCTCATCTTTTTGTTTGGCGTGGGGTCGGTCTACGTTTTCTATGGCTACGTGACGCCTTATCTTGAGCAGGTGCTGGGCATGGGCACGGTCGAAGCCAGTACCACGCTCATGGCCTACGGCGTGTTCTGCCTGATCTCGAACATCCTGGGCGGATGGATCGATGCGCGCTTTGGCATGAAGGCGCTGCTTGTGACGTTCGTGCTGCAGGCTGCGGCGTTACTCGGGCTGTTTGCTGTGGGCGGCACCATGCCGCTCGCGCTGGCCTTTGTCTTTAGCTTGGCGCTGCTCATGTACTTGTTCTCGGTGTCGTGCATCACGCACTTCATGGACGTGGCACGCAGCCGCCATCCCAAGTCGATGGTACTCGCAAGTTCGGTTGAGCCCATGGCGTTTAACGTCGGCATCTCGTTTGGCACCGCAGTGGGCGGCGCCGTGGTAAGCAGCATTGGCATTGCGCACGTAGGCGCAGTGGGTGCCGCGTTCTCGCTTGTGGCCTGGGTGCTTACGCTGGTGACGATTAAATTGGCTCACTGGGAGCGCAGGCGGGCAAGGGCGCAGGCGTAGATGCGATACTCGAGCTCGATGATGGCGATCGAAAGGAAACCGCATATGCAACGTGTACTGTTTATCTGCCATGGGAACATCTGTCGCTCGACGATGGCTGAGTCCGTGTTTACCGAGCTAGTGCGGCGCGCCGGGCGCGCGGGCGAGTTTGTCATTGATTCCGCTGCGACCTCGACCGAGGAGATCGGCAACCCGCCACACCACGGCACCATTGCCAAGCTACGCGAGGTCGGGATTCCCGTCGTCGCACATCGCGCACGTCAGGTGCGTCGCGCGGAGTATGGCGACTGGGACCACATTGTCTATATGGACGACGAGAACGCCCGCGCCCTGTACCGAATTTTTGGGAAGGACCCCGATGGCAAGATCTCGCGCCTGCTCGA
This sequence comes from uncultured Collinsella sp., assembly GCA_902492185.1. GTDB lineage: Bacteria > Actinomycetota > Coriobacteriia > Coriobacteriales > Coriobacteriaceae > Collinsella. The sequence continues at coordinate 1,225 of CABUKY010000005.1, forward strand.
TTGGACCGATCGCCCCGGCGACGTGGCCGACCCCTGGTACACCGGCAATTTCGACGCCACCTACCGCGATGTACTCGCCGGTTGCACCGCCATGCTCGAGCAGCTGTAGGCGCTCGGGCGGCGCGGGCACACGGGCCACGCCATCGGCATAAAACGAGCGTGGATTTTCTCCCACTTTGAGCGTTCGAGTGCGCTCTAAACGGGAGAAAATCCACGCTCGTTATCTCGGTGGGAGAAAATCCACGCTCATGAATGTGACAAAGGGACTACCCCTTTGCCACATCCGGGACTGGCCCTAGACCGGCTTGACCTCCAGCTTTATCCCTTCGGCGCAGGAGTCGCCCAAAACATCCGAAAGGGCCCAGGTCGCATATAGCGGCAAATAGAGAACCGCTCCGTTGCGCTCAACGTTGCCTCTCGAGAAAACAATCCCGAGCCTTACGCCATATTCAGCCGTATCAAGCACATGACCGAGCGCAGCGTGCGCGTGGTAATAGGAGCCCGATTTAACCTCGATCGGAACAGCCGTCCCATCCGGCCCATCGACCACAAAGTCCACTTCACCGCGCTTTTTTGTCTGATAGTAGTAAAGCTGGCGATTTTGGGCAGCCAGCTGCTGGGCCACCACGTTTTCGTAAATGCCGCCCAGATTGGGCTCCTTGCTATCAAGATACGCCGCTTGGGCGACTCCAACGGGGTAGCGCGCCATCAACATGCCCGTATCCGATTGGTATAGCTTGAACTGCGATGGCCGTGCCGTCTTGAGCAGGGGCGACTTTGGCTCGGTTACGATATCGGCTTTGAGAGCAACGCCGGCATCGACAAGCCAGACAAAATCTCGCTGATACTTCTCGTAGTGAGCCTTGGGGTCAATGGAATTGAGCACGAAGCGCTTGTTTTCGCCCTCGAGCATAATAGGGAGCTGATCGTAGATGCTCTGCACCTGCAGGGCTCGCCCGCTTGCATACTTGGAGATATCCCGCCGGTACTGTTCGTTGAGCTCTGACTGTAGCTGACGAACAGAGGCAAGGTCGCCCTGCGTGTCAAGGAAACGCTGCACGACCTCCGGCATTCCGCCGACAACGGTATAGGTCCTGAAGTTTGCCATCATCGCGTCATGAATGTAATCAGGAATGGGCCTCTCGCTGATACACGCGTCACGTATCGTTTGGCGAGCCCCCTCGCTCACCCCGGTTGCCCAGCAAAACTCCTCAAAATCGAGCGGGAACATCCTAAGCTCGTGGACATACCCCACGGGATAGGACCTGACGCCCTTGAACTGGGTCCCGAGCATTGACCCCGAAAACGCCCAGCGGCACCTCCCGTCCTCAACAAGGAACTTTGCCATCGTCATGATGTCGGGGGCCTCTTGGACCTCATCGATAAACACGAGCGTTTTGCCTGGTGCAATCGACTTTCCCGAAAGAAGCGTCACCCTGCTGATGAAATCATCGGCATCCCGCGCCTCGAGAAGAGCATCTTTTGCCTGGCGATTTTCCATGAGGTTAAGCTCGATGTAGGTTGCATGGCTGGCTTTGCCAAATGCGCGAATCGAATAGCTTTTGCCGATCTGGCGAGAACCCGTGATGAATAAGGCCTTTTGCTCGGCAGACTTCAGCCAACGCTCCAGCTCTGCCGCTATTTTCCTGCGCAGCATAGGCTCTCCCCTCAGTGTCATCAAATGAAATGCAAAGTTTTATGCGCTTAATTATCGATGAAATGTAGGATTTTTAGAACCTAAAATCGGATGAAATGCAGAGATTTAGGATTATAAGCAAAAAGAAGGGGCAGCCCCGGCGAATGTGACAAAGGGGCTGTCCCTTTGCCACATTGCGCTCGACTACTCGTCAACGATCTCGGCAAGCCAGACGTTCAGCGTATCGACCTCGGGGCAGCAGAACTTTGCCGTACCAGGCTCGTTGCCAGGCACGGTTCCGCCATAGCGCAGGATATCGATATAGGGAAAGCCCACATGGCAGGCCATGGCACACATCTTGCCGCGGTCGCGGTCAAAGTCGAAGACGTCGCCCGGTTTGTGACCATGGTGGCAGCGGCACGCACCCAGCTGGTCCACGCAGCTCACGCGGATACGCGGACGCTTGCCACGCGGCGCGCCGAGCGGCTTGCCCCCGCCCGCAGGCTTGGCGCCGCCCTCGCCAGCATTACTCATGGTCAATCACGTCCAGGCAGGCCTCGATGGGAAGGCCAGCCGACTTATCCTCTTGGTCGGCATTGCGCTCGATAAGCTCAGCCACCACGCGCATGGCATCGGACGTCGCGCGCTGCAGACTCCAACCTGCCATAACGCGGCCGACGAGCACCGCCGAGAACGTGTCGCCCGTGCCCGGGAAATAGACCGGGATCAGGTCGAAGGGAATCGTGAAGTACTCCCCCGCCACATGGTCGTAACCGATGACGACATTCGCACCGTCGACCACAGCGCTCGTAATGACCACCGACTTGGCGCCCAGGGCACGCACGGCATCCACAAGAGTGCGGCCCTCATCGGGCGTGATTTGCTCGGCAATGGGCGTATCGGTGAGCAGGCACGCCTCGGTGTAGTTTGGCACCGCATAGTCGGCGCACTCGAGCAGGCTGCGCATGAGACCGATCGTGGACTCGGGCACGCCGGCGTAGAGCTTGCCGTTGTCGCCCATGATGGGGTCGACGAACACCTTGGTACCCTTTTGCGCGCGACGGTGGCAGAAGTCCGAAATGATGCGCGTCTCTTCCTCGGTCACGATAAAGCCGGTAGAGATGGCGTCGAACTCAAAGCCGAGCTCCTCCCAGATGGCGAGGCTCTGGCGCACGTACTCGGTGGTGTCGTGGATGTAGAACTTGGGATAGTTGAGCGTATCGGACACAAGTGCCGTCGGCAGGTTGTGGATGCGGTAGCCCATGTGCGACAGCACCGGCAGCATGGCGGAAAGCGCGACCTTGCCGTAGCCGCACATATCGTTGATCAGCAGCAGCTGAGTGTTCTTCATGAGGGTCTCCCTTGGTTCGGGCACGGCGCAGCAGCGCCACAGTGCGACTAAGTGTAGCGCAGGGGACGTTGTGAGCGGAGTCGAGCAGCGCGAAGGGTAAATTGTTGCGGAAAGGTTACGGAAAATGATCCCTTTTCCTCCGTCCCCAAGGGATTGCATGCACCGAAACGGACCGTGGCGGAATCACAGGTTGAGGACGGACAGCGAAAACGTTCCTAAGCGAGCAAGGTGGCGTGAAAGAGGAGGGCATAGGCCTTGTGGCCATGCACGACGATTGAACGCCAGATTGCCGCTTAGGAGCGTTTGCAGCGTCGAGCGGTTACGGCGTTTGGCAAAACGCCGTAACTTAATAAGTTTGGTACCTTGACATTCATTTCTCATGCTCCTAGATTGGTTAGGCACAAAACAATTCCACTACCTAACTAAAGAGAGGAGCGAAACTTAGATATGTGTGTTGAAGCACTCGTCCTTCCGCACGAGCCCGGCGGCGACCCGTTGCAACCGGCAGACATGCCCGAAGCGGTCGGCGCCGAAGACAAGCTCGCCAAACGCATCCTGAGCGGCCTGGGCTTTTGCGGCCATTACATGCATTTTCATGGCGGAGGCGTGTCCGGCAAGGCGCCCATCATCTGCCTGCTGGCCAAGCAACCCGGCGGCGAGATGTCGCAGCAGGAACTCGGCATGCACTTTGACCTCAAGCCGGGGTCGCTTTCCGAGATCCTGTCCAAACTCGAGCTCAACGGCCTCATCGAGCGCAGCCGTAACCCCAAGGATCGACGGCAGCTCACCATTCGCCTGACCGAAACCGGCCGGGAAAACGCCCGCATCGACCAGGCAGCCCGCATTCGCTTTAGAGAGCAGGCCTTTGGTGCCCTCACCCACGACGAGCGCGAGCAGCTCGCCGAAATGCTCGAGAAAATCCGTGTAACCTGGGAGGAACTGGATGATTAAAACCCTCATGGGCAGCATCCGCGACTATATAAAAGTCACCGTTGCCACGCCGTTGCTCGTGCTTGGCGAGGTGCTCTGCGAGATGCTGATTCCATTTATCACCGCCAACCTGATCGACGCCATCAAAGATGGCACCACCGTAGCCGAGATGCTTCCCACCGCGGGCTTTTTGGTGCTCATCGCGCTGACGTCGCTTGCTTTTGGCGCCGCTGCCGGCGTCACCTGCAGCCATGCGAGTTGCGGCTTCGCTAAGAACCTGCGTCACGACCTGTTCTACAAGATCCAGACGTTCAGCTTTGCCAACATCGATGAGTTCTCGAGCTCCTCGCTCGTCACGCGCCTGACCACCGATATCAACAACGTGCAGCAGGCCTTTATGATGATCATCCGTATCGCCGTGCGCGCGCCGCTGGTATTGATCTTCGCCTTTACCATGGCATTTATCATGGGCGGCAGCGTCGCCATGGTCTACCTGGTCATCATTCCGCTGCTGGGCTTTGGGCTGTTCTTTATCATCTTTAAGGTGCGTCCCATCTTCTCGCGCGTGTTCCACAAGTACGACGCCCTTAACGAGTCCGTCGAGGAAAACGTCACCGGCATGCGCGTGGTCAAGAGCTACGTGCGCGAAGACTTTGAGAAGGAGAAGTTCGCGACCGCCGCACGCGACGTCCAGATGGACTTCACCCGCGCCGAGAAGCTGCTTGCCTTTAACAACCCCATGATGAACATCTGCGTCAACGGCGCGTTTGTCGTCATCATCTACCTGGGCTCCAAGCTCATCATCACGAGCCAGGGCACGCTGTTCGACGTGGGCCAGCTCTCCTCGATCTTTACCTATGGCTTCCAAATCCTCATGAGCCTGATGCAGCTATCGATGATCTTTGTCATGGTGACCATGGCCGACGAATCGGCGCACCGCATCACCGAGGTGCTGGCCGCCGAGCCCACGATCGCCGATCCCGCCGAGCCCGTGCTCGAGGTCGCCGATGGCTCCATCGACTTTGACCACGTGAGCTTTAAGTATTCCGCGCATGCGAAGCGCCAGGCGCTCGACGATATCGACCTGCACATTAAGAGCGGCGAGACCATCGGCATTATCGGTGGCACCGGCTCGGCCAAGTCGACGCTCGTGAACCTGATCGCCCGTCTGTACGATGTCACGGAGGGCACCGTGCGCGTGGGCGGCGTGGATGTACGCGACTACGACTTGGACGCCCTGCGCCACCAGGTGGCCATGGTGCTGCAGAAAAACGTGCTGTTTAGCGGCACGATTGCCGAGAACCTGCGTTGGGGCGACCCGAACGCCACCGACGAAGAGGTCCGCGAGGCCGCGCATCTGGCCTGCGCCGACGAGTTTGTCGACGGCTTCCCCAAGGGCTATGACACCTGGATCGAACAGGGCGGCTCCAATGTTTCCGGCGGTCAGAAGCAGCGCCTGTGCATTGCGCGTGCCCTGCTGCGTCGCCCCAAGATCTTGATCCTGGACGACTCCACGAGCGCCGTCGACACCAAGACCGACGCCAAGATTCGCGCAGGGCTGGCAAGCTATCTGCCCAACACGACCAAGCTCATCATCGCCCAGCGCATTAGCTCCGTGCAGGACGCAGACCGCATCATCGTCATGGAGGGCGGCCGCATCGCGCAGATCGGTAACCACGACGAGCTGCTCAAGACGAGCGAGATCTACCGCGAGACCTTTACCTCGCAGAACAAGATGTCTGCCGAGGGCGAAGAGGCCGTCGAGGCCGACACCGAGGCATCCGTAACGCAAGCTCAGACCCAGGAAGGAGGCGAGGCACATGAGTAAGGCAACGACCGCCGAGCGCGCGCTCAACCGCAAGGGCGGCACCATATCGCGCCTCATCAAGACGCTCTTTGGCTTTTACCCCGTGCTTTTGCCCCTCGTCGTCGCCGGCGTGGTGCTCTGCGCCATCATCAACTCCATCGGCGCGACCTTCCTTCAGAGCGCCCTGCAGATTATTAGCGAATCGTGGCAGTCGGGCGATTGGGGAGCCGCGCAGCCCAAGATCGCACAGCTCGTGACCACCCTCGCCTGCATCTACGGCATCGGCATCCTGTCCTCGCTCTTCTGGAACCGCGCCATGGCCATCGTCACGCAGGGCTCGCTGGAGAAGCTGCGCGAGAAGATGTTCAACCGCATGCAGGACCTGCCGATCCGCTACTTCGACACGCACCAGCGCGGCGACATCATGAGCCACTACACCAATGACATCGACACGCTGCGCCAGATGATCAGCCAGTCGCTGCCCAACCTGCTCATGACGGTCATCGTCATCGTCACGGTGTTCTTTATCATGCTGTACTACAGCGTGTGGATGTGCTTGGTCATTATTGCCGGCGTCGCCTTTATGACCTTTATGACCAAGCTGCTCGGCTCCAACTCCGCGCGCTTCTTTATTGCGCAGCAGACCGAGCTCGGCGTTGTCGAGGGCCATATCGAGGAAGTCATGAACGGCCAGAAGGTCGTCAAGGCATTCTGCCACGAGTCTGCCGCCGAAGCCGATTTTGACGAGCGCAACGAAAAGCTCTTCGAGGTCTCGCAGAAGGCCAACATGTACGCCAACATCCTCATGCCCGTCCTTATGAACCTGGGCAACCTGCTCTACGTGCTGGTCGCGCTGGCCGGCGGCATTTTCCTGGCGCTGGGCGTGCCCAACCTGAGCATCTCGGGCATGGCGCTGTCCATCGCCGTCGTGGTGCCGTTCCTCAACATGACCAAGCAGTTCTGCGGACAGATCGGCCAGATCTCGCAGCAGATCAACGCCGTGGTCATGGGCCTCGCCGGCGCCGACCGTATCTTTGAGCTCATCGACGAGGAGCCCGAAGCCGACGAAGGCTATGTGACGCTCGTCAACGCTCAGGTGAACCCCGACACCTGGCAACTCGAGGAGGCCGACCACCACACCGGCATGTGGGCGTGGAAACATCCGCACCGCGCAACCGGCGAGATCGAGTACGTGCCGCTGCGCGGCGACCTGGTCATGGACAACGTCGACTTTGGCTACACGCCCGACCACGAGGTACTGCACGGCGTGTCCGTGTTTGCCAAGCCGGGCCAGAAGGTCGCGTTTGTCGGCGCCACCGGTGCCGGTAAGACGACCATCACCAACCTCATCAACCGCTTCTACGACATCGCCGACGGCAAGATCCGCTACGACGGCATCAACGTCAACAAGATCCGCAAGGCTGATCTGCGCCGCTCGCTGGGCGTCGTGCTGCAGGACGTGAACCTGTTCACCGGCACCGTGATGGACAACATCCGCTACGGCAACCTGGACGCTACCGACGAGGAGTGCGTCGCGGCGGCCAAGCTCGCGGGCGCGGACGACTTTATCACCCGCCTGCCCGACGGCTACGACACCATGCTCACCGGCAACGGCGCACAGCTGTCGCAGGGCCAGCGCCAGCTGATTTCGATCGCACGCGCCGCCGTCGCCGATCCGCCGGCGATGATTCTGGACGAGGCCACGTCGAGCATTGATACCCGCACCGAGGCCATCGTGCAGGCGGGCATGGACAAGCTCATGGAGGGCCGCACGACGTTTGTCATCGCGCACCGCCTGTCCACCGTGCGCAACTCCGACGCGATCATCTGCCTGGACCACGGCCGCATCATTGAGCGCGGCAACCACGACGAGCTGATCGCCAAGCGCGGATATTACTACCAGCTCTACACCGGAGCGTTTGAGCTGGAGTAGTTCGGCCCGCCGAGATGGCCGATTTGCCGCTCATTCGTCGGGCATGACCCTAAGGTCAATGCCCTCCTCTTTCGGGGCAAATCGACTCATCTCAACGACCCAAACACAATGCACCGCAACGCATAAGCCCCCGCAGTTCATATGAGCTGTGGGGGCTTTTTTCATGCCAGCCGGAAACCGTATCCCACTTTTCGGGCTCAGAATGGGATGCCGTTTCCCGCTGGCCCCCTCCGGGAAACGGCATCCCATTTCAAGGGCATAAACCGGGATGTGGTTTCCCCTAACGGCACCTTTGGGAAGCCGCATCCCACTCTGTACGCACAAAACGGGATGAGCTGTCCCATGGTGATCCAAGACCAGAAGCATGTCCGATAGCGCGGCCAGGTCAAGAACAACAAGGCAAGCGTCACGCCAATTTGGACGAGCGTCTGCTGCAGTTTAAGGCTGCTGGCCCATATGGTAGAGTTAACCACCCATGAATTTCAGCACACTGCGTGCTACCTGTTCTTTTGTCATTTAGGGAAGTGAACTTGTGAATACTTCTGTCGCCAAGAAGGCCAGCCAGGCGGTGCGCCTGCTCATGATGGTTCTCACGGCAGTTCTCATCTTCTTCTTCATCAATGTCATGCTGCTCGTCTCCGATATCCAGGGCACGGCGCGTGTGGTCAACTACGCCGGCCTGGTGCGCGGCACCACGCAGCGCATCGTGAAGCTCGAGGACGCGGGCCAGCCTCAAGATGACCTGCTCAAAGCCGTGGATTCATACATCAACGGCTTGCGTTACGGAAGTGACGACCTCAACCTCGTCCGTCTCGACGACGATGAGTATCAGGCAAAGATGACCGAGCTTGCAAATTATTTTGATGAGCTTTGCGCCGAAATCATCCGTGTGCGCGAAGTCGGCTACGAGAGCACCGACATCATCTCGATGAGTGAGGAGTTCTTTGGCATTTGCGACGATGCTACGCGACTCGCAGAGGACTACTCTCAGGAGAAGGCGTCGGCGCTCAACTATCTCGAGGGCTTGGTGATCATCGACATCGTGGGCTTGGTGGCGACCTTTGCGGTTGAACTTGTTCGCGCGGTGCGAACTGCCGCGCTCAATCGTGAACTGCAGAGCAAAGTCTATCTCGACGAAGCCACGGGACTGCCCAACAAGAACAAGTGCGAGGAGATCTTGGGGCAGGAGCGGCCTGTCTCCGCGGAGGCGCCCGTTGCGGTGTGCGTCTTCGACCTTAACAATCTGCATACGGTCAATAACACCTTTGGCCACGAGAAGGGTGACGAATACATCCGTTCTTTTGCCCAGCAGCTGGGGTGCGTGGCGTCCGAGACCTGCTTTGTGGGCCGCGACGGTGGCGATGAGTTTATCGCGGTGCTGCGGGATGCCGATCGAGCTGCCGTGGAGTCCCGTCTCGCTCGGGTTCGTGCGAACGTGAACGAGTATTCCGAGGCTCACCCCGACAGGCCTATCAGCTATGCGGTGGGCTACGCGCTTTCCAGTGATTTTGATGAACCGCCTACGATGCGCGAGCTCTTTTCCCAGGCTGACAAAAACATGTACATCGACAAGAACCGCGTAAAGACAGCCGAGGCAGCCGGGCTGCAACGCGAGGACCGCTAAACCCGTAGCAAAGGGTAGCTAATTTGGGACGGGACTCTTTTGGCTACTTGAGGAGTTGTACCATGGCGTTGACGAATTTTTGGACTTGGAGGGTGGGCTCGAGCGGGTAGTGCAAAAAGACCGGCACCTCTCGCCCGCATAGAAACGGCACGCCCACAAAGGCTGGGTGCACCCCCGACCATGCGCCGCAGGTGAGCACCGCGTCGCCCTTTTCCTCTGCCTCGTTAAAGAGCGCAAAGTCAAAGCTATCCACATCGATCACGTCCACGCCGCCGTCGGCCAAAAGGTCGATGCGCAGGCTGTCCATGGCGTCGTTGCCGTGGCGCAGCACGCGCAGACGCATACCCTCCAAGTCGGCAACCGTAATGCGATTCTTGCGCGCCAGCGGGCTCGTGCGCGGCAGGTCGATATAAAACGGCACGTTGACGATGCGGAGCTTTTGGCAGGCGTCGCCCCAGCGTGGGGTCGAAAAACTCGACTGCACTACATCCACCTCGCGGCCCAAGCTGCGCATGACGGATTCGCGCTCGTCATAGAGGTCGCTTACCGGCACGATCTCAAATCGCAGCGACGGTTCCAGATCGTGGATGTCCGACCACATCGACAGCGTTTGGCGCCCCGGGCACATCATCGACACGCCCAGGCGCACGGCACCGCCATCGCCCGCGGCGCGTCGGGCACGGCGAAGGGCATCCTCGGACTGGCGCATAATCGAGCGAGCGTCGTCTACCAGTAACGCACCCGCCGGTGTCACCTTGACGCCCGAGTGCGAGCGTTCGAACAGCGTGATGCCGAACTCGGCCTCGAAACCCGACACCTGCTTGACGAGCGCCGGAGTCGACACGCGCAGTTTTGCCGCCGCACGCGAGAAGCTTCCCAGCTCCGCGGCGGCCGATATGGCCTCAAGTCGTCGATCGTACACGTCAATCTCCCGTTTCCAGACGCATGGCAATGAGCTGCCGAAGGGGGTTGTTTTCGCAGGTCACACGCTCAATTGAGAATAAACTGCATCGCACAGTGTAAACCTACGGTTAACGCCATTCTAACAAATATGCAATTCACCTGCGCAAATGCAAAGCATACGATAACCTGCGAAAACCACGTGGGTCGATTAATGGGAGCGACCCACCGGGAGGCACAAGAAGGGAAGTTCCTATGAGCAATTGGCTTAAGCTCGAGGGCGATGTCTGCGCCGTGACTGGCGCGCTCGGCGGTATGGGCGTCGAGATTTGCCGCGAGTTCGCCCGCAACGGCGCCAACGTCGTCCTGCTCGACCTGGACGAGGAAAAGGTCAAGGCCGCAGCCGCCGACCTCGCCGCCGAGTTTGGCATCCACGCCGAGGGCTACAAGATGAACGCCACCGACGAGGCCGAGGTTCAGGCCGCCGTCGATGCCACCATCGCCAACTTCGGCCACGTCGACGTCCTTGTCAACACTGCCGGCATCCTGCGCTTTGCCGCCATGGAAGACCTGCCGCTGAGCGACTGGGAGCAGGTGCTCAACGTCAACCTCACCGGTTACTTCATCACCTCGCAGCGCTTTGGTCGCGAGATGATCAAGGCCGGCCAGGGCCGCCTAGTGCATATCTCGACCGTCGCCAGCCACTCCCCCGAGACGTTCTCGGGCGTGTACAGCTCCACCAAGGCGGGCGTCAACATGATGTCCAAGATGCTGGCTGCCGAATGGGGTCCCTACGGCGTGCGTTCCAACTGCGTCGAGCCCTGCTTCGTCAAGACCCCGATGTCGGCCAACTTCTACGCCGACCCCGAGGTCGAAAAGAGCCGCAGCCGTCTGATCGCCACGCGCCGCATCGGCGAGGTCAGCGATATCGCCAACGCCGTCATGTTCCTGGCGTCCAAGCGCTCGGACTTTACCACCGGCGACGCCATCAAGGTCGACGGCGGCTTCTCCAATATGATGGGCGACCTCACCGCCAAGCCCGGCGGCCGTCGCGCCTATGCCGACAACTACCTTAAGAACAAGGGTGTCGAGCTCTGGTCCGATGAGTCCGGCGTCGCCAAGCCGACCGACCAGTAAACCAACCCGACAGGGAGGCCCCGCGGATACGCCCGCTCCTCCCCCATATCGATCAGAAAGAGTCCAATGGCTTCCACCAACTCCAACAAGGGTCGCGCCGTCGTGCTTTCCGCCGCGTGCGTCACCATGTTCTTCATCAGCTCCATCGCGCTGTATTCCGTCGTGAGCAAGAACCTGCTCGCCGTCTACCCCGAGTGGTCCAGCGCTCTTACCTGGGCCTTCCCGGTCTTTCAGACCATCATGGCCGTGACGGGCATCTTCGCTGGCCGCATCTCCGATAAGATCGGCCCGCGCAACGTCGTGATCGCCGCCGCCGTGTGCTACGGCGTGGGCTGGTTCATGTCCGGCACCGTCACCGAGCCGTGGCAGTTCTACCTGTGGTTCTCGCTTGTCGCCGCCATCGGCAACGGCCTGGGCTACAACCCGGCGCTCACCACCGGCCAAAAGTGGTTCATCGACAAGAAGGGTCTCGCCTCCGGCATCACCTTGGCCGCTTCGACCGCCGGCCCCGCGGTGCTGTCCCCGGTGCTCGCCTCGCTGCTCATCCCGAGCCTTGGCATCTTCGGTGCCCTTAAGGCACTCGGCGTCATCTTCTTTGTGATGATCGCCGCCTCCGCCCTGTTCCTGAAGGCCCCCGAGGCCGGTTGGCTGCCCGAGGGCTTCGAGGCCCCCAAGGGCGGCGCGCACGCCGGCACCTTCGGCGACCTCACCCCGGGCGAGATGGTCAAGACCCCGCGCTTCTGGGTCCTCATCGTCACCTTCGCCTTTGCCGCTACCGCCGGCACCCTGCTCGTCGGCAAGGTTGCCTCCATCGCCGCCGTCCAGCTCTTCGCCGACCCCACGAGCGCCGCGGCCGTCGCCCTCGGCGGTGTGGTCGTCTCCGTCAACACCTGCGCCAACTTGGTTGGCCGTCTGTCCTTTGGCCAGATCATCGACAAGCTCGGCGCCTATAAGTCGCTGCTCATCAGCCTTGTCGTCACCATCGTCGCCCTCGTCATCATGTCGATGAGCTTTACGCAGAGCATGTTCTTCGTGGCGCTCGCCCTGCTCGGCTTTAGCTTTGGCGCTCTGCTCGTCATCTACCCGCCGCTCACCGGTGGCGCCTTTGGCACCAGCAACATCGGCGTCAACTACGGCATCATGTTTTTGGGTTATGCCGCTTCCACCTGGATCAGCCAGCCCATCACTGCCGTGCTGTATCACGCCGAGGCCGGCAGCGCCGCCTACCAGCAGTCCTTCTACGGCGCCATCGTGATCGCCGCCATCGCCGTCGTGCTCACCGTCTACATGATGGTCTCCGACAGCAAGAAGAAGTCCGCCTAGTTTTACCGATGCGACAAAGGGACAGCCCCTTTGTCGCATTCCACCGCCACCAGTATTAAGGAGTCGAAATGTCTGAGCTCAACCCCGTCCGCATTGCCGTTATCGGCGCCGGCGCCATGGGCCGCAACCACATCCGCTTTGTCACCGAGGAGCCCGAGGCCGAGCTCGTCGCCATCGCCGACGCCTTTGAGGGCGCCCGCGCCACGGCCGAGGCCGCCGGCGTGCCGTTTTACACCGATCTCGCCCAGATGATGGACGAGGTCAAGCCCGAGGCCGTCATTATCGCCACCCCCAACGACCTGCACCTGGGCGTTGCCCGCGAGGCCATCAAGCGCAACATCGTGCCGCTGGTCGAAAAGCCGATCTCCAACGACCTCGAGGATGCTCAGGCCTTCGCCGCCGAGGCCGAGACCGCCGGCGTGCCCGTGCTCGTGGGTCAGCACCGTCGCCACAACCCCTTCGTCAACAAGGCCAAGGAGATCATCGAGTCCGGCGAGCTGGGCAAGCTCACCGTGTCGAGCTTCCACTATATGATCTATAAGAATGACGAGTACTTCGATGTCGAGTGGCGTCGCAAGAAGGGTGCCGGCCCGATCCTGGTCAACCTGGTGCACGACGTCGACCTGCTCCGCTATCTGCTGGGCGAGCCCGTTGCCGTCCAGGGTATGCAGTCCAGCGCCGCCCGCGGTTTTGAGACCGAGGACTCCGCCGTGGTCAACGTCCGTTTTGCCGATGGCGCGCTCGCAAGCATGACCATCTCCGACGCCACCGCCAGCCCCTGGAACTGGGAGGCAACCGCTCGCGAGGATCCGCAGTACCGCCCCTTCGACGCCGACGCCTACTTTATCGGCGGCACCAAGGGCGCCCTGTCGCTGCCCCGCCTGCACCAGTTCTCCTACGACGGCGCCTCCAACTGGCACAAGCCGCTGCAGATGGAGATTCCGGCTGTCGACTCGGCACTGCCACACAAGATGCAGCTCAAGCACTTTGTGAAGGTTGTCCGCCGCGAGGTCGAGCCCGTCGTAACCCCCGCCGACAACGTCAAGACGCTCACGCTTCTCAACGCCATCAAGGAGGCCGCCGAGACCGGCCAGCTCGTCGAGCTGTAATGCCTTAAGAGCGACCGCGGCAAACCCCATGCCGAACCCCTCGGTCCGCCACCAATAAGCCCCTCTTCTTTGCCCCGCGAGCAGCCTCCTGCCCGCGGGGCATTTTGCTACCTTGCCGACGATTTTTCTGAGACGGGGGCCATTTTGCACCTCAGCCTGATTCGTTCGCCACGAAATGGGCCTATCTACTACGTTTAGCCAATCACCCTCAACCATGCCATATTTCCTAAAATCAAAAGCGCAGGTAGACGGCTTGCGTATTTTCTGAAAACCGGGGGATGGTCGACCCATACGGTTCAAACGTAGTAGATAGGTCGTTTTCGTGGCGAGGGCCCAAAACAGTCTTTTGAAACGGGTGGTATCCTTGGTAGCCCTGTGCTGCAAACGCACCTTAAACGCAAGGAGTCCCATGGATCTTATCGCCCAGCTCGCCCACGAGCTCAACCTTAAGGCCGCCAACATCGAGGCAGCCGTCAAGCTCATCGACGAGGGCAACACCATCCCCTTTATCTCGCGCTACCGCAAAGAAGCAACGGGCGGCATGGACGACGTCGCCCTGCGCGCACTCGACGAGCGCCTGTCCTACCTGCGCAATCTTGAACAGCGCAAAGAGGACGTCATTCTGCTCATCGACGCCCAGGGCAAGCTCACGCCCGAGCTCGAGCAGCAGATTCGCGAGGCCACGCAGCTCCAGCGTGTCGAGGACCTCTACAAGCCCTACCGCAAAAAGCGCATGACTCGCGCGCAGAAGGCCCGCGAAGCCGGCCTGGAGCCGCTCGCCAACATGATCATCATGCAGGCCTCGGCCAAGGGCAGTGCGCTCGACGCCGCCGCAGCATACGTCAATGAGGAGGCCGGCTTCGACACGCCCGAAAAGGCGCTCGCCGGCGCGGCGGACATCGTGGCCGAGACGGTGGCCGAGGACCCCGAGAACGTCGCCGACCTGCGTGCCTTTACGCAAAACACCGCAGACATCGTCGTCGAGGCCACCGACCCCACCGAGAAGACCCCCTACGAGCCGTACTACAGCTATGATGAGCCGCTGCGCCGTATACCCAACCACCGCGTGCTGGCTATCGACCGCGGTGAGCGCGAGGGCAAGCTCCGCGTGCGCGTGAACGTCGACGGCGCCGCCGCCACGGCACGCCTCGGCAGCCGTTGGCCCCGACGCCAGGGCGTCTTCGCGCCCGTCTTTGACGCCGCCATCGCCGACGGCTACAAGCGCCTCATGGCCCCCTCGCTGGAGCGCGAGGCCCGCGCCAAACTCACCGTCCGTGCGCAGACCGAGGCCATCAATGTCTTTGCCAAGAATCTCGAGGGCCTGCTCTCGGCACGCCCCGTGCGCGGCGCCCGCGTGCTCGCGCTCGATCCGGGCTACCGCACCGGCTGCAAGGTCGCCGTCATGGACGAGACCGGCAAGCTGCTCGACCACGGCGTGGTCTATCCCACCAAGCCGCGCCACGACGTCGCCGGCACCAAGCGCGAGCTCGCCCGCCTCGTCAAAAAGGACAGCGTCAACACCATCGTCATCGGCAACGGCACCGCCAGCCGCGAGACCGAGGAAGTCGTCTCGGAGTTCATCGCCGAGCAGGCGCCTGAGCTGCGATACACCATCGTCAACGAGGCCGGCGCATCGGTGTACTCCGCCTCCGAGCTCGCCAGCCAGGAGTATCCCGATCTGGACGTCACCGTGCGTGGCGCCATGAGCCTGGGCCGCCGTCTACAGGACCCGCTGGCAGAGCTCGTCAAGATCCCGCCCCAGTCCATCGGCGTTGGCCAGTACCAGCACGACCTTGACCAGGCCGAGCTTTCGCGCACCCTGGGCCATGTGGTGGAGGACGTCGTCAACCGCGTGGGCGTCGACGTGAATACCGCGAGCGCAAGCCTGCTGGGATACGTATCGGGCATCACGCCGAGCGCGGCCAAAAACATCGTGGCCTACCGCGAGGAAAACGGTGCCTTTACCGATCGCCGCCAGCTTAAGAAGGTCCCCAAACTAGGACCCAAGGCATACCTCAACGCCGCGGGCTTCCTGCGCATCAGCGGCGGCAAGAACCCGCTCGACGCGACGAGCGTCCACCCCGAGAGCTACGAGGTGGCCACGTCCGTCCTGGAACGCGCCGGCGTTAAAGCCAGCGAGCTCAGCCGCGGCGGCGTGCCCGACATCGAGCGCCGTCTGGGCAGTATCTCGGCGCTGGCAAGTGACCTGAACTGCGGCACCCTCACGCTCATCGACATCGTCAACGAGCTCAAGAAGCCCGGCCGCGACCCGCGCGACGACGCGCCCGAGGTGGTCTTTAGCCGCTCGGCGCTTTCCATCGACGACCTGGAACCCGGCATGGAGCTCAAGGGGACGGTGCGCAACGTCGTCGACTTTGGCGCGTTCGTCGACGTGGGCGTGCACCAGGACGGCCTCGTGCATATCTCCAAGCTGGCCAATCGCTTTGTCAAGCACCCGAGCGACGTGGTGCGCGTCGGCGACACGGTCAAGGTGTGGGTAGAAAAGGTCGATCGCGACCGCAAGAAGATCTCGCTCACCATGGTGCAGGGAAAGTAAACCGCCAAAGCAAAGGTACCCCCTGTAGCGATGTGCAAAATCGCGAGTATTCTGCAAATTCCACCGTTCCGGATGCCCCTCAGAGACGAAAAAGCAAAAAACAGCCCCCGTTTTAGCGTCGTCAGAGCCAAAACGGGGGCCGTTCCATGCTTCGGTCAACTGATAAAGACCTTTACCTTGCTGAATACTCTCAATTTTGCACGGCGCAGGCGGGGGTACCTTTGCCCACGGCAGGATATGGAAGCCAATCGCCAACTTGCTGGCAAGCTCGTGCCGGCAGCCCCGGCCTTTCCTTTGCCTAGCGCGACCCTCGCGGAGCGCGTGAGCGATAGGGAAAGGAAAGGCCGGGGCGAACAGCCCACGGTACAGTCGGTGTTCGCGCTACGGCAGGATATGGAAACCGAGCGCCGCGATATCCTTGGCAAAGCCGCGCACGGTGTCGAGCGAGACCTCGTACGGGTCGCGACCAATGTTCTTGCGCTTGGCCAGGATGCCGTTGGGCACCGTGATGATCTGGCAACCGCAGGCCTCGGCCTGATAAATGTTGATGAGCTCGCGCGTGGACGCCCACAGGACCTCGCAGTTGGGCTTTGCGGCGGCCTTCTTGACCGACTCCGTCATAAACGGAATGGGGTCGACGCCGATATCGGCGATGCGGCCGGCAAAGAGCGAGATGATGGACGGCGTCTCGGCGTCGACGGCCTCGACCATCTCATCAACCTGCGTAGGCGTAAAGATGGTGGTGACGTTGACCTTGATGCCGTCGGCCGAAAGCTTGCGCACCAGCTCGGCGGTGGACTCGCCCTTGGTGGTCACGCACGGAATCTTGACGTAGACGTTCTCGGCCCAGGTAGCGATCTCGCGCGCCTCGACCTCCATGGTCTCGACGTCGTCGGCAAAGACCTCAAACGAGACAGACACATCGGTGATGTGGGCCAGGACCTCCTTGGCAAACGCGCGGTAATCCGTCACGCCGCCCTTCTTCATAAGGGACGGGTTGGTCGTGAAACCCTGAACGTTGCCGTTCTCGTACATGTCGAGCATGCCCTCGAGGTTTGCACCGTCAGCGAACACCTTGATTGCCATCTGCCTGATTCCTTTCGCTTGCACATGGGCGTTAAACTGCTAAACACTTTACCTACGTTTATCAAGGCGTGAGCTGCGGTTTTTTATCTTCTCGGCGAACGGTATAAACACCTCAGTGTTTGGATTGATAAATCGATTGAGCATGCAAAAGCAAAGAGTCGCAGTTTGGGCAAACGTCAGAACGCGGGATTCATTAGATGAGGCCGAAATGCTGCATCGCTGTGACGGTGCCGTCGTGTGCGACATCGTCGGTCACGTAGTCGGCGAGCGCCTTGACCTCGGGCATGGCGTTGCCCATGGCCACGGCCGTCTCGACCGCAGCGAGCATGCCCAGGTCGTTACCCGAATCGCCGAAGCCAAAGGTGCGCGCGTTGCCGGTGCGACCCAGGTATTCCAGCGCTCGCGCCACGCCCACGCCCTTGTCAATGCCCTTGGGGCTCAGCTCGCGATTCTGACCACCGGTGTTGCACAGCTCAAACTCGCGATCGATAAAGCCGTCATCGTTGGCTACGCGAGCCAGGTAGCTCGCGACGATGCACACCTTGCCCACGCGCAGACTGCCGTCGACGCGCATCTCCTCGGCGCTGTGCACCACAGAAGTGCCGATCAGAGACGACTGCTCAACACCCGCGGGTTCCAGGGCAAAAGTAGCCACGTTGGTCTCGAAAAAGGCCTCAATCCCTGCCGCTGCCATACGGCGCGCAAGCTCCTCGATAACGTCCTCGTCAAAGCAGTCCTCATGCACCACGCGACCCTCGACCTCGAGCGTGGCGCCCGCCATGGCAACGACACCCGCAGGCTCCAAAGCACGCAGGCCATCGGCAATCAGCCACAAGGGACGACCCGTGCAGATAAACGCCTTGTGCCCTGCGTCGCGCAGACGATGAAACGCCTCGATCACCGCCTGCGAGGGGCGAACCGCCGAAAAGTCCTTGTCGGTCATGTTGTCGGGATCGAACGACGTCAGCGTGCCGTCCACGTCAAAAAAGAGCACGGCAGAATTGGGGCACGCATCAATCATATGGGTTCCTTTCGGGGGCGAGAGTAAACGAAGCATCCATCATATAATGGAGCGACGCAACCAGAGAGGTCACCCATGGAATTTTACGCAAGCTGCCCCGAAGGCTTTGAGTCCGCACTCGCCGATGAGCTTAAACGCCTCGGGCTTTCGCATGTTCGCCGGCTGAAGGGCCGCGCCACGTTTGAGGGCGAGCTCGAAGAAGGCTACCGCGCCTGTCTGTGGTCGCGCCTAGCGAGCCGCGTGTTTGCGGTGCTCGGGCGCTTTGAGGCGCAGGATGCCGATGAGCTGTACGATAGCGTTTACGACATCGCCTGGGAGAACATCGTCCGCCCCGGCGCCACCATTGCCATCACCGCCCGCGGCGTGACCGAGCAGCTGCGCAACACGCGCTTCTCGGCCCTGCGCGCCAAGGACGCGCTGTGCGACCGTCTGGCCGAGACCACGGGCCGTCGCGCCGATGTCGACGCTGCCGATCCCGACGTTCACCTGTTGCTTTCGCTGCGCCAGCGTCGTGCGAGCATTAGCCTGGACCTTTCGGGCGACCCGCTGTTCAAGCGCCTGCCGCCCGCGGCGACCCGTGCCGGCGAGGGTGCGCACGTGTTGCGCCCCGACTACGCCGCCCTGGTGCTGGCGCAGGTCGGCTGGACCGCACTGTGCGAGCGCGAGTTGACGGCCGACGATTACGAGAATGAAGCCCTTCCCACGCTAATCGATGCCTCGTGCGCCGGCGGCGGCCTGTTGCTGGAAGCCGTGAACATTCTGACCGACCGCGCCCCGGGCGCCGCACGCGAGCGCTGGGGCTTTGAGGGCTGGCAGCTACACGACGCCGCTCTGTGGGAGCAGCTGCTTGCCGAGGCGCGCGAGCGCGAGGCGGCAGCGCGCGAGCGCCAGGCGCGCATCGTGGCCATGGACATTGACCCCACCGCCCGCAAGACCGCCGAGCGCATGGTCAAGTGTGCCGGCTACAAGCGCTTTGTCGATTTTTGCGCCGCTAAGTCCGCCACCGTGCTGGACCACGCGGGCACTGTCGCCGGTGCCGCCCTCGTCGCGGATACGACCGAGACACCGCTTTCACTCATGCACGATGCCATGACGCTCATCGGCGAGCTGCGCCGCGCCCCCGAGCTCGCTTCGGCGCCGGTCGCCGCGCTCACCCGCGACGGATTGCTGGCCCGCGCGCTCCACGCCGAGCCCAAGCGCTCGATCGCCGTCATGCCCAACAACGAGGAGGCGGCTATTGAGATTTGGCCCTCGCTCGACCACGCCGCCGCGGCATTTGAAGCAGCGATCAGCGCAGATGCCGAGGAACAGACCGCAGACGCTCATGACGAAGCCGCCGATACTCCCACGCCCGAACCTGCCGCCACGCTCGACCTGGGCGACGGCAAGCCGCTGCCCGTGCTCATCCCGGAGTCCGAGCAGTTCGCCAACCGCCTGCGCAAGAATGCCCGTCTGCGCCGCAAGTGGGCCAAGCGCGAGGGCGTGAGCTGCTATCGCGTCTACGATGCCGACCTGCCCGACTACTCCGCTGCCATCGACCTGTACGAGGGTTGCCCGCAGACGCCGGGCCGCTGGCTCGTCATCGCCGAATACGCCGCGCCCAAGACCATCGACCCCGCGCTGGCCCAGGCCCGCATGCTCGACATCTTGGCCATCGCGCCGCGCATCCTTGATGTTCCGGCCGAGCATGTGCACGCCAAGGCCCGCATGCGTTCGCGTGGCGGCTCGCAGTACGGCAAGCAGGGCGCCGGCAAGGGCGGATCGGGCGAGCGCGCCAACATCGCGCGCCGGCGTCTGCCGCTCATCGAAGAAGGCGGGCTCACCTTTGCCGTCAACTTTGACGACTACCTGGATGTGGGCATCTTCCTGGATCACCGCGTCACCCGCAACCTGGTGCGCGAACACGCCAAACAGGCACGCCGCTTCCTCAATCTGTTCGCCTATACCGGCACCGCCACCTGCTATGCGGCCGACGGCGGCGTCGAGGAAACCGTGACAGTCGACCTTTCCAACACCTACCTGGACTGGGCCGAGCGCAATATGCGCCAGAACGGCTTTGTCGGTCCGCAGCATCATTTTGTGCGCGACGACGTGCTCGCCTGGATTCGCGACCAGCGCCAGACGCGCAACCGCTGGGACTTGATCTTTGTCGACCCGCCCACGTTCTCGAACTCGTCCAAGATGGGCCGCCGCACCTGGGATGTCCAGCGCGACCATGTTGAGCTTTTGGCCGGCGTATCTCGCCTGCTTGCACAGGGCGGACATGCCATCTTTAGCTGCAACCTGCGCGGCTTCCGCCCCGAAACGCGCAAGCTCGCGCGCGCGGGCGTCGTGCTGGAGGACATTACGGCACAGACCATCCCCGAGGACTTCGCGCGCAACCAGAAGGTGCACCACTGCTATATCGTGCGCCGACTGCCCATCGAGGACGCCATGGCCGAGGTCGGCTTTAGCGCCGAGGAGATTGCCGAGCGAACCGAGGAGCTGCGCAACCCCGAGGCGCGCAAGCCTCGTGCAGCAGCGCCCGCGCCCACGCAGGCCGGCAACGGCAAATCAAACTTTGCCGGCAAACCCTCCCCTGCCGGCAAGTCCAAAAAGAAGAAGTTCTACGCCAGCAAGCCCAAGGGCAAATAACAAAGTTGCGGTGGAATACGGACTGTTTTACCTGGAATTAGGCAAATATAGACCGTATTTCACCGCAACTCATAGTGGGATGGCGGACGCCGTCCTACCCTTGGGTGACCAGGCGGTAACCGATGCCCACGTGCGTCTGGATATAGCGCGGGTGCGCGGGGTCGGACTCGATCTTCTTACGCAACGTGCCCATAAAGACACGCAGGCTCGCCAGGTCGCTCTTAGTTGCCGTACCCCAAATCTCGTGCAGGATAGACTGGTGCGTCAGCACCTTGTCGGCGTTATGCGCCAGCAGGCACAAGAGCTTGTACTCAATCGGCGTCAGATGCAGCTCCTCGCCATCCATCGTGGCGATGCCGGCATCAAAATCGATATGCAGCTCACCGGTATCGAACGAGCCCTCGGAGGCAACGCCACCCGTTTGCGCATACGAAAGGCGCCTGAGCGTCGTGCGAATGCGCGCGAGCAGCTCCTCGACCGAAAACGGCTTGGTCAGGTAATCGTCGGCGCCAGCATCGAGCGCACGAATCTTGTCCGCATCCTCGCTGCGCGCCGAGACCACGATGATCGGCATGCCCGACCATGCGCGCACCGACTCCACCACCTTGACGCCGTCCATATCGGGCAGGCCCAGATCGAGCAGTACAATGCTCGGTGCCTGCGATGAGGCGGCGGCGATGGCGGCATGGGCGGTCTCCACGGCCATATGGCGCAAGCCGTGCGCCTCGAGCGCGGCAACGATAAGGTTGCGGACAGCGGGGTCGTCCTCAACAACCAAGATGAGCGGTTTTGCGGCAGAGTTCGGCACAGCGCTACTCCTTATCAAACGAAACATCGGCGACGGGAAGCTCAATCGTAAAGACCGAACCGTGCGGATCCGCCGCGGTAACCTCTATGCTACCGCCATGTGCCAGCGCAATGGAGCGGCAGAGCGAAAGCCCCAGGCCCACACTGCGGTGGCTGTCGGCCAGGCCATGGTTGGCGGTATAGAACGACTCAAAGATGCGTTCGCGATCCTCGGGTGCGATGCCCGGACCATCATCGGCCACCGAGCACGCCACGCGTCCATCGTCGACGCTAATCGAAATCATGATATGCGAGCCTGCGGGCGTATAGGTGATGGCGTTGTTCACCAGATTGACCACCAGCTGCACCATCAGGCGCGCATCGACGTTGACGAGCGCCGGCTCATCGCACGCCACCACCTTAAGGTCGTGCTCGCGCACGGCAGGGTTCACGTGGCGCAGCGCCTCCTCGACGATATCGTCCATGAGCTCGAGCGTGGTCGACAGACGCATGCCGCCGCCCTCGAGCTTGGTGATGGCGAGCAGGTTCTCGACGGTGGCGTTGAGCCATTGCGCATCCGAGCGAATGGAAAGGAGCAGGCCGCGGCGCGTCTGGGCATCGAGCACCGCGGTGCCGGTCGAGCCCTGATCGAGCAGGACATCGGCATTGCCCGAAATACTGGTGAGCGGCGTGCGCAGGTCGTGCGAGATGGAGCGCAGCAGGTTGGCGCGCAGCTGCTCATTTTTGGCAAGCACCGCCGCCTCCTCGCGGGCCTCCATGGCGCGGGCGCGATCGAGCGCCAGCTCGCCTTCGCTCACGATAGCATCGGCAAGTGTCCGCTCCTCGTGCGTCAGCACGTCGGGCTCGGCAACGATAGCCAGCACGCCCACCACCGAGGCGGGGTCGCCCGAGCGCGCGAAGCCGTCGCCTGTGCGAACCGTCAGGTAGATGCCATAAAACGCCGAGCCGCCAAACGTGGCGTCGAGCGGCGTTCCCACATAGGCGGACGCCGAGAGCCGCGGTGGCATCTGCGGCGCCAGCTCGTGCACCGGCGCGGCATCGCCCACGGCCGTGTAAGTCGCGCGCGGCAGCAGGTCATCGCCCTCGGCGTCGGCGCTGTACCACACGACCGGACAGCCCGAAAGACGCGCCAGCTGCGTGGCCATGGCGTGAACGATCTGCTGCTGATCGGCGCAGCGCTGCAACATGCGATTGGTCTCGAGCACCATATGCGTGCGGCGGTCGCTGGCGGCAGCCTGTGCCAAAGCGCGACGCAGGGCCAAGGCAATCGAGCTCGACACAAGCGAGACCACGAACATGATGAAGAACATGCCGGGATAGCCGCGGTCGATAAGCGACAGCGAGTAGCGCGGGTCGACAAACAAGAAGTTGTAAAGCGCCACGGCGGCAGCCGAGCTCAGCAAGCAATACAGGCGACTCCAGGTAAAGAATGCGCACAGCTGAACGGCGAACACATAGACGATCATGATGCTCGGCGCGAGACCCGGATGGTCGAGCAGCGCGCCCACAATCGTCGCCGCGACCAGCAGCCCCACCGATACGCAGGCGTCATACAGAGGAGTGCGGCGCGTCAGCGTTGTGCGCCGCCACCAAAAGCTATCGGCAATATCGCCGTCCGTACGGACGTCCATCAGTGCCCCGCCCCTCTCTCAAAAACAAAAACCACCACAAAGGGGACAGGCACCTTTGTGGTGGTTTCCCTTGTGGTGGTTCCAAGTGTAAAGCCTTTGCAGTCTGCGGTCGCTAGACAAACAGCACGTGCGCGAGCAGGGCACACACGCACACCGCTCCAAATACCAGTGCCACGATCGAGATCACGCGGTCGGCCATATCCATGTTGTCACGGTTCGTCAAAAACCGATCTTCGGCGGCGTCGGCGCGTGCCTCACGTACCAGCTCGGCAACCACCTCGCGGCCATCAAGCATCTTTGCATCCATGTTTGCCTCCCCGGTCTCAATCTTGCCCATCGAAAACCAACTCCATGCAACTGTCGGCGCCTACGGCCGCTCGTTGGGGGCCAGGCGCTGCATCTTGTTCACGGCCTTGAACTTGGTGAACAGCGGCACGTACTCAAAGCTCACGTTGGAGTTCTCCAGGCCGTACCAGCGCGCAGGCGTGCCGGCGGCGCGGCGGATGATGTACTTGAGCGTGATGGCCGTACGCTCGCTCGGCTCCACATCGCTTTCAGGCGCCAGAAGCTTACGAATCAGGACGAACTTGAACGTACCGATGTTACCCGGATCCTTGTAGACCGAGTAGTCATGCGTCTGCGCCGGTAGCTCGCCGGTGGCAGCCAGGTCCTGAACGACCTGACGCAGGTAGGCATTGACGCGCTGGTTGATCTTGTAGCCCAGGTACAGATGCACGCGGAACACGTAGTCGGTGCCGAACGTCTCGACCGAATAGGCAAAGGTATGCGGCTCGTCCATGGTCTCGACGTTCACAAACCACCAGGCGCGAGCACGCTTGGGATGCTTGTCCAAGATCGAGTAGACGATATCGCGGTCGATGTAGTCGGTATGGGTGTCCTTGGTCAGGTACACGACGTTGTCGCTCATGCGCTCATAGCGATCGTCGTCGCGCAGGCGCTTGAGCTGCGGCAGGTAGCTGCGCAGCGGCAGCAGCGTAAACTGGCGCTGCTCGACCGCCGTGCCGTTGTACCAGCACACCATAATGCCCATGATGAGTGCAGCCATGAGGATGGTGAAGTAGCCGCCGTGGAAGAACTTGGTGAGCGAGCTCACGAAGAAGAAGCCTTCGAGCAAAAGGAAGAAGGCCGCGAAGATCCACGGAGCAACCTTGAGCTTGCGCTCCTCGTGCAGGTAGAAGAAGAGCAGCAGCGTGGTGCACATCATAGTCAGCGTAATGGCAAGGCCGTAGGCGGCTTCCATATGCGCCGAGTTCTGGAACAGCAGCACCACGATGACGCAGCCGACAAGCATGACGTTGTTGACCATGGGGATGTAGAGCTGGCCCTTGGT
Source organism: uncultured Collinsella sp. (assembly GCA_902492185.1). GTDB lineage: Bacteria > Actinomycetota > Coriobacteriia > Coriobacteriales > Coriobacteriaceae > Collinsella. The sequence goes on from CABUKY010000005.1 coordinate 26,062, forward strand.
CTCGGCAGGGTAGAAGACCTGCATGTGCGGCATAAGGTCCAGGCGGCTGGCCTCGGACACCAGCGAAAACGCGCCGGTGATGAGCGCCTGCGAGGCAATGATGGCCGCAACGGTGGAAAGGCCTACGGCAAAGGGACGCAGGCCCGGGGCGAGCATCTGGTAGAACGGGTTGAGGTCGGCAATGCCCATGAGCTCGGGGTTGGCAGCGTTGTTCATAAGCCAAGCGCCCTGGCCCATATAGGAAAGCAGCAGGCAGCACTTAACGAACGGCCAGGTAGCGTAGATGTTGCCGCGGCCGACGTGGCCCATGTCGGAGTAGAGCGCCTCGGCACCGGTGGTGGCGAGGAAGCAGCTGCCCAGAATCATGATGCCCGCGTGGTTGTTGGGGCTCAGCAAAAAGGCGATGCCGCGCACCGGGTTGAGGCACAGCAGCACGGCGGGGTGCTGGAAGACAAAGAACAGACCCGTGCCGCCCAGGAACAGGAACCACAGCGTCATGATGGGGCCAAAGGCGTGACCGATCTTGGCCGTACCGATGCGCTGTACCAAGAAGAGCACGATGATGATGGCGAGCGTAATGGCGACGACGCGGCCCTGGTCATCGCCCAGCACGGCATGGGCCGCCGGGATGGTGCGCAGGCCCTCGATGGCCGTGGTAACGGTAACGGCCGGCGTCAGGATGCCGTCGGCGAGCAATGCCGCGCCGCCCAGCATGGCGGGGATGATAAGCCACTTGCCGCAGCGCTTGACCAGGCTGTACAGGGCAAAGATGCCGCCCTCACCATGGTTATCGGCGCGCAGCGAGATGAGCACATACTTGATGGTGGTCAGCAACGTGACCGTCCACACGACAAGGGAGAGCGCGCCAAGCACGAACTCCTCCGTGACGCTTCCGATGCCGCCGTTGCCGGCGACGAGCGCCTTGGTTACATACATAGGGCTGGTGCCGATATCGCCGTACACCACGCCCAGCGTGACGAGCATCGCCGAGATGCTCACAGGAATCGCAGCGTGCGAAGCTGCCTCCTTGGCCTTTTGTTCCATAAGCCGGTTTCCTCCCAACTTTAATGTTCGAAGGGATTATAGGTAATCAGCCCATGTTTAAATGGCACCGTCTTCCCAGCTAGATAAACATTTATACGACCTTTAGGCCACCACGGCGATATGGAATGTGACAGAGGGACTTTCCCTTTGTCACATTCGTCATTTTCCAAGCCAGTTTTTGAACCACCACTCCATGGAGCGGCTCATCTCGGCCATAAAGGGACTGGTGTGTTTGCGGGTGTAGATATCCACCACGCGCTCGCCCACCTCGCTGGCATGCGGGCGAAACATCGCATCCATCTCGGCCACCTGCGCGTCCATGGTCGCAGCATCGGCGCGGCAGTAGCGCTCCTCGTGCACCAGGTTCACCACGGGATGTGCAATGGCCGGGCGCTCCTTGCGGGGCGTGCCGATGATGAGCATCGACAGCGGCATGGTATAGGGCGGCAAATCGAGCAGCTCGGCAACTTCCTCGGCATTCTCGACGATATCACCGATGTAGCAGCTCCCCAGCCCCAGGGCCTCGGCGGCAACCACAGCGTTTTGCGCGGCGATCACGGCATCCTGGGCCGCGATGGCAAAGTCGCCCAAAGCCGGAGCGCGGCGGGGCGCCTTGCCCGTGCGCTCGACAAAATCGGGCTCAAAGCAGCCCACGTGCTCAAACAGATCGATCCACTTGGCATAATCGACCACAAATATGAGTGCCCAGGGTGCCTTGGCGATCATGGGCTGGTGATCGCACAGGTCAGCCAGGCGATCGAGCGTAGCCTGCTCGCAAATGCTCACGATGGAATACATCATCATGGCGCCTGCCGACGGCGCGCGACTCGCCGCATGCAGAATCGCCGCCCGCTGCTCGTCGGTCACCGCCACGGGGCGGTCGTTGTCATCGCGCGCAAAAGCGCGCGTGGACGAACGGCGCTCCAAGATGTCCAGCACCGTGTTGCCCGTAGTCTCGACCGGATAGCCGCACGTATCCACGACCGCAGCTCCGTCATCGCCCATGTCCGCCTTGCAAACCTGCTCGCTCATCGCCCTACCCTCGCCATTTCTTTAAGAAGCCTTTACGTTTCCGTGTAATTCCCGTCCATTATCGCGCAGGTGGGCACTCCATTGCGCAACACCGCCATACTCGCGCGTTAATATGGCTGGATGTTGTGCGCAGCCACCAATTGCAGCGCATATCTTGGTAACAATCGGGTAAACCCCCGCTTTCGTAGGTTTTGCATTTGTGAGGAGTTTCAGCATGTTCGCTGCCGCCATCTCGCTCGTCGGTCTTGCGGCGACCGTCTGCCTTGTCTTGCGCGAGGCCAAGGCCATTCGCGCACAGTCGGGCACCGTTGCCAAGGGCGCTGTCGCCTGGAGCGTCGCCTTTGGCCTATTCCAGCTCTTTTTGACCGTCTGGGGCGCCATTGGCCTCGTGGCACAAAACGAGCCGCTCGCCTTTGTGATGCTCATCCTGACCAACGCCGTCCTCACCGGCTGCGCCTGGGCCAGCATCGCCCGCGACCGCATCGCCCCGCGCGTCTTTGCGTTCGCCGCTACCGATGCCCCCGCCCCCACCGGCAAGCTCGCCCGCCTGCGCGGCGCCTTTGTGGGCCGCCCGCTCGTCGCCGCCGTCTTGTGCCTGCTGCTCGCCGGCGTCTTTGCGCTGCTTGGCATGGAGGTCTCGTCCAACCACGACTTTACCTGGGTCTACCCCCTGTGCATCCTGCTCGAGTGGGCCATCATCACCACGCTCATGGTCGGCCTGTTCTTCCTAATCCAGCGCCACGGCGCAGCTCCCGCGGTCCTGGCCTTTGCCCTCTTTGTCCTGGGCATTGCCGAGTTCTTCGTTGTCACGTTTAAATCCATGCCCATCCAGCCGGGCGACCTTTCGGCCATCTCCACCGCCGCCGCGGTCGCCGGCAACGGCTACACCTTCTCGATCTCGCTGTTCTGTGTGCTGTCCATGGGCTTTACCGCCATCGCCATGCTGCTATGCGAGTACGCCGGCCTGGTGGCGCCTCACCGTCAGAAGGGTGCCGCCAACGCCAAGCGCATGCTGCTCACCAACCTGCTCGTCGCCGTACTGTGCCTGGGTGGCGTGACCGCGCACGTCACCCTCATCGACTACTACAACACCCTCGGCATCACCGTCTACACCTGGCGCCCGCTCGAGAGCTACTGGCGCGAGGGCTACCTGCCTGCCTTTATTAGTGCGGCGCAGTCCATCAAGCCGCCCAAACCCGCCGACTACTCCGTCGACGATGCCAAGGCCACGCTCAAAAAGTACGCCAAGGCCTACGACAAGTCCGACGCCGCCAAGAGTGACGAGCGCACCGCCGCAAAGGAGCAGTTCGACAGCGAAAAGCCTACGGTCATCGCCATCATGAACGAGACCTTCTCGGACCTGTCGATCTATCAGAACATGCGCGCCGGCTACGAGGGCCCGCAGTACTTTAAGAACCTGTCCAACTGCCTCAGCCGCGGCAAGCTCTACGTGAGCGCCTACGGCGGCGGCACCGCCAATACCGAGTTTGAGTTTATGACCGGCAACTCCATGGCCAACCTGGGCTCGGGCGTGTATCCGTACACCATCTACAACATGGAGACGACCGGGAACCTGGCAGAGCAGTTCAAGTCGCTCGGATATTCCACCACGGCCATGCACCCCAACCACGCCACCAACTGGAACCGCGAAAACGTCTATAAGGACTTTGGCTTTGACCAGTTCCTGTCCATCAACGATTTCCAGGGCGCCGATACCCTGCGCGGGATGGTGACCGACCAGGCTACCTACGACAAGATTCTTGAGCTGCTCGACCAGAACGCCGATTCTCAGTTTATCTTCGACGTGACCATGCAGAACCACTCGGGCTACGACACGGGCCTGCTTCCGGTCGACAAGCAGATGCATCTCAACATCGATACGACCGACCTGGACACCAAGACCGTCGAGGACGGCACGCTCTCCGATGTCGACGAGTATGTCTCGTGCATCGAGCAGTCCGACCAGGCACTTCGCTACTTCCTAAACGCCTTGAGCAAGCTCGACCGCAAGGTAGTCGTGGTGTTCTGGGGCGATCACCAGCCGTTCTTCCCGTCCAAGTTCAATGACAAGTGGTTTACCGGCGAGGACGACGCTACGCACCAGGAACGCCTGTGGCAGACCGACTACATCATATGGGCCAACTACGACGTTGCCGGCTGCGACCAGACGAGTGAGGTCGACGACCTGTCCACCAACTACCTGTCCATGCAGCTTATGCAGCTGATCGGCGCACCGCTGACCGACTACCAGAAGGCGCACATGACGCTGCGCGAGTCGCTGCCCGCCATCAACTCGGTGGGCTACGAGGACGCCAGCCTGCGCTGGGCGCTCTCCTCCAACGTCACCGGTGACGACGCCGAAGCCGCGGCTGCCACCAAGGCGCGCGAGGATTACGCCAAGATGCAGTACTACGAGATGTTCCGCGACGGCAAGAACGTGTACACCGAGCACTTCCAGACCGAGGCCAACGAGACCGACCCCAACCTGGCGCCGGGTACGACCAAGATCAAGTAGCGGCGCGTCTTAACTGGTTCGTCTGCCCGGCGGCGCGGAATGTAAGGTTCCCTGCTCGGACAGTCCTGCTCGCACGGAGAGCACATTAAGTGCTCTCCGGCTCGTGCGGAACTCGCGATGAACCTTATATGCCTCCGCCCGGACAGACGCCCTGTTGTTGGAGCGCGGCTTGTCATCGGGGTATCCGCTGAACATATATAAGTCGAAGGCCACGTCTTGTGGCCTTTTTTGCATCCGGAAACCGTGTCCCAGAATTCACGTCCGGAACGGGATGCGGTTTCCGCTTGGGACCCGATTGGGAAAGTGTGTCCCACTATTCAGCTGGATTCCGGGATGTATTTTCCGGTTGAGGCTCGTTGGGAAAGTGCGTCCCACTTTGGGGGCTGATTCTGGGACGTGGTTTCCGGTTGGCTCTCATTGGGAAAGTTCATCCCATTTCTCGGCCTAATTATGGGACGCAGTTTCCCGTTGAGGACCCTTTGGGAAAGTGCGTCCCGGTCTGGGCGCTCAAACTGGGATGGATTTTCCGGATGAGGGCTTGACGGAAAATGTGTCCCGTTCCGGGCGCTAATTGTGGGATGCAGTTTCCGCTTGCGGAGTCTCCACTCAACAGAAAACCCGGGTGGCCTGTTTTTTGGCTACCCGGGTTTTTGGGTTGTCGATATGTTCGACTGGCTACTAGTGGGTCTTGCGGCGCTTGATCAGCATGATGAGGGCTATCACTACGAGCGTTGCTCCCGCTGCTGCTGCGGTGGCGACTAGGGCGAATGTTTGGTCGCCGGTGTTTGCGAGGTTCTTCGCTGTGGTCGTAGTCTTGACCTTGGTGTCGGTCTTAGCTCCGTTGTCGGACTTGGGCTTGTCCGGGTTCGTCGGGGTCTCAGGAGTCTCGGGGTCCTTTGAGCCTTCGGAATCGGTTGGGCCGGCGGTGTTTACCAGCGTATGGTCCAGGAACTTCTTGGCGCCCGCACTTGCCTGTGAGAACAGGCGGCGCGTGCGGATCGGGGTGGCGTTCACCGTTGTGGGCGCCGTCTCCTCGGCCTCGATATTCACGAGCGTCGTGCCGGTGTCGAGGCCCACGTCGTTGTATCCCACGTGGCAGTAATACTGCGCACCGTCATCGTCTGCGGTCAGGTCAATCTCGAGCTTTGAGGCCGTTCCAGCCGCGAGGTTGCCATCGGCACCCACGAGCTTAAACTCTGTCTCGCCGCGGCCCTTGCGGTACCACATATAGGTCGGTGCCAGCCCTGTTTCGCTATCGTCGGCACCGAGTTGCTTCACATGGCCAATCGCCGAGAGCGTCAGGTGGCTTCCCGCCGCGCGCTCAACCGAAGAGTCGTATCCAAGATCCGACCCCTCCGCAGCATCCGCCGCAGGTCCGCTCACGGTCATCGTCATGCCATCGGGCATGGTCTTAACCGTGATGATTGCCGAGCGAATACCTGTTTCGGTCGTGGATCCATTCTTAACGGCGGCGATGGCGAATCGATACTCCGTATTGGGCTGCAGCCCATCCCACTTGAGCGAGGTCTGCGTGTTGTCGGCAATCTTCCAGCTATTGACGACCGCATCCGCCGCATTGCTCTGCAGCATGCCCACGCCGTAGCTAAAGCCACTCTTGTTTGCGAGTACATCGTCCCAGCTAAACGTAACGCTGGTCGAATCGACGGCGTTTGCCGTAAAGCCCGTCACGGCCGGCGCGTCGGGCATCTCGACGTCCTTAACGTCATAGCCCACGATCCAGAACTGGTCGGTGTCCTTGGTGCCGAGCTTGTCGCCCGAGTCTGCCTCGAACTTGTCGACATCCACCGCGTTGACGCCCAGACGCCACACAAAACCGTACTTGCCCTGCGCGGCCTCGGGCAGGTTGTCGACGGTGCCGCCGTATTCGGTCGATTCACTCGAAGAGTTACCCGTAGTAAAGCCGGCGTTGGCACCAAAGCACAGGCCGCCAAACAACTCGTGCTTTGCGAGCTTCGCGCCCATGACAACGCTGCCGTTCAGCGTCAAGCCGAGCTCGAGCTCCTGCTCCTTGCCCTCCTCGACTTCGATGGTCTGCTCAATGCTCGCCCCCGACTGCGCGGCGGCGCCGTTAAACCCATCGTGCGTGTAGGCGCGCGTTACGCCAGGCTTGCCCAGGCCAAAGGAATCCCCAACGGGAGTCTCGCCGTTGAGCGTCGTTTGATAGGTTCCGGGTTCTCCCGACCGGTTGGTCAAAAAGTAGCTGAGCGGCGTCATATTGTGCTGTTTGGCAATGCGGTCATAGGCCTCGACATTAACGACCGAGGTCTGCGCGCCGAGCGACACGGGCGCCGCCATCACGCCCTTGCCACCAGTTTCCTCATTTTCGATCTCATACTCGTAATAGACCATCGGAATCGTGTAGAGCACGGCCTTGTCACCCTCGCCGGCATGCGACTCATAGCTTACGCTTGCGCTGACCGTGCGCTCGCTCCGGTAGTCATAGCATCCCTCGGCGGCAAAATCGACTGAAGCATTCATCGCGACCAGGGGCGGACCGGTCTGCACCTCGACGGCAACGCCCAACTCGGCGCCAATGGTATAGCCCTGGGCTGTCCCCGTGCCCTTTTCCTCTCCGTATGACGTGCCGCCCAACACCAGATAGCCGTATGCCTGCTCCAGATCCTCAACATAGGGCGCATCCTGCAGCACGGCAAGCACGCGCGGGTTGGTATAGACCTTGTAGCGGTCCTTGTACGTGATCTTGACGCTGTCGTTGTCGACATCGGGCAGCGCGAGCGAGATAAATGTGCCGTAGGTAGTGCCGCGACGGTTGCTCTCGCTAATCACCTGCTCCTCGCCGCGGCGCACCTTTCCGTTCTCGTCGAGCGAAAAATGCGAGGCGGTCATCCAATAGTAGTCATCGTTCTTGCGCAGGTCCTCGTCGCGGTGCTTGCCCACCACAGCGATAAAGCTCTCGTTATAGCGGTCCGAACCCGAGACGCTGCCCGCCTTGACGTCGCTGATCCACACCTGCTCTATACCCTTGTGGTCATGCTTGTTGCTGCTGTTGTATTGCTGACCGCTCATGCTCATGGTTCCGACCATGGACCCCAAGCCCTGAGCCCCGCTCTGTGCCGTGTTGCAGGCAAAGTCGCGGAACACATCGCCGCCCACGAGCACCTCGTCGACCGCCAGCTGCTCGGACAGGCCGTCAAGGTTGGCAGTGGCAAGGGCAATAGGCGCCAAGGTGCACGGATAGCGCTTATCCTGAGCGCTATCCTTCCATGCGCTGTTGGGCACATGCATCAGCCCATAGGAGGCGAGGAGCCCGTCTCTGTATTCCTTACAATCGGAAAGCTTGAACTCGCCAGACTCCGAGTCAAAATACGCGTAGCGGTACAGCGCGCCGTACAGCCCCTTGCTGCCGTCAGAAGCGCCGTAATCAAAAGCGCTGCGTTGCCAGTCATAGCCCGCAAGAATAAGGCCCGTGACGGTTTCACCCGTCTTCTTTCCTTCTTCATCGTAGGCGGCAAACGTGCCGAACGTCGCATTCGCAGCGACCATGGTCTTGCCGTTCGCGGAGAGGGAGATTGCGCCCGCGTCGCCCAGAGCATCGACATGGACGAGCGCACCCTTGGATGCATCCCACGAAAACAGCTCGCAATGCGTCGACTTATCAATATTCTTCTTGCCGTAGGGTGCCGAGACCACGATGGCGAGGTCATCGCAAAAATCGCGATCGAGGTCGCCGGCCGCTAGCGAAACGACAGGAGCTGACTGAAGCTGCGTCCAGGAGTCGTTCCCGCCCTTGTTGTGCGTGGTGTAGTCCGCGGCGTTACCGGCATCGATCTTGACGACGCTTTGCTTCCAGTTGCCGCCCTCCAAGTCATACATGTCGACTACAGCCTTGCGCACGCCGTTCTCGTCGACATAGCAGCCCGCGTAGACAAAAAGCTCGTCGACGCCGTCGCCATCGACATCGCCCGCCTCGACATCAAAGACGGCGTCGTGCTCTTGCAGGTAACCGGCATCCAGGTACTTAAAACGGCCTTCGTACATCATATTAGTGTTGACCGTCACCGGCAGGTGTGTGTCGAGAGTGCGCGTACGCCCGTTGCTAAACGAGTAGAGGACCAGCTCAACCTTTCAGGCGTATGACTTGCCGTCAATCGTCGTGGAGGAACTGTCGCCGTAGGCACGGAGCTCGGCAACGCGGCTCTTTTTGCCCGTGCTGGCGTCGCTGCAGAACTCAACACTCGTGGCGTGAATGCCCGAGAAACCGTTGTTGTCGTTGGCGAGTACTGTTGAGGACTCATTGTTGCTTAGGTACGACCAGGTGCCGCCACCGTAGTCGCTATGCTTGTAGAGATCGCTGTTCGTATCGAAGTTGTTGACGTTTTGCCAGAACTTTGCGGCGCCCCACACACTTCCATAGCCATCGGTGAGTTTGCTGCTGCCGCCAATGTCACCGCGCTCGACGTTCTCGAGCTTGTCGCGCAGAGTGTAGCGATTGCCATGGCTACCGTTAGCTGCCATATAGACCTCGCTGCGCGTGGCAAACGTCGTGGGGGTATCAGTGGAATAGGGGCCAACGGTATCGGCCGGAATGTCCTCGCTCGTGCCCAGACCCAGGGCTTGATAATCCTGCTCGGTCATATCGGTGATTGCGGGCGCGTCTGCCGCCTGGGCAACCTGGGACGTGGCCGTGAAGCAGGCGACGCTCGTGGCGACCAACGCAGCAAGCGCCGCCGTCCCAACAAGCGGGATTTTCGACAGCCTACGGATACGGGGGTGTGGAACGTACATGAGGGACCTCGCTTTATTCGAGTGGAGTGGACTCATTTTTGCAAATGATACATCCGATGCCCGATATCACGTGTCTCATTTTCGCCAACGGCGTTTCTCATTTTTGAGAATCCGAGATGCCGCGGAAATCTTATCCCAGCTCAAAGGCCATTTCTGGGATGTATTTTCCGTCGAGTGCCTCATCGGGAAACTGCATCCCATTTCAAGCGTCGATTCTGGGACGCACTTTCCCCTTAGACCCTCAACCGGAAACCGCATCCCACTTTGAGCGCAAATTCCGGGATGCATTTTTCGAAAACCTGCCCATCCGGAAAGCCCGTCCCACTTTGGACGCATCCGGGCACGGAACCATCGACCTATCAGGCCCCCCATCAATAAAGAGGCGTCCTCCCGGACGGCGGGGCACGAAGTTCATCGCGAGTTCCGCACGCAAAGAAGGCCACTTAATGTGGCCTTCGTCTTGCGCAGGACTGTAGAGCAGG
>CABUKY010000006.1 GCA_902492185.1 uncultured Collinsella sp.
TCGCTGGCGCGGACGGACGTGAGATCGCAAGGCTTTCCGTTGACGGTGAGCGCATCGCCCGCGTGACGCTCAAAACGGGCGTCATCCATAACGTATTCGACGGCGTCATTGCCGAGGGCCTTGGCAATCATGCTGCCGTAGAGCAGGCCGACGCCGCCCTTGCCGATAAAGGCGACCTTGTTGATCTGCATGTGAATCATCTCCCCATGTAAAAGGCGCCCGCGTAAGGGGCGCCTGATGGATTGTATGCTGCCAGGGTGATTGGTGGGTGCGCGGGGCGGCTGTTATAAAAAAGAAACGTTTGCCTGGACGCTACGCTGCGGGGCAGACCGCAAAGACGCGGGCGGGGTATCCGACGCCATCGCGGACCTTGGGGAAGGTGCAGAAGATGACGGCACCCGTGGCGGGAAGCTTGTCCAGATGGTCCATGACCTCGATCTGATAGCGGTCGACCGAGAGGATGTATTGCTCGCCGGGGTAGGGGTAGGCGTCCTCACGCGTGGCCACGCTCGTCTCCTTTCATCGGGCTTTTTGCTGATGTTAAAGCGGTGCCGTGACGGCTCGATTTCTGCTGCGTTACGATACGTTCTCAATTGCGATTCCGATGTGTTTCGATGGCGTGACGGGTTTGTTTCGCCTCGTCAGGGCTTCGATGGGAGGGGAGGGGCCGTGCAATACCGCGTTGACTCCAAAAGCGGCAACCGTATCTCGGCGTTGGGGCTGGGCTGCATGAGGTTTCCCGGTGCGCCGGGACGCCCGGATGCGAAGACCGCCGACGCTATCATCTCCCGTGCGGTGGAGCAGGGGATTAACTACCTGGACACGGCCTATCTCTATCCCGGCAACGAGGCGTGCGTGGGTGCGTCGCTTGAGCGCCTGGGCTTGCGCGACCAGGTGTTGCTCGCAACCAAGCTGCCGCATGCTTCGTGCAAATGCGCGGAGGATTTCGACCGGTTCTTCGACGAGCAACTGCGCCGCCTACGGACCGACCATATCGACTATTACCTCATGCACAACATTACCTCGCCCGCCCAGTGGGAACGTGTGGTGGCGTTGGGCATCGAGGACTGGATCGCGCGTCAAAAGGCGGCGGGGCGCATTCGCCAGATTGGTTTTTCGTACCACGGCAGCGCAGCGGACTTTCTGACAATGCTCGATGCATATGAGTGGGACTTTTGCCAGATCCAGTACAATTACGCTGGAGAGCGATATCAGGCGGGAACAGCGGGGCTCATGGCCGCCGCCGAGCGAGGCCTCGCGGTGTTTGTGATGGAGCCGCTGCTGGGCGGGCGTTTAGCGGGCAAGCTGCCGCCACGGGCCCGCGCTGTGCTCGATAGTGCCCGTGACCCGCATTTGCTCACTCCTGCCGCCTGGGGTCTTTCGTGGGTGTGGAATCATCCTCAGGTGACGATGTTGCTTTCTGGTATGACCGATACCGCGCAGGTGGATGAGAATTCGTCACTGGCAGACCTCGCATTGCCGAATTCGATGACTGCCAACCAGCTCGACACGATCGCGCACGTGCTGGATGAGTTTGAAAAATCGAATCGCGTGCCCTGCACGGGATGCAGCTACTGCATGCCATGCCCCAAGGGTATCAACATTCCCGGCTGCTTTGCCGCCTACAACGCGAGCTATGCGCACAGCTGGTTTACGGGGCTGTCGCAATACTTTACGGCGAGTGCGGTGCGCACGAGCGAGCCCAAGCTGGTGAGCAATTGCGTCAAGTGCGGCAAATGCGCGCGCCACTGCCCGCAGCATATCGATATCCCCGAGCGTCTCGATGACGTGCGCCGACGCTTCCAGCCGGGCCCCGTAACGGCCATGCTTAAAGTCTTCGGCAAAACACGCTCCTCATGACCCTTTTATATCTTGTGATGGAATAGTTCCTGCTTGCGGCAGAATAGGGGCCAAACAGGAACTATTTCACCGCAACTGAGGGGGGCTGTCGTGGACCATCGGGATTCATGTGATGATTTACGTGAGGTTCGTTGGGGCGTTTTGGGCGCTGGGCGCATTTCGCATCGATTTGCATCGTCGCTCAAGGAGGTGGACGGGGCACGGCTGGTGGCTGCGGCCGGCCGCACTCCTGCACATGTCGAGGAATTTTGCCGAGCGTTTTCGATTGATGCTGCGCATGGCCATGCCTCGGTCGACGATAACGGCGATGCGGCTTATGACGCGCTGATTGCCGACCCCGATGTCGACGCAATCTACTTGGCTCTTCCGCATGGCATGCATACGCGTTGGGCCTGTCGCGCGCTGCGCGCCGGAAAGGCCGTGCTGTGCGAAAAGCCGGCCGTTTTGAGTGAGGAAGAGGCTCTCTCGATTGCCTCCACCTCTCGCGAGCGCGGCGTGCTGTTTATGGAGGCGATGAAGAATCGGTTTTGCCCGATGCGCACTCGCGTGAAGGACTTGCTTGCGTCGGGTGAGCTTGGCCGTATTGTCTCGATTGAAAGCGTGCAAAAGCTCGATTACGGCGAGTCTCCTTCGGGCTATCTGCTTGATCCATTGCAGGGCGGCTGTCTATATGACATGGGCTGCTATGCAGTCGGTTGGTTTGAGGATTTGCTCGCGGGCACTTGCGAGGTTTCGTCTCGTGAAGTTCGCTGGCGTGACGTATCGGGCGGCCGCGTCGATTGGGCCGACGAGATCCATATGAGCGTCGGCGGTATACCCATTCATATGGTGTGCGACGGCAAAGCAACATATGAAAGCCGCTTAACGGTTGCCTGTGAGCGGGGCTCGTTGGAAATCGAGCGTCTCCATCGCCCCGAGCTCGCTCATGTGAAGTATTCCGACGGTCGGATACTCGAAATCGATGCACCATTTGAGGTCGATGATTTTTACGGTGAGGTGTCGCATGCGGCGCGGCTCATTCAGGCGGGGAAACTCGAAAGCCCCATCATGTCCCTAGCCGCCACACAGCGCTGTGCGCACATCATCGATGCGATTCGCTTGAAACTTTAGGGCGTGGGGGCTCGGCGGACCGTGCCCCTGATGCCCCTTTTATAACTTGCGGTGGAATACGGTCTGTTTGCGCCAAAATAAGGCACCAATAGACCGTATTTCACCGCAACTGATGAGGAGGGAGCTGGAGATGCTGACGATCGGGTGTCATCTTTCGACGACGAAGGGCTATCGGGCAATGGGGGAGACGGCGTTGTCCATTGGCGCCAATACCTTTGCATTCTTTACGCGCAACCCGCGCGGTGGCAAGGCAAAAGACCTTGACATGGATGACGTGGCGGCTCTGCGCGAGCTTATGGCGCAAAACGACTTTGGACCGCTGGTGGCGCATGCCCCGTATACCTATAACCCCTGCTCCGCTAAGGAGCGGGCGCGCGAGTTTGCCTTGGAGGCAATGGCCGAGGACTTGCAGCGTCTGGAAACACTGCCCGGCAACTACTACAACTTCCATCCCGGTGCGCATGTGGGACAGGGCTCCGACGTCGGCATTCAGATGATTGTCGACACGCTGTGCCAGGTGATGTTTGAGGGGCAGCAGACGACGGTATTACTCGAGATCATGGCAGGAAAGGGCACCGAGGTGGGCCGTAGCTTTGAGGAACTGGCGTGCATTATCGAGGGCGTTGCCGCCAAGCGCCTAGAGCTGTCCGATAAGCTGGGCGTTTGTTTGGACACCTGCCATGTGAGCGATGCCGGCTACGACATCATCCATGATCTGGACGACGTACTCGACGAGTTCGACCGCGTGGTGGGTATCGATCGCTTGCATGCCGTACACATCAACGATTCGAAGAACCCTTGTGGCGCCCATAAAGATCGTCACGAGTGCATCGGCAAAGGATACCTTGGCAGCGAGGAATTTGGTGGCGGTATGCAGGTTATGCAGAATATTGTATCGAATGGCCGTTTGCGTTCGCTGCCGTTTATTTTGGAGACTCCGAACGAACTTGCAGGTTATGCAGCTGAAATTAGACTATTAAGGTCATTGCAGCAGTAATAACTGTTACAAAGTGGAGTGTTCCATTCACGTTATGGGTTTGTTTCAATCAGTTTTCTCATTGCAGATTCGTAATTCCGGGTGCATAATAGCCAACAGTTTTTGCAGACCTCTGAATCAAACGAGGTCACCGGAAGGAGACTGATTATGAAGCTTAAGAAGCTTGGCGCATTTGCCGCCACAGGCGCCATGGCGCTCGCCCTCGCACTGACGGGCTGCGGCTCGTCCAACGCCACCTCTGGTTCTGATGCCGGTTCCAGCAGCTCTGACGACGCTAAGGTCGAGAAGGTCGACGGCTCCAAGGAGTACGCGCTCGTCAAGGACGGTACACTGACCGTCGGCACCTCTGCCGAGTACGCTCCGTTTGAGTACAAGGATGACAACGGCGATTATCAGGGCTTTGACCTTGAGCTCATCAAGGCTATCGGCGACAAGCTGGGCCTGGATGTCGAGTATGTCAACAATGACTTTGACACGCTGGTTCCGGGTGTCGCTTCGGGCGCCAAGTATGACGTTTCCATCGCGGCTATCACCGACACGCCCGAGCGTGAGAAGGAAGTCACTTTCTCTGATTCCTATTACATGGACGATCAGGCTATCGTGACCAAGGTCGATAACACCGACATCACGGCCGACAACTACAGCGAGAAGCTCAACAACGCTGACGCTACCATCATCGTCCAGTCTGGCTCGACCGCCGAGGCCTTTGCCCAGGAGAACTTCCCCAGGGCCAAGATCGTCCCCTACAAGGACGCTACCGAGTGCTTCAGCGCCCTGCAGTCCGATAAGGGCGACGCCGTAGTCACCAACCGCTCCGTTGCCAGCCAGCTGACCGCCGAGCAGTTCAACACCTGCCAGACCATCAAGCAGATCAGCACCGGCGAGGAGTACGCCATCGCCATCAACCAGGGCAACACCAAGCTCAAGGACGACATCAACCAGGCCATCAAGGACCTGACTGATGACGGTACCGTTGACGCCCTCATGGCTAAGTACAACATCAAGTAAAATAGCTACTTGATTGCGCGCGGGCCCTTTCCGTTTTGGCGGAGAGGGCCTTTGCGCTTCTTGAATGGGCGTCATCCCGCCCCGTTATGTCGGCAACTTAAACGTTAGGAGCCACCTTGTCTCGATTGAACCAAGGAGCTACGGGCCAGAGCTATCCACTGCCCTCGATGCTCCAAAAGCTGGCCTGCGCCCTGGCTGTGGCGCTCGCCTTGGTATGCGCGGGGGCCTGCGTGCCCTCGACTGCCCAGGCGCTTGAGACCGCAAAGATCACCGCCCGACCCAACACCGGTTCGGGTAGCGACGTGGTCGGTGGCACCGAGACGCGCATCACTTGGGAAGTTCAGGCCGATGCCGACGAGGAGCTGAGCGGTCTTTCTTTGACGTTTGTCGACGGCACGACGTTTGGTACCGATGACACGCGATTGACGATGCTCTCGGGCGAGGACCTCATGGATCGTACGCCCATGAAACCCACGTGCAAGGCTGACGGCCAGACGCTCAAGATTGACTTTGGCGAGACGGCGCCGGCCGGCGGCTTTTTCCGTGTCGAGGTCTACGGCGTGACCTTCCCCGTCGAGGGCGGCGATGAGGCCTTTAGCGGCACCTACACTTTGGCCGATGGCTCGACCAAGAAGATTTCAAAAATTCCTTCCGTCGAGATCAAAGGCGTGACGGCCTTCGATAACTTCCTGGCCGATCTTAAGGAGCAGCCGTGGGTCGAGGCCTGGAACTCCAATATGTTCCTGCGCCTGTTCTTGAACCCGGTCATTTTGGTCCAAAGCCTGCCGATCGTCTTTAAGGGCTTCCTTATGTCGCTTTCGATCGTGCTTGTGGCGTTTCCGCTGGCAATTCCCTTCGGTTTTGCCCTGTCGCTCATGCGCATCTCCAAGTCGCGCATCCTGCGTTGCCTCGCCGGCATCTACGTGAATATCATTCGCGGTACGCCGGCGTTCCTGCAGATCTATATCGCGTTCTTCGGTCTGCCGTTGGCCGGCGTCAAGGTGGACGACTATGTCTTGGGCGTTATCGTCATGGCCATGAACTCGTCTGCGTACCTGTGCGAGATCTTCCGTGCCGGTATTCAATCGATCCCCAAGGGCCAAAACGAGGCTGCTCGCTCTCTGGGCATGAATGCCTTCCAGACGCTGCTCTACGTTATGATTCCGCAGACGTTCCGCAATGTTTTGCCTACGCTGACCAGCGAGTTTATCTTGCTTTACAAGGATACGTCGCTGCTTGCCGCCGTGGGTGTGGTCGAGATCGTCATGAACGCCCGTACCATCGTGGCCACGACGGGCTCCATTACACCGTACGTGGTTGCCGCCCTGTTCTATCTGGTCATCACCCTGCCGCTCGCTCGCTTGGTGAGCGGTCTTGAGGCGAGGCTTTTGGGCACGACCGAGACCAAGAAGAAGCGTCCCGCCAAGAGCGCCGGACAGGTTGTCGCGACGCCTGCCGATCACATCGCCGGTCTGTAAGGAGGTCCTATCATGAGCGAAACCAATAACTCGAACGAGGTCGTCGTCAGTATCAAGAACCTCCAGAAGGCCTTTGGCGATAACGTGGTCCTGCGCGATATCGATCTGGATGTGCACAAGGGCGAGGTCGTCGTTGTCCTGGGCCCTTCGGGCTCGGGCAAGTCGACGATGCTTCGCTGCATCAATCGTCTGGAGCATCCCACGAGCGGCTCGATTATCGTTGAGGGCGTGGATGTGTGCGCCAAGGGTGTCGACCTCAACAAAGTGCGCACGCACCTGGGCATGGTGTTTCAGCAGTTCAACCTGTTCCCGCACCTGTCGGTCAAAAAGAACGTCATGCTTGCGCAGCAAAAGGTGCTCAAGCGCAGCAAGGAAGAGGCCGAGAAGATTGCCATCGAGGAGCTGACCAAGGTCGGCCTGGCCGAGCGCATCGACTTTATGCCGAGCCAGCTCTCGGGCGGTCAGCAGCAGCGCGTGGCGATCGCCCGCGCCCTGTCGATGAATCCGCACGTGATGCTCTTTGACGAGGCTACGTCAGCGCTTGACCCCGAGCTTGTCCGCGACGTTCTTGGCGTCATGCGCGATCTTGCACGTGACGGTATGACCATGATCGTGGTGACGCACGAGATGGGCTTTGCCCGCGACGTCGCCGACCGCGTGGTCTTTATGGACGGCGGCGTTATCGTGGAAGAGGGCACGCCGAGCGAGGTCTTCGACCATCCCAAGAGCGAACGCACCAAGGCGTTCTTGGGCAATATCTCGTAGCGGCGCGTCGAAGTTGTCGATATAACAAACGGGGACCGGATAGTATCCGGCCCCCGTTTTTGTTTGGGCGTGAACGACTGTTGTTGTGCGGTGCTCGGCTGTCAGCTGCTTTGCGACTTTCTGACGGCTTCGTTAGGCCAGCTCTGCTCCCAGGGCCTTGCAGGCCGCCTCGCCCTCGTCGTCGGGCGCATCGTAACAGATGACGGAATCGACGACGTTAACGCCCGCCTCGTCGGCGTCCGCCTTCCAGTTGTCCATCCATTCGCCCTCGGCCCACGAATAAGAGCCAAAGAGGACGACCTTCTTGTCGCCGAGGGTCTCCTTGACCTCGTCCCACATCGGCTGGAACTCATCGTACTCGAGTTCCTCGGAGCCCATGGCGGGGCAGCCGAAGGCGAAGGCATCATATTCGGCGGCCTTGTCGGCAGAGAAGTCGGCGCAGGAGATGACCTCTGCCTCGGCGCCGGCACCGGTTGCGCCCTCGGCAACGAAGTTTGCCATGGCCTCGGTGTTGCCTGTACCGCTCCAGTAGACGACTGCGATCTTGCTCATATGTCTTCCTTTCGGTTGTGCGGCGTGCGGCCGCGTTTTGTATGCTCTATCGGGTTGCCTGGACAAGTTGTCCCAGAGTGCAGCCCTGTTGATAGATGTAGGTAAGGTATTGCGTGCATGCGCGATAGGAATCGAAGGTCGTGAGCGCCTGCTCAACGTTTGTGTATACCTTCCATGCGCCAAAGACCTTATAGTTTTCGCCGTGCTGGACGATAAACTGATGGACATCTTCGTAGGGATAGCCCAAAAAATAGCCAATTTCGTGGGGGAACTCGCACATGCACCCCGTATCGCAGTGTCTATTTCGCGCGAGCGCGCAGACGCTGCCGTCATAGGCGCTCTCTGCGGCATTGCTGCTTGCCAGCGTGATGCGCGCGGCGAGATGCACCAGGGACGCGGGCAGGTTGTGGACATCGTAACCTTCGGCGGCAAGCGCCGTCGTGGCGCGGGGGTCGGAGAGGTATCGCATGAGGTCTGCAGGGCGGTACACATAGATGAGCGCTCCGCAGGGGCGCCAGACCAAAACGCTCATATGGATCCCGAGTGGCTGGAGCTCGCGGTTGCATTGGGCTATGACGGCGAGCAGGCGAGAGCGTCGCTCTTCGATATGGGTGGCGCTGGGTTTTTCGTTTTGGTTGGCGTAAACGCCGGGATAGGTAAAGAGCGAAGCCGGCTTGATACCTGCGAGCGTAGGGGAGCAGTTGCGCACGACAGCCGTTTGGTATGTTGGGATGTCAATGGTTCGAGTCACGATGCCCCTTTCGGATCCTCAGTTGTTAGCCTAGGAAAACTTATACACGAAAGTAAGCCATGGTCAACAAAAAAGTTTGAAGAGGGAAACTAATTGACCGAACGGACATGATTTTGGGTTAAGATGGGGACACCCCATGGGGGTATCTAGATAGGGCTACATGAAAGGGGAACGCATGAGTGACTTGCTCAACCCTGCGAATCTCATCGTGCTTGCCGTGATTGTCGTTGGCATGTTCTTTGGCCTGCGTCGCATTGTCGCTTCGACACACGGAAAGAGCTGCTGCAGCGATGGTGCGAGCGGTAAGAAGGCCAAGAAGGTAGTGGTTGCGGATACCGATCCGTCCCACTACCCCTATAGCGATGAGTTGCTCATCGGCGGTATGAGCTGCGATGGCTGCGCTCAGAATGTGGCCAATGCCCTCAATGCGCTGAATGGTGTGTGGGCAACGGTAACGTACGCGGACCGCACAGCGCGCGTGCGCTCCAAGCGGCCAATCGATCGCGGTGTCCTTGAGGCGGCCGTGAGAGATGCGGGCTACTACGTCATGACGCTGTAGGCCTTGCCTTGGATGCGCGTCCTTGTCTAGGCTCGTCCGCGTAGTTCAATGTCCTGGATGTCATCGAAATCGATGGCGATATCCTTGAGCTTGAGCAGTTTAAAGGCGGGCAGTACCTCGTCGAGGATGCCGGTGCGGCTGCGATAGCCGTATGTATCGTAATAGGTGACACGAACCAAGTCGCCACGTTTGAGACCCTCGAGCTTTTTAGAAAGCACGAGGGCTTTTTCTTCCGTGAGCTCACGTTTTGGCTCGACGGTGATTTCCTGCTTGCGCACGAGTTCGTAGTATCCCGTGAGGGCGGCAAAGGGCATAAACTGTGCGGCGCGGTTGGCGCGCACGGCACCGTTGGCTGTGAGGTTGGGGTCGGCGGCGCGGCGTCTGCCCTCGGGGTCCGCCAGGCGCTCGAAGGCGGTCGGCGGGCGCACGGGCTGTTGTTTGGGTTTAGGCACGATGTCCTCCAACTTGGTCGTTGCGTTCGCGCGCAGTGGCGCCGGCGGTAAAGCTTAATCCCTTGACGAGCGCGTTCTTGCCGTACTTGCCTTTCACGGCCAGGACGGCGCGCGCCAGGTCGCGCTCGCGCCCATCGGCCTCGACATCGCTAAACAGATCGATAGTGGCAAATTCCTCGGGCACAAGATTGCCAAAGCCCAGGTTGATGCGCTTGACCGGTCGTTTAGGGTCGACGGTTTGCGCCCAGAGATCATCGAAATAGCCCATGATCTTCTTAAACGAATTGGTGCGCTCGGGTAGCTTTCGCGAGGCGTTGGAGTGCGCAAAGAGTGCGGCATAGCCACCGCGCGGTTTGCCGCCATGCTCTCCCACAAAGATGCCGTCGATTGCCTGCGCTTCGCGCACCAGGCGACGCCTTTCGTCATCGCGCTGGACGGGCTTGGGAGCACGGGGCGCGAGCCCGGGGCCGGCGGTTGCGGTGGGTTCGATACTCGACGTGCTCGAGCGCAGGTGCCCGCATCCGTCCACATATTGCGCTGTACCGCTGGCGTCGAGGCGGCGTATGTCGGCGCGCTCGCTCGCGTAGCCCACAAAGAGCGAGATGCTGTCGCAGACCACGTGCTTATCGACCAAGTCCAACACGGCGCTGTCGACCATCTCGCGCAAGACGGTGTAGGCCTGCTCGTAGGCATAACCCTTCGAGAGCACCTGTCCTGTGGTGGTCGAAGTTGCTTGCGGGCGATAGGCTTGGATATCGGCGATGGTTGTCGGTTCGCGCCCAAAGGCGTGGTCGATGAGATATTCGGCATTGACGCCGAGCTCGTCGTAAAGCAGGTTTTCGTCGAGCGCCGCGACGCCCATCAGATCGTAGACGCCGTATTTCTCGAGACGGGCCGCCACGCCGGGGCCGATGCCCCAGATGTCGGTGATGGGGCGATGGGGCCAGATCTCCTTGCGAAAGGTCTCGTCGTCTAGTTTGCCGATGCGACTGGGTACGTGCTTGGCGGTGACGTCGAGCGCCACCTTGGCCTGGAATAGGTTGGGGCCGATGCCGACCGTCGCCGTGATGCCGGTGCGCGCCAAGACCTCGTCGCGCAGCGTGCAGGCGAGCCCTTCCGCATCTGTGTGATAGAGGTCCAGATAGGGCGTCACGTCGATAAAGCACTCATCGATGGAGTAGACGTGCACGTCCTGGGGGCTGACGTATTCCAGATAGATACCGTAGATTTTCGCCGACACCTCCATGTAGTGCTGCATGCGCGGTACGGCCGTGATGTAGTCGATGCCATCGGGAATCTCAAATAGGCGGCAGCGATTGTGAATTCCTAAGTCCTTCATGGCCTGCGTGATGGCGAGGCAGATGGTCGTGCGTCCGCGCGATTCGTCGGCAACGACTAGGTTGGTGGTGAGCGGATCGAGCCCACGGTCGACGCACTCGACGCTGGCATAAAACGTCTTGAGGTCGATGCAGATATAGGTGTGCTGCTCGTGCGCCATCCGTGTCCTATCATCAAACACATGTTATTATCGAATATCTGTTCGATAATACCCGCTCATCCGGACATCGTCAAAACCTGTCAAAAAGGGACTGGTTTGTTTTGGTAGGTATGGTCGTGCGGTTGGATCGGGTTTTTAACGCAGCTCTAAAGAGTGCGAAACAGCTCGGAAAACCTTGCTTCGTAGCATGAGCCTAACGATTGATACCGCCTATGCGCACGGAAGGGTTGTGGGAAAGATGGTCAATTATGGGTTTGGTATGCCGACACGCCTTGTTGCGGATGGGGACGTGGCTCGCTGGTGCGGACGATTGGTCGCTCACTACGGTGGCACCAAGGCGCTGGTCGTGCTGGGCGGAGACAAGCATACGCGTGATGAGCTCGTCTCGGCGGCACTCGGCTCGCTTGATCGAGCTCTGCTCGAGCGTGTACTTTTTCGCTGCGGCTCGGTTGAGGGTGACGGGGGAGACGAGCTGATCGACGAAGCCGTGGCCCTGGCGACCGACGAAGGCGTGGACTTTGTCCTGGCGATCGGCGATGCCGATACTGCCGGCTTTGCGCGCGAGCTCGCGCGTCGCATGGCGGCGCTCGATGCCGGCGAAGACGGTTTTGTCCCTTATGGATGTATTGTCTCGGAGGGCAAGGTGCCTGCCGTCGCGGGAGCCGGCGAGGTTCCCGTTTTTGCCATTATCGCTCCCGAATTGCTTGAGGGCATTGGGTCTCCTCTGCGCGAGTTGCTCGGCAGCGTGTGTGCCGCGGCCTAATATTTGGCATAAAAAGACGGGTTATTTTTGATTGGTAAAGCGTTTGACCTGCCAAAATAAACCTGTCCCTATTTGGTCGGTTGCCGTTTGGGGGCCGATTGGCAACGCTCGCTGATTATAGTCTTGACCTGCGCTAGAATAGTGGCATCTGAATGTCCGGGCGCATGGAGGCGTGCGCCCGTATGCTGAGGAGGACTCTATGGCAACTGTTGCCGCACCTATCGATGCTACGTCGACTGCCGCTTGGAAGGCACTCGAGGCCCATCAGGAGAAGCTCGAGGCCGAGGGTATCGACCTCAAGGCCTGGTTCGCCGCCGATGCCGAGCGCGTGAACAAGCTGAGCTTTGACGCCGGTGACCTGCACTTCGATCTGTCGAAGAACCTGGTGACCGATGAGACCGTCAAGCTGCTGTGCGATCTTGCCCGCGAGGTGAAGCTCGAGGAGCGCCGCGACGCCATGTTCTCCGGCGAGCACATCAACACCACCGAGGACCGTGCCGTCCTGCACACCGCGCTGCGCCGCCCGGCAAGCGAGAAGGGCCAGCTCATCGTCGACGGCCAGGACGTCGTCGCCGACGTGCACGAGGTCCTCAATCGCATGTATGCCTTCGCCGAGCGCGTGCGCTCCGGTGAGTGGAAGGGTGTTACCGGCAAAAAGATCGAGCACCTGGTGTCCATCGGCATCGGCGGCTCCGATTTGGGCCCGGTCATGGCTTACGAGGCTCTGCGTCCCTATGCCGACGCCGGTATCGACTGCCGCTACATCTCCAACATCGACCCCAACGACCAGGCCGAGAAGCTCAAGGGTCTGGATCCCGAGACCACGCTCGTGATCATCGTCTCCAAGACCTTCACCACGCTCGAGACCCTCACCAACGCCCGCGAGGTCAAGACCTGGATGCTCGAGCAACTCAAGGCTCAGGGCGCCATCGACGGCTCCGATGAGCAGAACGCCGAGGCCGTGGCAAAGCACTTCGTCGCCGTTTCCACCGCACTCGAGAAGGTTGAAGCCTTCGGTATCGACCCCGCCAACGCCTTCGGTTTCTGGAACTGGGTTGGCGGCCGCTATTCCGTTGACTCCGCCGTGGGTCTGTCGCTGATCGTCGTGCTCGGCCCCGAGCGCTTTCAGCAGTTCCTCGAGGGCTTCCACGCCATCGACGAGTACTTCTGCAACACCCCGCTCGAGAACAATGCCGTCGCGCTGATGGGCCTGCTCAACGTCTGGTACGTCAACTTCTTCGGTGCCAAGAGCCACGCCGTGCTGCCGTACTGCCAGTACCTGCACCGCTTCCCGGCCTACCTGCAGCAGCTCACCATGGAGTCCAACGGCAAGCATGTCCGTTGGGACGGCAGCGCCGTGACCTCCGACACCGGTGAGATCTTCTGGGGCGAGCCCGGCACCAACGGCCAGCATGCCTTCTACCAGCTGCTGCACCAGGGCACCGTGGTGGTTCCGGCCGATTTCATCGCTTTCGCCAATACCGCCAACCCCGCGACCGATAGCGGCCAGGACGTGCATGAGCTGTTCCTGGGCAACTTCCTGGCCCAGACCAAGGCACTTGCCTTTGGCAAGACGGCCGACGAGGTTCGTGCCGAGGGCACGCCCGAGCAGATCGTCCCGGCTCGCTGCTTTGAGGGCAACCGCCCGACGACCTCGATTTTCGGCGACACGCTGACCCCGTTTGCGCTCGGCGAGCTCATTGCCCTGTACGAGCACATCACGTTTGTCGAGGGCACGGTCTGGGGCATCGACTCTTACGACCAGTGGGGCGTTGAGCTGGGCAAGCAGCTTGCCAAGCAGATCACCCCTGCCTTCCACGACGATGCCGCCAAGGCCGAGCAGGACGCTTCGACTCAAGCGCTTATCGAGTTCTATCGCGCGCATCGCAAGTAGTCGCTGCTGTTAACGCATCGCGCCTTATAGTCAGGGGCCCGTATCCTATCGGATGCGGGCCCCTTTGCTTTGCCGTAGTCCCGGGGCGCACGGCCTTTGTGGAACATCGCCGGGGCGCCGCGCGCCGCGAGAACCCTGCGCCTAGATCTCGGCCTCCGCATGGCCTCGCTGCGCCTCGGACAGCTCCCCGTAGAGCGGATGGTCTTCGAGCCTAAAGCGTTCGACCTGTTCGGGAGTGCGACCGCGCACAAAGAGCCACGAGCGATCGATCGGCGTCGCCATGAGCGTGCTGGGCAGCGCGTCGGCGCGGTCGGAAAACACCCGGGCACTCTCGGGATCCTGGAACGCCAGCACCAGATGCGTGTCGCAGTTGCCCATGATGGAGCGTGCGCGTGCCTCGCCATAGAGCGCATCGAGCTGGTTGGTCGACTGCAGCAACAGCGTTGCCCAGATGTTGCGGCTTCGGATAATCGAGAGCACGTTGTCGATCTGGGGGATCTGCAGATTTGCGAAGTCATCGAGCATAAAGCGCACGGGCACGGGTAGGCTGCCGTCGGGCTGCCTATCGGCCTCACGAATGAGGCCCATAAACGCCTGTGAAATAAAGAGGCCGGTCAGCGGATCGAGATTGCACGGTTACAAACAGGGCGCAGGGGGTGCGTCCCATGGAAGCGAAGTCCACCTGATGGCACTCACGATAGAGCTGTGCCGCACCGTCGAATCCCAGACACATGACCTTTTCGGCAAGGATGCCGACGATGCTCGCGTGCATGCGCTCGGCATTTTGCGTAATGGCGTAGCGCCGCCATAGCGAGAGGGCATAGCTTTGGGGGTCGGTCGTGATCAGGTCGTCAAACAATCGACCCGTGGCACCGTCCTGCAGGTGCTCGATCAGCTTGATGACCGAGCTGATCGTCTGCTCGTCGGCGGGTAGCTGTTCGGTGACGTAGGCGATAAGACACGACAGCAGGTTTGCCGCCGCATGATCCCAAAAAGGCTGGTTGTTGTCCTCGATGGGGCAGATGGCCTTTGCCACCGAGAGGATGTCCTGCTGGTTGGGCCTGCCGTCCGCCTTGCGGCGAATGTGCCTCAAGGGGTTGTAGCCGCAGCGCTCGATGCCGGGCGCAAGGGCCGGGACGGTGTTGAGGTCGGCGAAGTTGAGACATTGCACGCGGTAACCGTGGGCTGCCAGCACGGGTCCCACTTCGCGACAGAGCGTGCCTTTGGTGTCGAGCACGATGTAGCTTGCGTTCATTTGCAGCAGGTTGGGCTTGAGGACGTTTCGGGTCTTGCCGGCTCCCGAGGGGCCGATCACAAGTGCATTGTTGTTGAGTCCCGTTTGGCGGGTGTTGCAGGAAAGCGTTCGATCCTTGGCGAGGATGGTGGACGATGCGGACTCAGATGCGGCGAGGCGGCTGGCGAGGTTAGACATGGGCGACCTCCTTGGTGGTCGAGAGGATTTCGTGGGCAAAGCCGAGCTCGACGGCGCGCTCGGCCGAAAGGTAGGTGTCTTTTGCAGTGAGGGACTGGATGCGCTTGGGCGTGAGGCCGCTGCGGTCCGAGAGGATTTGCGTGAGGGTCTTGCGGGTCTGCATGAGACGCCGGCTGGTTTCCTGCAGCGCAAGTGCCGAGCCGCCTGCCCCCTGGGGGATCAGCGGGTCGTGAATCATGAGCTCTGCATGGGGCGCCATACGGCGATCGTCGCCGCCCATAAAGATCACGGCGCCCATGGACGCGGCGAATTCCAGGCAGACGGTGCGGATGGGGCACGATGCGAGGCGCATGGCGTCATAGATCGCAAGACCCGATCGCACGCTTCCGCCGGCGCTGGCGACAAATATGGTGATGGAGCGGCTGGGGTCGGTGGCATCGAGCAGGCGGATCTGCTGGCATAGGTCGTGGGCCATCGGGGTTTCGATGTTTCCCATGACGGAGAGCTCGCGACGGGCGAGCATCTCATCGTAAATGCTGGTGAGCGTGATACCTCGGGCGGATTCACGCATGGTGAGGGGGCTGATGATGGGGGAATGATTGGTGTCCATGAGGACTCCTTTCTGTTGGTTGTGTTGTGGAATGGGATTGTTGCCCGCGGAGGGGCTGGCGGGCTACAGGGTTCGTCCGAGCCTGAGATCGAGCTCGGTTGTGGGGCAGGCTGCCTGTTCGTGCGGCTCGCAAGCGCCAGGGGCTCCAAAGCGATGGAGCGTTGCGACGGGCGTGGTGTAGGCGAGCCGCAGCTGATGCTCGACAGGGGCACATCCGTCATTTTTGTAATGAGCTGCGTAGTACTGCGCGATGCTGGCGTTCATCTCGCTGCCATTGCGATGGCGCTCAAACTGGCGTCTGCAGGTCTCGATGATTTTTGCTACCGACTTGGGTGCCGTCGCGGGAACAAGGGCGAGATAGCCCTCAAATAGCTCGTTGATGCTCAGGAGGCACAGCAGGTCGATCAGCGTCCTTATGGCTGCTCCCTCGGCGGAAAAGTGCGCGGTCATGCGGTTATATCGGTTACGGTCGACGATGGCCGCATGGGGTCTTGGAGTTTTCTGCCCCGTGGTCCCGGGCTTTTGCTGCGCCTGTGTATTGAGCTCGACGTTGCAGCGCTTGAGGCCGTCCAACGGAAGGAACAGTGCGGTGCGCAGGGTGTTCCGCTTGCTTTCGAGTTCATGACGCTCGTCGGGTTCCCATTCGAGCTTGAGTTTCGTGTCGAGCGCCGTAAGCATATGGGCTAGGCAGCCTACGGTAAGAACGTACGAATCGTTGTCGCGTTTTGGGGCATAGGGGTCTGTCAGCTTGCGAATGTCGGGGTCGCCCATGATCTTTGTGCAGCGCTTCAGCAGTTGAGGGTGGTCGGCCAAGATCGTCGCGAGCGGTAGCGACGCGTAGTTCTTGATGGTCGCGGCGGCAAAGGCGGCGTCATATTCGTTTGCATATGCTCGCTCAATGCGGGCATCCAGAATGCTTTTCTTGTCGCCGTCTTCAGCGTGGTGGTTTGTCATAGCTTCTCCAATCGGTTGATGTTCGTGCTGTTTGTTGATGTGTTGGTTGTCGTGAGTGATGTGCTTGCCGTGGGTGATGTGCTGACGTTGGGGTGCTATGCGGTTTTCAATGAGCCCGTGAGGCAGTTGCTGCAGGGGCGGGATGGAACGGCCCATGCAAGGCGGAAGGCATCGTGCTCAAAATCGAGACAGCAATGCCCTGGGTGCCTCACATGTGGCAGTTACCTCATTAAGTTGTCATTGCGTTTGGGGTTGTACTTTGCCGATCTTCCTTCTCTTACACGCTAAAACTCAAACTTCATATGCTCGATCTACTTAAAACCGCAACGGCGGTCTTTTATCAACTTATATGTCGGAACGCGTCTTTGCAAGTACTTTTTTGCCTTTGTTTCAAATGGGGTGGTTTTGCAACCGTCATACGTGCGCTGTGCGAACGTGCCCCGGCTCGGATAAGATGGTGCGGTCGAGTTCTACCGCGCTCACCGCAAGTAGTTTTTACGGCTGAGTTGGCTTATGCCGAAAGGGGCCCGTATCCGTTGGGATGCGGGCCCCTTTCGGCATCCGCATGCGGTGCCGTTCGCTGTCTGTAAATATACGTTTACAGCTAATTTCATACCACTTGTCGGAATGTGGACGCTGTCCTTGCATGTCGGACGTACATTGAACGTGGTTTTTTGCGTGAAACCACGAATCGGTTGTCGGCCCTGAACAAGGAGGCTCAGCATGACGCTTGCCATACCCATCAATAAATACATCGACTATATCGATGCCCCCGAGGACACGTTTGAGCAGTATGTCGAGAAGGCGTTAAAGTACAACTTTCGCTGCGTATTTGCGAACCTGCAGGAGTACGAGACGGGCCGCGCCATGCTCGAGGGCTCTGACATCATCCTTGCCGGCGCTATCGACTTTCCCCAGGGCACTATGACGCTTGAGGAGAAGCTTGCGAGGTTTGAGGAATACGCTGCGTGTGGCTTTACCGAGATTGACTACGTTTTGAATCAGGAGTCGGTCGAGAACCGCGATTTTGATGCCATCGAGCGCGAGATGACTACCATTGCTGATTTTTGTCGCGCGCATGGCATCACTGACAAGGTGATCGTCGAGATGTGCAAACTGGACGGCGACGACGCCGCCAAGCGCCGTGTATGCGAGATCGCGCTGGAGGCTAAGCCGGGATTCCTTAAGACATCGACTGGCAGAAGCTTTGGCGGTGCTAAGCTCGAGGACGTGCGGCTGATGCACGAGGTGCTCGGCGATGCCGTGGCAATCAAGGCGGCGGGTGGTATCCATAATTACGAAGAGGCTTGCGCGTTCATCGAGGCCGGCGCCAGCGCGTTGGGTGCCTCGGCGGGCATCGCGATCGTCGACGGCGCACCGACGGATGAGCGTCGCTAGCAGACGTATTTGACCTGAGCGATAAAGCTTCACGACTACGCGCCGTTCATGTTCGAGACAATATGACTTTTTGCCCGTTGTAAACGGAGCCGCGATGGGTGTTCTGTATGATGGCTCAGACAAGGTTGTTCAATGACAGGGAGGCATATATGGCAATCAAAGCCATCGCGATGGATATCGACGGTACGCTCACCAACGACCAAAAGGTCATCAGCCCGCGCACGCGCGAAAAGCTGCTCGCGGCACAGGAGTCGGGCATTAAGCTCATTTTGGCTTCGGGCCGTCCCGCATGGGGACTACATGCTCTGGCGCAGGAGCTCGACCTTCAAAACCATGACGGTCTGCTAGTCGCTTTCAATGGCGCGCATGTGGTCGACGCTCAGACCGATGAGGTTCTTTTTGACCAGGCCATGCCGGCTGACGAGCTGCACCGTCTGATTGATCATCTGCAAAACTATGATGTGATCCCCATGATCTCGCTCGGTCGCGACTTGCATGTCGAGGACTCGTACCACTGCATGATTACGCTGCCGGATGGCTCGCAGAAAAACATCGTCAAATACGAGCGCGATGCCTGCGACCTTAAGATCCGCGAGGTCGAGAGCTTGCATGAGGTCGTGGACACTTATCCCGTAGACAAGCTGCTGACGGCAGGCGACCCGGCCTACCTGCAGGCGCATTACGAGGAGATGTATGCGCCCTTTAAGCAGACGCTTTCGGGCATGTTTACGGCTGACTGGTACTTTGAGTACACGGCGCCCGGTATCGACAAGGCTCGTGCGCTCGAGGGAGCCCTGCCCAAGCTCGGCATCGATGCCAGTGAGGTTGTATCGTTTGGCGACGGCCAGAACGACAAGTCCATGATTGAGTGGGCCGGCACCGGTGTTGCCATGGGCAACGCCGTCGATGAGGTTAAGGCTGTGGCCCAGATGGTGACCGCCAATAACAACGAAGACGGTATTGCGGTGGCGCTGGATAAGCTGCTGGGCTAGAATCGCCGATAATGCATGGTTCGGGCGCCTGCTTACAGGCGCCCTTTTGTTAGGGAGGGTGCCGTGTCCGCATTTCCGTTCGATGCCGTTATCTTTGACATGGACGGCGTCATTGTCGATACCGAGTATTACTACCTGGGCGAGACTGCCGCGTTTGCCAAGGAGCTTGGGCTTAACCTGACTCAAGAGGAGTTGAATGGGCAGGTCGGTACCTCGCATCAGTTCTTCCTGCATATGCTGGTCGATTGGTTTGAGCGCGCCGGTAAGGGGCATTTCACTGGCGAGGAAGCGTTGGTCCGTTGGGACGAGTGGGCGCATGAGCGTCCGCGCGACTATCAGGCTTTGATTAACCCAGGCGCCGTGGATACGATTCGAGAGCTGCCGCGCCGCGGCGTTCGCGTGGCGCTTGCCAGCTCGTCTCCCATGGATAGCATCGAGGAAGTGCTCAACGCATGCGGGCTGTCGGATGCCTTTGAGTATGTGGTGAGCGGCGAGCAGTTTAAGGAGAGCAAGCCCGAGCCCGACATCTACCTGCATGCGCTAGACCTGCTGGGGCTGCCTGCGAATCGCTGCTGCTGCGTCGAGGATTCGGTGCCTGGCATCACTGCCGGCAAGCGAGCCGGCCTGACAGTCATTGCCAAGCGCGAGGAGCGCTTTGGCTTTAGCCAGGATGCCGCGGACAAGATTATCGACCAGCTGCCGGAGCTGCTCACGCTTTCTTAGGAGCGCGGTAGTTGCGCGTTTTTCGGGTCTGATGAGTAAATACCCGATATTTTGGTGCGGCACCTAGCATACTTTATGCTAATGCGGGCTTAAGGGCTTGTTGAATGCCCTTGAGCCCGCTTTTGACTTAATTGGGCTGGGAGAGGGTATATGCCACCGACTGAAGGACTAACTGACGGTAAAGCAGCGATACCGCTGTACCAACAGGTTATCGATATCATTAAAAACGAAATCAATTCCGGTGCCTACAAGGCGGGCGCGCGGATACCCAACGAATTCGAATTGGCTGAGAGCTATAAAGTTGGCCGCGTTACCGTGCGACGCGCTATTGAGGAGCTCGTCCAGCAGGGCTATCTAACGAAGCGGCAGGGGAAAGGCACGTTTGTCAATGCCCCCAAGCTTAAGCGCAAGATTCGCCAGAAGGATGACGTCCAGAGTTTTTCGGACGCATGCCGCGTTAACGGAATGGAGCCGGGGGCGTGCGTCATTTCGAGAAAGATACTGCCGGCAGATTCTACCGAAGCGCAGTTCTTTGGTGTTCCCGTTGGAACTGATTTGATTTGCGTTGAGCGTGTACGTACTGCCGATGGAGTCCCCGTCATGCTCGAGAACAACATATACGTTTACGAGGACAACGTCTATCTATCAACGGCACCTCTATCTAACCAATCCATTTTTGAGTTCGTGCGCAACCGAACGGGCCGCACGCCCGCGTTTACCGACCCGTGCACGCTCGAGATCGCGTGCGCGTCGCCCGAGGTCGCTCGGCTGTTGGCAGTTCCCGTTGGCGAACCCTTGTTTTATATGGAAGCCTTCTTTTTCGATGAGCAGCGGCGGCCGTTTATCATCGGTCGTCAGCGGATCGTTGGGTCTCGCTACGTTTTTGACATCTAGGACATTGCGAATGGAAGCGCCCGGTGGATCATCTCACCGGGCGTTTCCATACCGTTCACGGCGCGAACACAACCGTTCAACCGCGTTGCGGCAATCAGTTTGAAATTATCTTGATGAAGGAAAAAGCTGCTGGTAATCTATGGGACGTCATAGAACGTTTGCATTGTGCAAACGTTGAAGCGAGATGCGATGCAGTCTCGAGTTCTTTGGAGGTATCTATGTCAGATACGAAGGCGAAGAAGACAAACAGACGTTTTAAGTTCAAATTACCGCATGTCTATACGATCATGTTCTTGCTGATCGTTGTCTTTGCGGTCCTGACTTGGATCGTTCCCTCTGGTCAGTATCAGCGCAAAACGATTTCGACAGCAGCGGGCGAGCGTGAAGTCGCCGTTGCTGGAACCTATGAACAGGTCGATAAGAACTACACCGATTCCGAGACCGGCGAGACCATCAATCTGGGCCAGGATATCTTCGCGGTCCTGCAAGCGCCCACCAAGGGTATCCAAGAGGCTGCCGACGTCGTTGCGTTCGTCTTATTGATTGGCGGATCGTTCGCGATCATCACCAAGACCAACGCTTTGAATGCCGGCATGAGCCGTGTGATTAAAAAGCTCAAGAACAAGGACATCCTCATCATTCCCATCACGATGACATTGCTGTCCATTTGCGGCACTACGTTTGGTATGTCTGAGGAAGCCCTGCCGTTCTATGCCATCTTCATTCCCATCATGATGGGTATCGGTTATGACTCGATGACGGCATTCATCATCTGCTTCCTTGGTCCTAACCTGGGATATTGTGCTTCGACCATCGACCCGTTTAATGTTTTGATCGCCCAAGGCATCATTGGCATCGAGGGTAATCCGCAACTGTGGCTGCGCGCCGTTTCTTGGGTCATCTTCACTGCCGTCGGTATCGCATGGGCCATGCGCTACGCCATGCGCGTCAAGAAAAACCCCGAGTCGTCCATTGTTTACGAGGACGATAAGCTCAAGCGTATCGAGTTTTCCGTGACCGATGCCTCCATCGAGGAAGAGTTCACTATCCGTCAGAAGCTCGTGCTTATCGATTTTGCTTGCGGTATGGGCATTATCGTCTGGGGTCTTGTTACCCAGGGCTGGTACATGAATGAGATTTCCGCCGTGTTCCTTGGCATGGGCTTGCTTGCCGGTATCCTGGGCGGCCTTGACCAGCAGACGATCGCAGAGGAGTTCGTTAAGGGTCTCGCCGACTTTGCGTACGCTGCCATCGTTATCGGTATCGCTCGCGGTATTCTGGTCATCGCCGAGGGCGGCATGATCATCGACACCATCCTCCAGGCGCTCGCTACCGCGCTCGCCGGTGCACCGGCCGCCGTGTACACCACGTTTATGTATATCGTCCTTGGCCTGCTCTCTTTGCTGGTTCCCTCGAGTTCTGGCCTGGCGGCGCTCACCATGCCCGTTATGGGCCCCCTGACCGAGCTCATGGGCCTCAATCCCGAGGCGGCCGTCACCGCGCTCCAGTTTGCCAACCAGACCATCAACACCATCAGCCCCGTGGCGGGCATGACGGTCGCCGGCCTTGCCGTGGCTAAGATTTCGTTTGGCCAATGGTGGAAGACCATTTGGAAGTTCTTCATTTTCATGGTCGTCTTTGGTCTGATCGTAACGGCAATCTCTGGCATGCTTCCGGTGTAGGTGGTTGTGATGTCTGATCGTTTGACGGTCCTGACGTCTAAGAGCGTCTTTACCGGTACGGGGGACCTGCCGTTTGAAGGTTTCGTAGCGGTCCGTGGCAATCGAATTGAGGCTGTTGGCACCAAGAGTGAGGTAGCTTCGTATTTGACCCAGGCGGACGAGGTAGTTGACCTTGGCGACCGCACCGTCATGCCTGGCCTGATCGATGTGCATACCTTCTATACAGGCTGGGCGCTGCGGACATTGGGGTCTGATCTGTCCGGCATCGCTGATGCCAAAGAGGCCGTGTCGCTCTTGCGTGCATGGAAAGAAGATCATCCGGATTGCGCGGCGGCTTTTGGCCACAACCTACCCGAAACGTTGGCATCGGATGTCGAGAACGCAAATACGGCAGCTGTGTTTGACGATTGTTTTGGCGATATCCCCGTTGTCTGCTTTACACCAGGAGCGGAGACCTGCGTTCTCAACGCTGCCGCCAGTGCGCGATACGGCTTTACACCCCAGGCGTGCTATGCCGAGAAGATCTGGCGCATGATGAGCGATTTCCTCGCGCTGCCCGAGGTGCGTGCAGGGTATTCGGACTACATGAGCATGCTTAACGAGCGCGGCGTTACCGCCATCAAGGAGATGGCGTTTGATGACTACTACGGCTTTGCCGACGAAATGGCTCGCCGTGAGGAATCTGGTGAGCTGACGGTTCGCGTCTCTATGATGTCGCAGCCGGTGGGTGCCGGTGCAAATCTGGCATATGCCCGCGAGGCACGAGAGCGCTTCCGGGGACCGTTCGTTCGCTTTTCTGGCTTCAACCGTATGACCGATCGCGGCGTATGGGCGGGGCTTGCCGAGATGATAGACCCCTATGAGGACTCGGCCGATGCGGGCGCTGCCGGCAAGACGGTCGTCGAGGAGCCAGAGTGGGATCTGATTGAGAACGAGCTGCGTGCAATTGATGCTGACGGCTTCCGATATTCCTTGCATTGCCAGGGCGATGGCGCCGTTCGTCGCACCGTGGCGCTCTATGCCTCGCTGCCTCGAGACGAGCATGGACGGATGCTTCGTCGCCATGCGATTACCGATCTCGAGAACTCTGACCCGACCGATCTTGTCAAGTTTGGCAAGTTAGGTGGAATTTGCGAGGTCTATCCGCAGATTCTGACGCTGGACCGGCGCGAGGATTGCCTGTCGATGATGCGTCGACAAATTGGCGAGACGCGACTTTTGCACAGCTGGAATCGCCGCGGCATGGAAGATTCCGGATGCACAGTGTGCTGTGGCACGGATTTGCCGCTGTTGATTCCGAGCTTGGGCGAGTCAATCTACAGTGCGTGCGGCGGATACTTCGACGACGGACTGCCCGTGAATGAGGTCAACACGCTGACGCTTGTCGAGCTCTTGTGCGCTTGGACTGCCGGGGGCGCGTACGACCTGATGCGCGAAGACGAGCTGGGTACGCTTGAGGTTGGCAAGCTTGCCGATATCTGCGTGCTCGATCGGGATGTGTTCGACCTCGATTATCGCGACGCACGTGATCTTGCGGTTGACATGACGATGTCGGACGGACAAATCGTGTTCGATCGAAATAAGGAGGCATAAGATGCCTGAATCCAAACCGACGCTGCGCCGCGAGCAGATTGCGGGCATGAATATCCACTACATCATGTGGTCGCTCGATTACTTCCTTGATGTGCAGCAGCGCTTGGGCTTTGAGTCCATTGAGCTGTGGTGTGCGGAGCCGCATGTGACGCTCGACCACACGGGCTACTTTGAGGCTGAGGTCCTGGCGAAAAAGGCTGCAGACCGTGGGCTTAGGTATCGTACTCTGTGCCCCGAGAACGTTGTCTATCCTTGGCAGTACTGCGCACGCAAACCGCTGCATGAACAGCGCAGCCTGGCGTACTTTAAGCACGGCATTGAGCTTGCCGAGGTACTTGGGTGCGACCGTATGTCCGTCAACTCGGGCTGGGGCGACTGGGACGAGGACCGCGAGGAAGCCTGGAAGCGCAGCCGCGAGCACTTGTCCATTCTGGCGGAGTATGCCGGCGAGCACGGTCTGGTGCTTACGATGGAAAGCCTGCGTCCTGAGGAGAGCAACCTTGTGACGACGGTTTCCGATGCGAAGCGCATGATTGACGAGGTCGCGAGCCCGTACTTACAGCCCATGGTTGATACAACTGCGATGGGCGTTGCGGGC
This sequence comes from uncultured Collinsella sp., assembly GCA_902492185.1. Lineage (GTDB taxonomy): Bacteria > Actinomycetota > Coriobacteriia > Coriobacteriales > Coriobacteriaceae > Collinsella. Next base: position 24,564 of record CABUKY010000006.1, read on the forward strand.
GAGACGCTCGAGGACTGGTTTGCCGCCTTTGGTGATGGGGCAATTCACGAGATGCACCTTATCGACGGTGACCCGTATGGCCATCTGGTGTGGGGCGATGGCAAGCACGATATGGACGCCTTCGTCGCCGCACTCAACGCCCATGGTTTTGACGGCATGCTGGGCCAGGAAATCACGGACGGTCGTTACTACGATGACCCGGCCGCGGCAGATGCCAAGAACATGGCCGCATTCGAGAAATATCTGATTGACTAAAACAACTATCGGCTACGCAACCAACGTCATTGATTGCGGGTCAAATAAGAAAGGAACTGGATATGAACGCACACGATCTGATCAAAGAGGCAATTGCCGAGAAGGGCAAGTTCGACAGCGTCTACTGGATTGCTTGCGGTGGCTCCATGATCGATTTGATCCCGGCTCATGAGCTTCTGCAGCGCGAGGCAACCACCTTCACTTCGTATATCTATACCGCGCGTGAATTCGACATTATGCGTCCGCGTCGTCTGGGCGAGAAGTCCCTGGTCATCGCTTGTAGCCATAGTGGCAACACCCCGGAGGTCGTCGAGGGCTGCGAGATTGCCCTTGCTGCCGGCGCTACGGTGATCGCCCAGACCGACAACGCTGGATCCAAGATCGACTCCGGCAAGTGGACCACGTGGGTCTACCCATGGGGCGAGGGTGTGCCGCAGGCCGAGGTCCCCGCTGGCATTTCGCTGTCGCTTGCGGCAGAGCTGCTCGATCAGCAGGAGGGCTACGCCGATCTTGCCGATATGTATGCCGGTATTGCCGAGATGGATAAGATTCTTCCCCCGGCACGCGAGAAGGTAAATGCCGAGCTGGGCGATCGTTTTGCCAAGCTTTGCCAGGAGCACGAGTTCTTCTATATTCTGGGCAGCGGTCCCAACTTTAGCCAGACCTACGGTTTCGCTATCTGCTCTCTTATGGAGATGCAGTGGCAGCACTGCAGCTACATCCACTCTGCCGAGTACTTCCATGGCCCCTTCGAGGCTACTCAGGATGGCGTTTTTTACTTCCTGCAGATGGGCTCCAGCGAGTGCCGTGCTATGGACGAGCGCGCCCTGGCGTTCCTTAAGACGCATACCGATACGCTGATGGTGCTCGATGCCAAGGAGTACGGTATGGAAGCCGTGCCGGCGAGCGTCCGTGCCTATCTGGACCCGGTGCTGTTCTACGCCATGAACTGCGAGCTGCGTGCTGCACGCGGCAAGGTGTTTGATCACGATCCCGATTTCCGCCGCTATATGGGCGTCGTCGAGTACTAGAAGGGACAAAGGCCATGGCATTTAACGTTAACGCGCTCGGATTTGGCGACAACGTCGTCGATCGCTACGAGCATATCCACACCATGTATCCTGGCGGCAACGCAGTGAACTTCGCCGTTTATGCCAAGAAATGCGGTGCCGCACGCTCCGCATACATGGGCATTTTTGGCAATGACGCCGCTGCCGAGCATGTCATTGCAAGCCTCGAGGATGAGGGTATCGAGCTTGACAAGTGCGAGCAGATGATTGGCGAGAACGGAGCGGCTCGCGTGACCGTCGTTGACGGTGACCGTGTCTTCCTCGGCTCCAACGAGGGCGGTATCCGTGGCGATGCGCGCTATGTCCTCGATCGCTTTGACCTTGCGTACATGAAGCAGTTCGATGTGGTTCATTCGGGTAACTATTGCTTTACCGAGCGCGAGCTGCCCAAGCTGAAGGCTGCGGGCGTCACGGTCTCTTTTGACTTTTCGGACGACTCTACCGACGAGTACTACGAGCAGATTGCGCCCTACGTCGATTTCGCTTTCTTTAGTGCGGCGGATGCCGCGAGTGAGGACGAGATTCGCGAGCGTCTGGCATGGGTGAAGGGCCTGGGTCCGCGTTTTGTGTCGGCTACGGCGGGCGCCGAGGGCTGCATTGCTTACGACGGCGAGCGTTATTACCGCCAGCTGGCTAAACCGGTAACGGACATGAAGGACACCATGGGGGCGGGCGACTCGTTCCTCACCTCGTTTTTGATGTGCTATCTCGATTCCGCCAAGCGTGGTGAGGATGGCGCCGAGGCCATCGAGCGCGCGCTCGACTTTGCTGCCGGGTTTGCCTCGACCGTGTGCGGTATGGAAGGTTCTTGGGGCCACGGAGCACCAATCGTCGAATAGCTTAAGAAAGCGTACGGCGGTCTGGCTATGAGGCCTTGGACAGCCGATGCAAAACAATAAGCGAAACGCGAAAAGGGGGCTCGCCATGTGGTGGGTCCCCTTTTGAACATTGGAGAAGACCATGGGTATTAAAGCGTGCGCGGCTGGTTTTTGCTGTGCGGACGTCTATCAAAACATCGGCGTGTTCTATCCGACTGGTAATGGCATTGACTGGGGTATCCATCTTGCACGAATGGGCGTTTCGGTATCCGCCGTGTCGGTTGTCGGCAAGGACGAGTACGGAGACAAGATGAGAGAGGCGCTGGCCGCTGAGGGGCTCGATATCTCACATCTGCGGGTGGAGGATGGCGACACCTCGGTGATGCTCATGGCATTGAAAGACGGCGTCGATCGCGTGCATCTCGAGGCAATCGATGGCGTAATGGAGACATATCGACCGAATGAAGATGACCGGGCGTTTATCCTAGAGCATGACATCATTCATACCGACCTGTTTGGCAATTGTTTGGACCTCCTGCCCGAATGGCACGATGCGGGCAAGACGGTGGTTATGGACTTCTCGGTGTTCAGCCAGGATCCCGAATATGCATGTGAGAATCATTTTCCCTACGTTGACTACGCATTTATGTCGTTTGAAGAGGACACTCCGGAGCTACGAGACTGGGTACGCCACGTGCAGGAATTGGGACCGCGCGTTGCGGTTGCCACGCTTGGCGAGAAGGGAAGCATTGCCTATGACGGTGAGCGCTTCTATGAGTGCGGGATTGTACCGGCGGAGAAGGTCGTTAATACCGTGGGTGCCGGCGACTCGTATATTGCCGGGTTTACCAAGGGCGTGATCGATGGCCTTGATATTCCGGCGTGTATGAAGGCGGGCGCTGAGCTGTCGTCCCGAGTGATTGGTTCGTTTGAGCCGTACTAGGGTCAAATGCCTGGAAAGGAGTACGAAATGGTTATCGACATGTTGGTTCAGCCCATGCTCTACGGCGAGATCTGTACGCCGGGTGATGAGCCTGATGGATTCGGTTTTTGGTCACGAGAATTTGGTATGGGGCATATGGGTCCCATGGATTGGGACGAGCTTCAAGTTGAGATGGACGTCTGCGATGTGCAGAAGAGCTTGCTCATGCCGCTCGATGTAACCACGGCATGCGGAGGGCATTTTGGCACCAATGACCAGATTGCCATGCTGGTTGCCGCGCATCCCGATCGTCTGTGGGGATTTGCGAGCGTAGATCCGCGGGTGAGCAGTGCCGCAGGCGAATTGGAGCGCGCCTTTACCGAGCTGGGGGCAAAGGGGCTTTGTCTGCATCCGGCAAAGCAGGGTTTTGACCCCGATGATGCTGTGGCTGAGCCGCTTTACGAGCTGTGCGAGCGCTATAACAAGCCGGTGGTTTTCCATGCCGGTATGTCTTGGGAGCCGGGCGCAGAGCTCTCGCGCAGTAACCCGCTTGCATTTGAGCACACAATCGCAACGCATCCAAATGTGCGTTTTAGTTTGACCCACTTTGGCTGGCCCTGGGTGCGCGAGACCGTGGCGATGCTGCTCAAGTATCCCAACTGCTACACGGACACCTCTATCACTTACATCGATTCGCCCGAGGAGATGATGCAGCGTCTTTTCACGGTCGATATGGGGCCGCTGTGGTATGAGCGCGCGCTATCGCATCAAGTAATGTTCGCCAGCAATACGCCGCGTTTCCGTGCGTTCAAACTCAAGCGGGCGCTCGATACCGTGTCCATGCGCGATGATGCGCGAGAAAGGCTCTACTGGGGTAATGCCCTGCGTTTTCTTGAAGGGGATGAGTAAACATGGTGACGCTCGAAACATTGAGCTATCTATCGACTGCTCCGGACCAGTTCATCGATATTACCGAAGACGTGCACGCTGCCATCGAACGCAGCTCGGTGACCAATGGCTTGGCAGCGATTATTTTGTCGCATACGACCTGTGGAATCGTGGTAAACGAGGGGCTGCCCTGCGTGGAGACGGATCTTATGGAAACGCTTGATCGCATCGCCCCACTCGATGCCCCCTATGCACATGCACACTTCCTGCCGAGCTATGGAGCCACCGGCAACAACTCCTGTGGGCATATCAAGAGCATGATTTGTGGGAACAGTTGCTTCTTTCCCGTCCAAGATGGCCACATCGTGTGCGGAAGTGCCCAGAACATCTATCTTGCGGAGTTTGACGGTCCGCAGAAGCGAAAAGTGTACGTCGAGGTGCTGGGGGAGTAACGTCCCTGCAATAACCCTATGAAGGAGCACGCTATGTCGTTTCTAACTTCGATGTTCAAGACCGAAAAGCCGGTTATCGGAATGCTGCACCTGCGTCCTCTGCCGGGCGACCCACTGTATTACCCGGGTGGAAGCGTGTCGCAGGTCGTGGAAGCCGCCAAGCGCGATCTCGAGGCGTTGCAACAGGGCGGTGTCGATGGCATTTTGATTACCAATGAGCTCTCGATGCCCTATGAGCAGCACGTTTCTCCCTCAACCCTTGCATCGATGGGCTATGTAATCGGAGCTCTGTCCCATGATCTGTCGACCCCTTGGGGAGCCGAGGCTATTTACGACGGTGATGCCACAATCGAGCTGTGCGCTGCTGTCGATGCGCAGTTCACGCGCTGCAATTTTTGCGGTGCCTGGGCCGGTGATCTCGGGCTGATTAATCGAGATTTCGCGCACACCATGCGTCGCAAGGCGGCGCTGCGCCTGGATGACCTCAAGCTTTTTCACTTCATCACGAGCGAGGGGGAGGTTTATCTCAACGACCGCACGACTGCGGACATTGCCGATTCACTTCTCTTTAATTGCCTTCCGGATGCAATGGTCATCGGCGGTTCGGCTGCCGGTCGTGGCGCTTCGGGCGAGCTTGCCGATGAAGTCCGCGAGCGTGTTGGCGAAGTACCTGTGGTATGTGGCACCGGTTGTCGCGAAAATACCGTGGCTGACGTATTCGCTCACTACGATGGTGCGTTTGTCGGCACGTGCTTAAAGTGCGACGGAAAGCTGGATGCCCCGGTCGATGTTGAGCGGGTAGCTCGTTTTATGGCTGCCGCTCGTACGGCGCGAGGGGAGTAGGCACCTATGGCGCTCTATCTGGGTATTGATATTGGGACAAGCGCCTCTAAAGGCGTTTTAATCGATGATCGATGCAACATCGTTTGCCAAGCTTCTTGTGGACACGAGACGGACAACCCGTGTGATGGATGGTACCAGCATGATGCGGAGGCAGTTTGGTGGGGCGATTTTTGCCGCTTGTCGCGCGAGCTGGTGGCGCGATCGGGGGTTAACGCGGCACAGATCGGATGCGTGGGCCTTTCCGCATTGGGTTGCGACTGTGTGCCAGTCGATACCGAGTGCAACGCGCTGGCGCCCGCGATTTTGTATGGAGTCGATGCACGTTCGAAGCCGCAGATTGACGAGCTCCTTTCCGAATATGGGTCAGATCGCGCACGCGAGCTTTTCGGGCATGATCCCTGTTCGTCAGATATTGCTCCCAAGATCTTGTGGTTTAAGGAGAATATGCCCGAGGTGCACGAACGTGCCGCGAAGTTCCTGACGGCGTCATCGTTTCTGTGCGCAAAGTTGACGGGGCGTTTTACGGTGGACCGTTATTTAGCGGAGGATTTTCTTCCCCTATACGACCGCTACACCTGGAAGGTTGATGCTCGGGAATGTGCTCGTTTCTGCCGGCCTGACCAGATGGCGGAGGTGATGTCGGCTACCGATATTGCCGGGGTGATTACGCAGCGTGCGGCTGAGGCGACGGGGCTCGCGGCAGGGACACCTGTCTTAGTGGGAACGGGCGACTCTGGTGCCGAGGCCATTTCGACGGGTGTATTCCGTCCCGGCGATATGATGGTTCAGTTGGGGAGTACGGCGTATTTCATCTACCTAGCTGATCATATGATCGATGATGCCCGCCTGTGGCCGGGGACGTTTATCATTCCCGGAACTTACGGGATTTGCGCGGGGACCAATACGGCGGGCGCACTCACATCGTGGCTGCGCCAAGAGCTGTATCGCGACGCCGTAGAGGCCGAGGGCCACGGTGGTCCCGATGCCTATTCGGTTATGGCGCATGATGCCGCCGACGTGGCGCCGGGTGCCGATGGGCTCCTGTGTCTGCCGTACTTTGCGGGGGAGCGTACTCCGCTCAACGATCCCGAGGCGCGTGGCGTCTTCTTTGGCCTGACCGGAAGGCATACGCGAGCCCATATGGTTCGCGCCGCCTTGGAAGGCGTCGCGTATACCGTTGCATCCCATGTCGACATTATCGAGCGAGAGCATGGACTGCCAATTGGGCGCATTATGCTTGTCGGAGGTGGAACCAAGAATCCAGTTTGGATGCAGGCTATCGCCGACGTATGCGGGCGCGAGGTCTCGGTTGCCAAGGTTACGGTGGGCGCATGCTTCGGTGATGCCATCATGGCAGCTCTCGCAGGTGGCGCTTATGCATCATGGGATGAACTCGCCCGAGTCCTTGGCGTTGCGCAAACAATCGAGCCCGATATGGCTGCCCACGAGTTATATGCGTCGCGTCGTCATATCTTTGACGAATTGTATGCACGCAACTGTGATCTCATGCACGAATTGGTGTAATGCTGCCGAACTGTACTGCCTACCAATAGGGACTGCGTTGTGCGATTCGCATGTCCCTTGGCATTTTTGCCCACAGGGGTTAGCGAAGGTCAAAAACAGCGTGCGCATTTGCTAAAACTACCGACTCGATGCGCTTTGCGTCACAGTTTTTGAGTGAGGCAATGCGCATCGAGGTCCTTGCGAGCGATCTGATGAGCGACTGCGCGCTTGTTTCTGTGTTTGCCTCCGCCGGCGCATCGGTTTCGAGCAGTAAACGATCGAGTGGAATCTGTCGTGCGTATTCGCGACCGCGCTTGGTCGCGAGCATGCGTTCGTTGACGGAAAAATAACAGCCCGCATTACGCGCGCGGACGAGTTCGTCCGAAGTACCGCTAAACCAGTGGAAGATGATAGCGGGGGAGTCGGGGTTTGGGATGAGTAGTCCATGCGATTCGAGGACGTCCAGTACGGCTCCTGCCGAACGAACGGCGTGAATTGATATCACGCGCCCGGTAAGAGGATGCTGCACGAGCGCATCGCAGAGCCGGTTAAGTGCCTGTATTTGTAGCGGCTCACTTCCAGCAAAGCGCGCGGAAAAGTCGAGTCCGACTTCGCCGATGTAGTGCTCTTGGGCGGCAACTTCGCAAAGCAGATTGACTTCGGCAGGACCGCAGCGGCCGTCGGCGAGCCACCAGGGATGGAGGCCGACGCCCGCGATAATGTTTGGGTAGCGGCTGGCACGCTTTTTTGCTGCCGCGAAGTCGCGTGGGTCGACCCCGCAATCAAAGACCCCCAGTCCTATAGCCGCAGTTTCGTCGGCAACAGCATTCGGGTATGCCATCAAATCAAGATGGCAGTGTGCATCAAATAACCGGGGCTCCATCTCGGCGCGTTCCGCTAGTCCAGGCGCTGGCCATCGGAGCGTACACGTTCGGTGCCGCGGCCGCTGATCTGGCGGATAACCTCGCCGGCAATCATCTGACCCATGATGGGCGGCATAAAGCTGGCGGTTCCCAGCTCGGTGCGCTCGTGGATGTTGGAAGGGTCGCGGGGCTGTGTCTTAACCGATTCCTCGCAGCTAAACAGTACATGCAGGCTCTTGATTCCGCGCTTCTTGCATTCTTTGCGCATAATGCGGCTCATGGGGTCACGTACCGTATCGAAAATGTCGGTAAAGCGGAGGCACTCGGGATGGAGCTTGTTGGCCCCGCCCATGGAGCTAACCAAACGAATGTCGTGGTCCTGAGCATATTTGGCAATGGTGAGCTTGGCCGAGATGGTGTCGATGGCGTCGACGACGTAGTCGAGCTTGCCGTCCGTCTGCTCCAAAACGCTCGCGAAGAATTCGTCGATGTTGTCGCTCAGCAAGTATTCAGTTCGCTTGATGACGGCAGCGGCGGGATTGATGTCGTGGATCATGGCTTCCATCACGTCAACCTTGCGCTTTCCGATGGTGCTGTGAAAGGCGATGGCCTGACGGTTGATATTGCTGGGCGCGATGACGTCCTTGTCCAGAATGACGAAATGACCGATGCCGCCGCGGGCGAGTGCCTCGCAGCAATTGGAGCCCACACCTCCGCAGCCGAGCACCAGCACCGTAGCATCGGCGAGCTTATCGAGTGCCTCGCGGCCCATGATGATCTCGAGCTTGGTGTCGCGTGTCTCGTTGGGAATTGCGGCTGCGGTTTCGGTCATAAACATCCTCCAATGGGGGAGCGAATCGTGTTTTAGCTATCGCCATTATA
>CABUKY010000007.1 GCA_902492185.1 uncultured Collinsella sp.
CGACACGCATAAAAAGCCTCCCATTTCTCATGTCCAAGAAATGGGAGGCAGTTCAGACCGAGCGTAGGGAGGGTTGTGTCGTGAAGAGACATTTGAATGTGTTGGGATGCCTGCAAGGTGCCGGCATCCTACCGTTTGCGGATGAATTGCTACCGTTTGCCGAGCGGGCGGCGCACGAGGCGCTTGAGGCGTTGTCGCCCACGCGATGTGCCGGCTGCGAGCGCGCCGGTGCGCTTATTTGCCAAGACTGCCTGGCCGCGCTCGCACTCATCGACCCGCGGCATAGCTGCACTCGATGCGGCGCCCCGTTTGGAGACTTGCTGTGCACCGAGTGCTCGGTCGAGGGTACGTCCTCGGCGATGGCCGAAGCTCTCGACCGGTGCCTGGCATGTGCCGTTTACACGCATCCGCTGCCGCGGATCATTAAAGCGTACAAAGACGCGGGCGAGCGACGCCTGGCGCCGTATCTGGCAGAGCTACTATACGATACCGCCTTACATGCCCAGGTCGCGGCACCCGATCGCTACGGTGGTGTGTTGTCCGGTGCCGATGCGGTGGTGTTTGTGCCCGCGACGGCGGCGGCGTTTCGGCGACGCGGCTTCGATCATATGGAAGCCATCGCGCGCCCATTTTGCGAGCTGTCGGGTGTTCCGCTGCTCGACGCCCTCGTTAAGTACGGCCATGGCGACCAGCGTGAACTCGGTCGTGAAGAACGCCGTGAACGCGCCCGAGGCATGTACGAGACCGTTGAGGACGTGCGGGGCCGCCGCCTGCTGCTTATCGACGACGTTATCACCACGGGTGCGACGATGGCAGCGGCTTCGGCGGAACTCAAGCGCGCCGGTGCCGCGGCCGTTGATGGCCTCGCTATCGCGCGCGTTTGGTAGGGGTGATTCGTGTGGCGGTAACAATCAGTCAGTGCAACAAGCCGACAAAAGAGCAGCTAGCGGCTTCCGTGATCCTGGCGGGCGCCTCGGCGCTGCGCATGATGCGCGCCGAGCGCCGGCAGATGGGCTACATCGGCTGGAAGGACCTTGAGCCCGAGGAGGAGCGCCGCGTGCTGTGTGCGTCATCGCCTTCGACCGAGGATATCTATCTTTCCGACCTGGTACGAATTGGAGCCAAAAGCGGCGAGGTGCAAGAAGATCTGTGCTTGCTGGTGGGATCTGCGGCGCAGCGCCGCCGCATGCCCGGCGTGGGCTGGTCCGTGTGTTCCGGGTTGCCTGCCGGCTCGATTCTAGAGGTGGAACCGGGGGTGTACAGCCTATCTCCCGAGGCCCTCTGTGCCGCCGTTGCGCGCGAAGTCGGCTGTATCCAGGCATTTGCCCTGGCCCAGGAGCTGTGCTCCAAGATTTCGCTGAGCGATCGCGGGCAGTATCTGCCCCCTTACAGCTCGCCTACCGTGAACAGGCTTGCAAAGGATAAGGACCAGCCGTCAGATGTGGGCTACTTTGAGGTCGAGCCAGTGCTGACGCCCGATCGCCTGGCAGATTACCTTGCGGCATGCAAGGGGAGCGCGGCCAAGCAGCTGCGGCGGCTGTGCCCCTTTCTGTCGGAAAACCTGCGCTCACCCATGGAATGCATCATGCTTGCCATGTTTTCGCTTCCGTTTTCCTATGGCGGATTTGCCTGCGGTCCCTTTAAGACCGACCACAAGATCGAGTTCAACGACCGAGCGCAGGCGATCTCGGGGATGCCGTATGCGGTTTGCGATGCCCATCAGGAAGCAGCCCGGTTTGACCTGGAATACAACGGTGAGCTGGGCCATTCCTCCCGGAGGGGACGTATCCATGATGAAAAACGCAACACGGGCTTGATTACTATGGGAATCGAGGTCGCGACGGTCAACAACGAAATGCTCTGCGACATGGAAGCGATGGAAGCGCTCGCATGGCGCATCCACCAGCGTATGGGTAAGCGATATCGCAACCGTGTTGACGCTTGCAGAAAGAAACAAGAGGCGCTATTTAACACGCTGCGGGCGTGTTTTGGGCTTAAACCCGCCTAGCAATGCTCTGAAACAGGGGGTTGAATACATGCTCTGGCCAAAATATAGCAAATATGAGTACTGCTACAAATTCGGTAACAGCAAAATCAGGGATTTTGGGACTAGAAGATGGCGTAAATCAGAAAGATATTAAACAAATGTGGAATACCCTGGCATCAATCTGACGTTATAGAGCGTGAAAACTGTTTGCAGAGCCAAAAATTCCTGCCACTAATTTGATAACAGTACTCATATTTGCTATTTTTTGGCCACGCGCCCCAAGACGAGCGCGTCGGGGCTCTCCATGGGGAGCGACGGGCTCAATCAGAGCGCGTGCAGCCCGCCCCGACCTGCGAAATCTGTGCTCGCGATGCGAATAACGTCCCTAACCTTAAACTATAGCTTGAACTTAGCTATAATGCCCTACGTTCCTGCCAGGCTGTGGTTGCGGACGGACGAAATGCCCATCCTAGTCCAAGACAGACGCGGTCAAAGGGATCCACGTAAGCGACCGCGTGCGCGCGGCGCGATCATGGCGCGTCCTAGATGTAAGCCGCACCGTCCGTTCTACTTTCTTTGGGGCAATACCGCCTCGCGGGCGAGCGGGCCAGTCGTGAAGGTGGCTGCGGCCTCCCGAGCAAACGCCCCGGTGCGCAAGTGTGGGGTCAAATACCAGGTCAGCTGGTGGGAACAACCCGATATTCCGTGCAGGGCACGGATTGTATACGACACAGAAGGCAGGGTAGTGGACATGGTGAGGGGCAGCTTGATGCATGCGGCTCGGTTAGGTGCTGGGACCGCGGCGGTCATTGCCGTTTTGGGCCTGAGTGGATGTGCGTTCAATCCACTGTCCACGTTCACGACGCCCACGATCGACCAGATCGAGCGCGAGACCGTTACCCCCACGGTATCGGACAATGCCCTGGTCACGCCGGGAACCCTGACGGTCGCCCTCGATACTTCCGACGCCCCGCAGGCCATGCAGGATGCCGACGGAAACCTCACGGGCTATGCGGTCGATGCCGCTCGTGCCCTCGCATGCCGCATGGGTCTCAAGGTCGCTTTTGTCGATGCGTCCTCGGCCGATTCCGCGCTCAGCGATAAAAAGGCCGACATCTTTATTGGCGACGTCAAGTCTGCGGGCGGCGACATCAGCTCGCTTGGCACCTGTCTGTACGATGCTGCCGCCGTGTTCGGCAAGACCAGCGACGGAGAGTCCCCGAGTGTCTCAACCGACACACTCAACACTGCTACCTTGGGCGTTCAGACTTCCTCGGCCTCGCAGGAAGCGCTTGCCAAGCAGAGCATCACGGCCAACCAAAAGACCTTCTCCAACATCAACGAGTGCTTCGAGGCACTCGAGTCGGGCGAGGTCGATTACGTGATCTGTGATTCCACGGCCGGTGGTTACCTCGCGCGTCTGATGAGCCAGATCTCCTATGTCGGCACGCTCGAGGCGCCCTCCACGCTTGGCGTCGCAGGCCTTAGCTCTAACGATGAGCTGTGCCGTGCCTGATGCCCTCGACGGTATCACGGTCGACGGCACGCTCGAGGCGGTCCACTGCGTCTGGTATGGCCAAATGCCCTATGACCTTACCGCCAAGACTGTTTCGGGGGCCAATGTGCAGGCATCCGACTCCACGTCCAACGAGACCGAGTCCTCCGATGGCGACGCCTCTGATAACAACGGCGACAGTCCGTCGTCTAGCCAGGAGGGCGCCATCACCGACGATGACATCAACAAGCTCAATAGCTAGTTATTGGTAGGGGTGGCGTCTGCCATACACCGAACAAGGCGCTTCTTCACGGTTTCAACACGCATGGCCGGGTCTCCCAAATAGGGGAGCCCGGCTTTTCTATTTTGGTAAAACTAGCAGGTCAAAGCTAATTTCCAGGAGAAAAATTAACTCCGTCGACGCCTTCCTATAGCGCACTTTGCCACGGAAAAGTGCGAGACTTCGGTATGCGGTATCAAGCAGTCGTTATTCGGGTCTTTGGGAATTCGGGTGATTAAATGCACGGCAATGGGTACATAGCCAGTACAGTAAGTCCCCGAGGCAGATTGGAGCCACGTATGGATATCAAGGTTTCTGGACGCAAGACGACGGTAACCGATGCTCTGCGTGCGCATGTGGATGAGAAGATCGGCGAGGCGCTCAAGGTTTTCGATATCGAGCCCATGACAGTCGACGTCGTGCTTCGTTATGAGAAGAACCCCTCGAACCCCAACCCGGCAATCGTCGAGGTCACGGTTCGTGTCCGTGGTTCTGTGATTCGCGTTGCCGAGCACGGCGCAGATATGTATGCCGCCATCGATCTCTCCGCCGATAAGGTCACCCGCCAGCTGCGCAAGTTCAAGACCAAGGTCGTGGACAACCGCCAGGGTGGTGCCAGCGCCGCGGATGTTGCGCCGGTCGAGCGCGTCGAGGATCTGGCCGACCTGCTGCTGCCCGAGGAGGACGACGACCTGCTCGTCCGCGAGAAGGTTATCGATGTCACCCCGATGACTGAGGAGCAGGCGCTGGTGCAGACCGATTTGCTGGGCCACGACTTCTACGTGTTCGAGAACGCGACGACCGGTCTCATCAATGTGGTGTATCACCGTAAGAATGGTGGATATGGCATCATCAAGCCCCGCATCGAAACACTTGACGAGTAAAATACGTTAACTTGCATGAGTTAACGGTTGGCGGCCATCCCATGCGGGTGGCCGCCTTTTTACGTAAGGAGTCGCTTTGATGGACAAGGCCGCATCCGCTGGTCATTCGAACCGTTGCCGCATCGTCGTCGATACCTGCTGCGACTTTAGCCCCGAGGTCGCCGCGAACCTCGATGTCGATATCCTGGGTTTCCCTTTCATTATCGATGGCGAGGAGCGCACAGACGACATCTGGTCGAGCATGAGCCCTAAGGAGTTCTACGACCGCATGCGCGCCGGTGCCCGCGTGTCCACCTCGGCTGTGTCGCTCGGTCGCTATATCGAGTTTTTTACCGAGTGCGCCAAAGAGGGCACGCCCACGGTCTACCTGTGCTTTACCTCAGCGCTGTCGTCGAGCTACAACTCCGCGTGCCAGGCGGCAGATGTCGTGCGCGCCGAGTATCCCAACTTTGAGTTCTACGTGGTCGACAACGCTCTGCCCTGCGCGACCGGTGCGCTCTTGGCGCTTGAGGCCGTGCGCCAGCGTTCGGCGGGACTGAACGCCAAGCAGCTGGTCGATTGGGCAAACGAGGCCAAGACCTACGTGCACGGCTACTTTACGCTCGAGAGCTTTGACGCGCTGGCTGCCGGCGGCCGCATTCCGCCCGCGGCGGCGCAGCTCACGGCAAAGCTCGATGTCAAGCCCGAGCTCTCCTACGACTTGGCCGGCTCGCTGTCGCTGATCGGCGTCAACCGCGGCCGCAAGAAGGCGCTCAAGTCCATCCTCAAGTCGTTCCGCGAGAACTACGTGCCCGACCGCACCATGCCCATCGCCATCATGACTGCCGATGCCGAGAAGGATGGTGACTGGCTCGAGGCCGCAGTTCGCAAGGAGGAGGGCTGCGCCGACGTCACGATTATCCGTAGTTCTGTCGGCCCTACCATCGGCTCGCACGTGGGGCCCGGTATGGTGGCACTTGCGTTTTGGGGTAAGAACCGCGCCGAGAAAGCCTCGCTTTCCGACCGCATCGCTCGCCGCGTGCGCGGGCAGTAGGCAAGCGATGCGTCCGTAATCGCCCTCGACTCACAGCCCAAACGCTGGCACCGAGTATTCAACCTGGTAATAACACCCAACCCAAAAGGAAAGGTTTCATGGCAAACAAGCTCTCTGTCGCATTTATCGGCACCGGAATTATGGGTGCCCCCATTGCCGGCCACATTCTGGACGCTGGCTATCCCGTCACGGTCAACAACCGCACCAAGTCCAAGGCCGCAGCGCTCGTTGAGCGCGGTGCCGTCTGGGCCGATACGCCGGCAGATGCCGCGGCGAACGCCGACGTCGTCTTTACCATGGTGGGTTATCCCTCCGAGGTCGAGGAGCTCTACCTGGCGGGTGACGGTCTGCTCGCGTGCACTAAGCCCGGCGCGGTCCTGATCGACCTTACCACGAGCTCGCCCGAGCTGGCGCGCGACATTGCCGAGGCCGCCCAGGTCTCCGGTCGCATGGCGTTTGACTGCCCCGTCACCGGCGGCGAGTCGGGTGCCATCGCCGGCACGCTCACGGCTATCGTGGGCGCCACCGAGAACGACATCGCGCCGGTCCGCGACATCCTTTCCACCTTTGCGGCAACCATCTGCTGCTTCGACGGCGCCGGCAAGGGTCAGGCTGCCAAGCTTGCCAACCAGGTGTCGCTGGGCGCCTGCATGGTTGGCATGGCAGACGCCATGGCGTTTGCCGAGCTGAGCGGCCTTGATCTTGAGAAGACCCGTCAGATGATCCTGGGCGGCACCGGCAAGTCCGGCGCCATGGAGAGCCTGGCGCCCAAGGCACTCGACGGCGACTACAAGCCCGGCTTTATGGTCGAGCACTTCATTAAGGACCTGCGCTTGGCGCTCGCCTACGCCGATGACCGCGAGCTTGCGCTGCCCGGCGCCGACGTGGCCTTTACGCTTTACGACATGCTCGATGCCATCGGTGGCGCCAAGCTGGGTACCCAGGCCGTCACGGTCCTCTATAAGGAGGAGGCCGACGTCATCGCCGCCGGTCTGGACTGGTCGCAGTATCGTCCCGAGGAGCATGGTGCTCACGAGGAAGGCTGCGGTTGCGGCGAGCATGGCGACGATCACGAGTGCGGTTGCGACCACCACCATGGCGAGGACCACGAGTGCTGCGGCGGTCACGGTCATGACGACGGCCACGAGTGCTGCTGCGGCCACCATCACGGGGAGTAGCGCCCATGAGCTGGACGTTCGTGGTGCTTGCGCTGGCGCTCTTTCTCTTCGCGATCTACATCGGCTTTTTGTGCGGCCAGTGGGCGTGCGAAAAGCGCGTCATCACCAAGCGCGACTACTGGATTGCCAACTTTGTGGGAGCGGCGGCAGTCGTCCTGCTGACCTGGGTGTTCTCGCTGTTCCCGCTGGTGCAGTTTGCGCCGATCGGCTGGCTCGGCGGCTTTATCGCCGGCCTTAAGATGAGCTTTGGCGAGTCCGTCGGTCCGTGGCGCAAGCACGACGAGGTCTTTAACGTCAACAAGGCACACCGCGTCGCCGCCGACGCGGGCGATGCCGAGGAACGCCGCCGTGCGCGTCGTAATGGCGCTGCCGACCGACAGCTCATCTCGGTCACCGATGACAGCAAGGGTGCTGGCAAGCACGCTAAGAAATAGTAAAAAGAGGTAACTATGGCAGAAAACAAAGACGAACAGCTCACCGACGAGGAGCTGGCGCAGCTTCAGCTGGCAGAGGAGAACGAGAATGCCGTCGACCGTCTGGTCCAGGAGCTCGGCTGCCCCACGCGCCGCATCCGCCAGTTTGCCGCCCGCGTGCTGCACCTGCTTGCCGAGCGCGATCCGCAGCGCGTCGTGCCCTGCGTCCCCGCGCTGATCGAGGCACTCGACCGCCCCGAGGCTCAGACCCGCTGGGAGGCCCTCGATGCCCTGACGGCGCTTGCCACCACCTGTCCCGAGCAGCTGGGCGATGCCTTTGAGGGCGCCGAGACCGCACTGTTCGACGAGATTTCCTCCACGCTGCGCTATGCCGCCTTCCGCCTGCTGTGCGTGTGGGGCGCCACGAGCGTCGAGCGTTCGCGCGAGGCTTGGCCCATCCTGGACGAGGCCATTCAGTGCTACCACGGCGACCTCGAGTATCGCGACATGCTCGGTTGCCTGTACGAGTTTGGCCAGGGCGAGATCGACGCCGAGGTCGCCGAGAAGCTTGCGCTGCGCCTTAAGTTCGATGCCGAGAACGGCAAGGGCAGCTATCTCAAGGCCCGTTCGAGCGAGATTTGCGAAATGCTTGTTAAACGCTTTGACCTTGATCTCTCCAAAAAGAAGAAGCGTGCTAGCGTTAAAAAATCTGACGCCGCCGAAGACGAGGAGTAACAGATTATGGCGCACGATGTAGTCCTGATTCCCGGTGACGGTATCGGTCCCGAGATTACGCAGGCCATGCGCCGCGTGGTCGAGGCCACCGGTGTCCAGATCAATTGGAATGTCCAGGAGGCCGGTGCCGGCGTCATGGACGAGTTTGGCACGCCGCTGCCCCAGCACGTGCTCGATGCGGTCGCCGAGACCAAGGTTGCCATCAAGGGTCCCATCACCACGCCGGTCGGCACGGGTTTCCGCAGCGTTAACGTTGCCCTTCGCAAGCACTTCGACCTGTATGCCTGTGTGCGCCCCTGCCTGTCGCAGCCGGGCGACGGCTCGCGCTTCCGCGATGTCGACCTGGTCATCGTGCGCGAGAACACCGAGGACCTCTACGCCGGCATCGAGTTCGATGAGGGCGCTGCCGAGGTCGAGGAGCTCTCGCAGCTTGTCGAGCGCTCGGGTCAGAAGACCTTCGCCGCCGATTCCGCCATCTCGATCAAGCCCATCTCCATCGCCAAGAGCCGCCGCATTGTGGAGTATGCCTTTGAGTATGCCCGCCGCTGCGGCCGCAAAAAGGTGACGGCCGTGCATAAGGCCAACATCATGAAGGCGACCGACGGCCTGTTCCTGCGCGTTGCGCGCGAGGTGGCCGCCAACTATCCCGATATCGAGTTCAACGACAAGATTGTCGACGCCACTTGCATGGGCCTGGTCCAGAACCCCAACGACTTCGATGTCCTGGTGCTGCCCAACCTGTACGGCGACATCGTGAGCGACCTGTGCGCCGGCCTGGTGGGTGGCTTAGGGATGGCCCCCGGCTCCAACATCGGTGCCGATTGCGCCATCTTCGAGGCAACGCACGGCTCCGCGCCCGATATCGCTGGCCAGGATATCGCCAACCCCACGGCCGAGATCCTTTCTGCTGCGATGATGCTCGATCACCTGGGCGAGAACGACGCTGCTAATCGCATTCGCGCCGCCGTATCTGCCACGCTCGACGAGGGCGAGCAGGTTACCGGTGACGTGCGTCGTGCCCAGACCGGCTCCGTCGAGGGGGCCGTGGGCACGCAGGCCTTTGCCGATGCCGTTATCGCGCACCTGGCCTAAGGCATGCGTGCTGCAAACGCCTAAATAGTACTTAAGTGTTTGCGTATAACCTAAGAATCAATACGCCCGGCGCTCTGTCGGGCGTATTCTATTGAGGACTATGTTTCCTAACAAGGAGTAACCGATATGGGTCTGATTCAAAAGAAGGACGAGAAGGACGAGATCGACGGCATCCAGATCATCGAGCGCGGCGAAGGCCCCGACGGTGACGAGGACGAGAAGATCGACCTGGTCGCCGGTACGTCTGCCGAGCACATTGCTGCCGGTACGACGGCCGAGGAGGAGGACGCCCGTCTGGAGGCTCAGATTGCCGCGGATGCCGCTGACGAGAATCTGATGCCCGAGGCCCAGGATGAGGACGACGATATCCTGGGTTCCGATGAAGACGATCGCGTATCCAAGCACAAGAAGACGATGATCGCCGCCTTTGTGGTTGCCGTCGTGATCGCTGCGGTGGTCGGCTTCTTTATTGGCAATGGCGGCTTTGGCGGCAAGGGTGTCGGCTCGGCGACCCTCACCGAGGACCAGCTCGATTCGACCGTGGCAAGCTATAGCTACGACGGCAAGAAGAGCGATATCACCGCGCGCGAGGCCATCGAGAGCCAGTACAGCCTCGATACCGTCAAGGATAGTGATGGCAACTACACCGCTCCTTCTGCCGACGTCATCTTGTCCTACGTGCGCAACAAGATCCTGCTCGATGCTGCCGAGGACGAGGGCATCACCGTCTCTTCTAAGGAGATGAAGCAGTACGCCGAGGATTCCATCGGCACTTCGGACTACAAGACCATGGCCACGCAGTATGGCGTGTCCAAGGACCAGGCCAAGCAGATCGTCCGCCAGTCCGCGACGCTGCAGAAGCTCTATAAGAAGAAGGTCGGCGACAGCTCCGCAAGCATGCCGACCGCCCCGACCGAGCCTGCTGACGGCAACGAGGAGACCGCGAGCAAGGACTACGCCGACTACATCATCAACCTTGCCGGTGACGAGTGGGATAGCGAGAAGGGCACTTGGAAGGACGCCGATAGCACTTATGCCAAGGCCTTCGCTGACGATGCCTTTACGGCCGATAGCGCCACCTACAAGCAGGCCATGACCGCCTATTACACCGCCTACCAGCAGTACTCTTCGCAGGCTTCGAGCGCCAGCTCCAAGTGGACCGAGTATGCTAACGGCCTCTACGCCAAGGCCAACATCAGCATCTACGGCCTGTTTGCGTAAGGTTTGCCTGCACTACTGCGCGCTAGCCGATCTGCCTGATTTAGCCCGCTAGAACGGACAACGTTCTAGCGGGCTTTTTGCTACCGAAACCACTGGGGTAGGCCTCGCGCCCGCGCAAGCGCTCCATCGCGCTTCCCTAATTCATCTGGGAAAACAACTGCAAACGATTGCAAGTAACCGGTGAACGGTCGAAAACTACCGTTCACCGATAATCTCAAAACTGGTTCTAACTGGTATTAAGTCAAAAAGACCAATTCACATATCTTCACAATGACCTGCAATTTTTCTACACGCTATTTTTAGCCGCCCTGCGTTGTTTAGACACAGGAAAAGATCCGATCTTTTGCCAAAGCATTTCGGAACGGTTTCAAAACCGCAGGTAGAAGTGTTAACGACCGGTAAACGGTCGATTTATCACCGTGAGCGGTGCAAAAACGTTTTACCGTATGAATCAACGAAAGCGACCTCTTCTGGGGTGATATAGTGACAACAACACGTCACGTGGTTACTACCAGTTTAGAAACCACTGGTCTTCAAAGTACGCTTTCTAAGAAGCTTTAAGGGCGAGCGCCCGCTGGCTTCCGAAAATCATCGGACTCAGATCGTACACACCTTCGGAAGGGAAATTTGAATGGTTGGCTTTATTCTTACCGGTCATGGACAGTTCGCACCCGGCCTCGCAAGCGCTATCGCTATGGTTGCTGGCGACCAGCCCGCTTTTACCGTCGTTCCTTTTGAGGGCGACCAGGCTGCTTCCTACGGTGAGGATCTCCGCGCCGCTATTACCGCCATGCGCGAGGAGTGCGATGGCGTGCTCGTCTTTACCGACCTGCTTGGTGGCACCCCGTTCAACCAGGCGATGATGATTGCCCAGGATGTCGACAACGTCGAGGTTCTGACCGGCACCAACCTTCCCATGGTTATTGAGCTTCTGTTCCTCCGCGGCAACGCCACGCTCGCCGAGCTTGGCGAGCAGGCCGTGACCGTTGGCCAGACGGGCATCACCGCCCAGACGGTCGCATCCGTTGCCGGCTCCGACGAAGAGGATATCTTCGGCGACGAGGACGGCATCTAATGGCCGATTTCGGAGCCAACGTCCTGAGCTCCTCGGTCGCCCTTTTAGGCCTGCTTGTCATCATGGGCTTGATTTACACCATCTGGTCGCAAATCAACATGAAGAAGAAGCAGAAGTACTTCAAGGAGCTGCACACCGAGCTCAAGCCGGGTCAAGAGGTTCTTTTCGCCGGCGGTATCTACGGAACCGTCAAAGGCATCGAAGGCGAGAAGGTCCAGATCAAAGTCCGATCCGGAGCCGTCGTAGATGTTTCGCGTTACGCGATTCAGGAGATCAAGTAACTGTCGTCAGCAAATAACGAAAGGAAGCTGATCAACATGGCAGAACCCAACATTCTTCTTACCCGCATCGATAACCGACTGGTTCATGGTCAGGTTGCCACCCAGTGGAACTCCACCCTGGGCTCCAACCTCATCCTCGTCGCCAACGACGACGTGGCGTCCAACACCATGCGCCAGAACCTCATGAAGATGGCCGCTCCCGCCGGCGTCGCTACGCGTTTCTTCTCTCTGCAGAAGACCATCGACGTCATTGGCAAGGCGAGCCCGCGCCAGAAGATCTTCATCGTGGCCGAAACACCGGAAGACGTGCTTACGCTCGTCAAGGGCGGTGTGCCTATAAAGAAGGTAAACATCGGCAACATGCACATGTCGGAAGGAAAGCGCCAAGTCGCCACCTCCGTCGCAGTTAACGACGAGGATGTCGCTGCGTTTAAAGAGCTGCAGGAATTGGGGGTGGAGTTGGAGATCAGGCGCGTTCCGAGCACGCCTGTTGAGGACACGAGCAAGCTCTTCTCGTAATCCTCGTGATCCACGTTGTCAGGAGTGAAACCCTGACGTTCTGTACGTGAAATCCAAAGTGCGTACATACATTTTGAAAGGAGGAGCAAGATGGAATACTCGATCATCCAGATCGCTCTGGTCTTCGTCGTCACGTTCATCGCGGCAATCGACCAGTTTGACTTCCTCGAGTCTCTCTATCAGCCCATCGTCACCGGCGCCGTCATCGGTCTTATCCTTGGCGACCTCAACACCGGTCTTCTCGTGGGTGGTACCTATCAGCTCATGACGATCGGCAACATGCCGATCGGAGGCGCTCAGCCGCCTAACGCCGTCATCGGCGGCATCATGGCAGCCATTCTCGCTATCGCCACGGGCCTCGAGCCCAACGCGGCAGTCGGCCTCGCCATTCCGTTCGCTCTGCTTGGCCAGCTTGGCGTTACCCTGGTCTTCACGCTTATGTCCCCGCTTATGTCCACGGCCGATAACATGGCTCACAACGCGGACACCAAGGGCATCGAGCGCCTGAACTACTTCGCCATGGCTCTGCTCGGCCTGATCTTCGCTGTCGTCGTCACCCTGTTCTTCATCGCTGGCGCTACCATTGGTCAGACCATCGCTTCCGCCATCCCGACTTGGCTGCAGACCGGTCTGTCCGCTGCAGGCGGCATGATGCGCTTCGTCGGCTTCGCCGTCCTGCTCAAGGTTATGATGAACCGCGATATGTGGGGCTTCTTCCTCATGGGCTTTGGCCTCGCGCTCATCACCGTTGCCAACGATTCGCTGGCAACCCCTGCTCTGCTCATCCTCGCTCTCATCGGCTTCGGCATCGCTTTCTGGGACTTCCAGCAGCAGACCGAGCTGAAGGGTGCAGCTGTTTCTGACGGAGGTGACTTCGAAGATGGCATCTAATGAGTATGTGATCCCGGAGCACTACGAGGATCTCACTCCTGCTCCGCAGCTCGACCAGAAGACCCTCAACAAGATGGCTTGGCGCTCCTGCTTCCTGCAGGCATCGTTCAACTACGAGCGCATGCAGGCCGCTGGCTGGCTCTACTCCATCATCCCCGGTCTGGAGAAGATCCACACCAACAAGAACGACCTCGCGGCTTCCATGAGCCACAACCTGGAGTTCTTCAACACCCACCCGTTCCTTGTCACCTTTGTTATGGGCATCGTGCTTTCGCTCGAGCAGAACAAGGTTGACATCCCCACGATCCGCGCCGTCCGCGTCGCCGCAATGGGCCCGCTCGGTGGTATCGGTGACGCCCTGTTCTGGCTGACGCTCGTGCCTATCACGGCCGGCATCACCTCCAACATGGCCATCAACGGCAACGCCGCTGCACCGATCATCTTCCTGGTGATCTTCAACGTCGTCCAGTTCGCTCTGCGCTTCTGGCTCATGAACTGGTCCTACAAGCTTGGCACCAGCGCTATTGACGCTCTGACCGCCAACATGCAGGCCTTCACGCGTGCCGCTTCCATCATGGGCGTCTTCGTCGTCGGTTGCCTGGTCGTCACCATGGGTGGCACCCAGATCAACCTCCAGATCCCCAACGGCACCACCCGTGGTCTCTCCGCTACTACCGTGATCGTCTCCGAGAAGGAGGCCGAGAACTTCACCGGTATGGAGGGCATCGATACCGAGACCGCTGAGGCCGGTACCATCGCCATGACCGATAAGGACGGCAACGCCCTTACCGCTTCCGATGCCGACGGCAACGCTGTCGAGTGCGGCGTCACCGATCTGGGCAACGGCATGGAGTCCGTTACCTACGGCACCGTTACCGAGGATCCGGTCAACTTCTCTGTTGCCGACACCCTCAACACCATCGTCCCGAAGCTCGTCCCGCTTATGCTTACGCTGCTGCTTTACTACATGTTCGCTAAGCACAGCTGGACCCCGACCAAGGGCATTCTCCTGCTCTTCGTCCTTGGCATCCTGGGCGCTGGCCCGCTTGGTCTCTGGCCGAGCATCTGGTAAGGCTCTAGCTTGAGGGGTGTGTCCCTACGCGGCTCACACCCCGACCCCTTAAGCCATGTGTATGTTAAAAGCCGCGTGCTCGAAAGAGCGCGCGGCTTTTGTTTTCTTGTTGATTCGGGTGTGGCAGACAGATAATGCATAACACCCTAGGTAGTTAGCCGAATTCGAGCAAAAGGGAGGATAGGATGGCGATCGGAGCGCGTAAGCAACCGCTGTACGATCAGCTGGTCGATATTCTGACCGAAAAGATTGACCATGAATATCGCGCCGGTGACATGATTCCTTCCGAGCGCGAACTTTCGGAGCGCTATGGTCTCTCGCGCACTACGGTACGCCTGGCTCTGCAGGAACTGGAGCGTTTAGGACTGGTGGTTCGGCAGCACGGTCGCGGTACCTTTGTGACCGACCGTTCGGCAAAAGCAACCAATCTTATGCAGTCCTACAGCTTTACCGAGCAGATGCGCGCGATGGGTCGAGAACCCGAGACCACGATTCTCGAGTTTTGCGAGATGGAGGCCGATAAGAATCTGGCCGAGCATATGGGATTGCGCATCGGTGATCGCATTTTTAAGCTCAAGCGCCTTCGCTCTGCCGACAACATGCCCATGATGGTCGAACGCAGCTATCTACCGGTTCGTCAATTTCTGTCCCTAAAGCGACCGCTGCTGGAGCGTAAGCCGCTTTACGATGTGATTGAGCAGGACTTTCAGCAAAAGATTCGCGTGGCCGAAGAGGAGTTCTATGCGAGCATAGCCCGTCCCACCGATGCCCACCTTTTGGGAATTGTCGAGGGCTCGCCTGTGCTCGATTTGGTCAGGACTACGTATAACGAGTCAAACGAGGTAGTGGAGTACACACTCTCGGTTGCTCGTGCCGATCAGTTTAAATACAAGGTTTACCACCAGCGCAGTAACTAGTGCTCGCATCGTTTCCATATGGTGATTCTTTGCATTTAACTGGTTACTACCAGATAACCAACCGAAGTGTATAATTGCACGTCAGAGGATTACTTCTAGAGAGAGGTATTAGAAATGTTCGAGAAGAGTGTCGAGGAGCTCACCGAGCTCGGCGCCCAGATCACCACGGCCGAGATTGCTCAGCAGCCCGAGCTTTGGCGTGATACGCTCAACATCTATCGCGAGAACAAGGAGGCCATCGAGGCCTTCCTGGCCGAGGCTCGCGCTATGGGCGAGGGTCGTCTGTCCGTTGTCTTCACCGGTGCCGGTACGTCCGACTACGTTGGCGATACCTGCGCCCCGTACCTGCGTCACGCTGGCAACACTGATCTCTACGACTTTAAGCCCATCGCCACGACCGACATCGTGAGCGCCCCGCGCGACTTCCTGCGCGCCGAGGATCCCACGCTCGTGGTTTCCTTTGCCCGCTCTGGCAACAGCCCCGAGAGCCTTGCCGCCGTTGCCGTTGCCAAGGAGCTCGTCCACAACGTCAAGTTCCTCAACATCACCTGCGCTCCCGAGGGCAAGCTCGCCGTCGAGTCTGCCGATGATCCCAATGCGCTGACGCTGCTCATTCCGCGCGCCAACGACAAGGGCTTTGCCATGACCGGTTCTTATTCCTGCATGACCCTGCTCTCCACCCTTATTTTCGACACTGCCTCTGACGAGCAGAAGGCCGAGTGGGTCGAGACCATCGCCAAGATGGGCGAGGAGGTTATCGCTCGCGAGTCCGAGGTCGCCGATTACCTCGCTGGCGACTTCAACCGCGTGACCTACCTGGGCTCCGGCTCCTTTGGCGGCCTTGCTCAGGAGAGCCAGCTTAAGATTCTCGAGCTTGCTCACGGCCTAGTTGCCACTTCTTACGACACTTCCATGGGCTATCGTCACGGACCCAAGTCCTTCGTCGACGATAAGACGCTCGTCTTCGTGTTCGTCAACAACGACGCCTACACCCGTCAGTACGACATCGACATCCTCAACGAGATCGGTGGCGACGATATTGCTCAGCACACCGTCGCCGTTCAGCAGGAAGGTGCCACCGTCTACGAGGGTGAGTCCTTCACCTTTAAGGGCTACGAGGCGCTTCCCGAGGGCTACCTTGCTCTGCCGTTCGTGATGTTTGCCCAGGCTATCAGCCTGCTCAACTCCGTGCGCGTGGGCAACACGCCCGATACGCCGAGCCCCACCGGCACGGTCAACCGCGTGGTTAAGGGCGTGACGATTCACCCCTTCACCGCTTAATCGCGTCCCCCTGTAAGGGCGCCCGTCCGCTCATAACGGCGGGCGGGCGCTTTTTGTTTTTACATGGACCGGGTATAAGCATTACCACAGTCAACTGCTTTAGAAGCAAGGAGTGCATATGAGCACGTACGCAATTAAGGCTGACAAGTTCTTCTTGCCGGCAGGCCCGCAGCTGGGCGGCTATCTCATGGTCGAGGATGGCGTTTTTGGCGCCTGGCAGGCCGACGAGCCCTCTTGCGAGATTAAGGACTACACGGGATCGTGGATCGCACCGGGTATGGTCGATACTCACATCCATGGCTTCTATAACCACTCAACTACCGATAACGATCCCGAGGGCATTGATATCAGCTCGACCGAGCTCGCCCGTCGCGGTACCACCAGCTGGCTGCCCACGACGTTCACCGATGGCGTCGAGCAGATCAAGGACGCCTGCGCCGCTATCGCCCAGGCGGACGAGGGTCGCGGCCCCGACTTCTGTGGTGCTCGTATCCAAGGCATCTACCTGGAGGGCCCCTTCTTTACCATGAAGCACGTGGGCGCGCAGAACCCCGCTTATCTTATCGATCCCTCCGAGGAGGTCTTCGATCAGTGGCAGGAGGCTGCTGGCGGACGTATCGTCAAAAGCGCCATGGCGGCCGAGCGCGACGGTGCCGCTGCTTATGCAGCTGCTTTGAACGCCAAGGGTGTGGTGACCAGCATCGGTCACTCCGACGCCACCTACGATGAGTGCATCGCCGCCATCAACGCCGGTGCCAGCTGCTTTACGCATACCTATAACGGCCAGCGCGGGCTGCATCACCGTGAGCCCGGTGTCGTGGGTGCCGCCATGTCCACGCCCGAGACCTACGCCGAGATCATCTGTGACGGCAAACACGTGAACCCTGCCGCCATCAAGGCGCTGCTGCAGGCAAAAGGCTGGCAGCACACGGTGCTCATCACCGACTGCCTTGGCTGCGGCGGCATGCCCGAGGGCAGCTACACCAGCGGCGGCATGGACGTCATCATGAAGGACAACCTGTGCTGGCTCGCCGACGGCAAGAGCATTGCCGGCTCGGTGCTCACGCTTGCCCAGGGCGTCAAGAACATTGTCGATTGGGGCATCGCCAGCGCCGATATCGCCATTCGCATGGCTACCGAGGTGCCGGCTCGCTCTGCACACATCGAGGATAAGTGCGGCAGCATCATGCCGGGTCGCGACGCCGACTTTGTCGTGTTCGACCATGAGCTCACCCTCGTCGAGACGTATGTTGGCGGCCAGAGCGTCGGCAACGCCTTTACCGAGTAACGATAGAAAAAGACGGCGGGCCCGAATCTGCTCGGACCCGCCGTATGGGTTAAACGCTCAAAAGCACCTTTACAGTTACAGCTTGTTAGCGATCTTCTTTGCCGTGCGCTTGACGCCGGCCACAAGACCCCCCGCGGGATGCTCCTTTTCGTATGCTAGACGCTTCTCGCGCTTGGCATACTCTTCGACGATGATATCGCCGTACTCATTTTCGATTTTGTCGAAGAAGTCGACGGCGCCCTTAATCTCTTCGGCAGTTGGGTGCCCCTTCTGGACGCCGCCGGCGAGCTTGAACGGCCCCCACGTATCAAAGCCGGGACAGCCGTAGACGCCCATAAAGATGGCCTGCCTCATGCGGCAGATGCCATCGATATCCTTGCCGTACCACTTGTTTTTGCCACCGTAGGTCATAAGGCCAAACACCTTGTCCTGCGGCTGCAGTACGTTAGTGAGCACGCGCGCCATATCTTTGTCGATCTCGGAGTAATAAATGCCCGTGGCGACGCCGATCAGATGATATTCGTGCAGGTCGGGGTACTCGTTTTTACCGAGTGACCTCACGTCGAGGGTATCGATCTCGGGGTGCGCCTCGACGATGGCGTCCACGAGCTTTTTCGTATTGCCGTGGTGGTGTGAGGCATAAAGGATGATGGTTCGCATAAGAAGGCCTTTCAGCTGTAATTGCATCACTGTCTGTATGGTACCCCGTTGCATGGCTGGGAAACCGGACGCATCGATGAACGTGCGGGTTTGTCCTTTGGTCAGGGCCGAGACGGGTTCTTGCGAGCAAAAAGCAGTTGTTCGAAAGGATGGACAATGGAATACGCTCTCTCCAACGATTCGATTTCTATCAAGGTCTCCACGGCCGGCGGTTCGTTTACCTCGATTGAGGCTGGAGGTCGCGAGTACTTGTGGCAGGGCGATCCCGCCGTGTGGTCCGGCCAGGCACCGATTTGCTTCCCGATTTGCGGAGGTTTGCGCGATAACAGCGCCATGACGTTTGCCGGACATCATGTGAAGCTCGCCCGCCACGGCTTTGCGCGCAAGCAGGAGTGGAAGCTGTTGAGCCAAAGCGCAAACGAGCTGGCTATGTGCCTGGCATCGGAGGATAACGCTGCATTGCTGAGCGATTATCCGTATCCGTTTAAACTTGTCGCCCGCTATACGCTCGAGGACGCCGCCGTGCGCGTCTCCTATGAGGTTACCAACGAGGGCACCGAGGACATGCCGTTCTTTATCGGCGGCCATCCCGGCTTTAGGTGCCCGCTCGATGAGGGCGAGGCCTATACGGACTACGAGCTGCGCTTTGAGAAGGACGAAGCTGCTGAGCTTTGCACTGCCGTCCCCTCGACTGGCTTGATTGACGTGACCAACCGCTCCAAGAACCCCATGGTGGGAAAGACGCTGCCTCTGTCGCATGAGCTCTTCGATTTTGCGGAGACCATCTTTGACGTGCTCGAGAGCCGTCAGGTCACGCTTTCCAAAAAAGGCGAGGACAAGGGCGTTCGCCTGAGCTTTGAGGGCTTCCCGTACCTCATTGTGTGGAGCAAGCCCGAGGGTGATTTTGTGGCAGTTGAGCCCTGGGGCGGCCTCTCGACCTGTTCCGATGAGGATGACGTGCTTGAGCACAAGCGCGGCTGTCTTATCGCCAAGCCCAAAGAAACCATCGTGCGCTCGTTCACAATCGAGATTCTGTAGTCGCATGTAGCCAATTCGTTTTGCAAGGCATAAGGAGCCTGCGAGATAAGGAGCTAGAAATGATCCTCACCGTTACGATGAACCCGTCCGTCGATACGCGCTATCAGCTCGATGAGCTCATTATCGACGACGTCAACCGCGTGACGCCCGAAAAGACCGCCGGCGGTAAGGGCCTCAACGTGGCCCGCGTCCTGGGCCAGCTGGGCGACGACGTTGTGGCAACCGGCTTGCTTGGTGGTCATATGGGCGCCTATATGGCCGAGCTCATGGATGCCAACGGCATTAAGAATGATTTTGTGCCCATCAAGGGCGAGACCCGCATCTGCCTCAATATCCTTCATGCTGGCAACCAGACCGAGTTGCTCGAGAGCGGCCCGACGATTGCCCCCGAGGAGCTCGATGCCTTTACCGCCAAGTTCGCCGAGCTTGCGAGCAAGGCCGATGTCGTTACCATCTCGGGTTCGCTGCCCCGCGGCGTCGAGGCGGACTACTACGCCAAGATCACGGGCATTGCAGAGAACGCCGGCGCCAAGGTGCTGCTCGATACCTCGGGCGCCTCGCTCGAGGCTGCGCTCAAGTCCGAGGTCAAGCCTGAGCTGGTTAAGCCTAACCTGACCGAAATTAACGGCCTTCTGGGCACGAGCTTTACCACCGACGATGTGGACGAGCTCCGTTCCGCGCTCGCCTCTGACGCCCGCTTCTCCGATATCCCCTGGGTCGTCGTATCCATGGGCGCTGCCGGCTCCGTTGGTTTCCATAACGGCCGTGCGTTCCGCGCCAAGACCCCCGATATCCCCGCCGTTAACGCTACGGGCTCTGGCGATTCGACCATTGCCGGCTTCGCACATGCGATTGCTGCCGGCGCCGACGACGAGACGGTGCTGCGTACCGCCAACACCTGCGGCAAGCTCAATGCCATGGATCCCATGACTGGCCACTTGGTTATGGATCGTTGGGACGAGGTTTACAACGGCGTTGTCGTGACCGAGCTGTAGGAGCTTGTGCTGCGGCCCCGGCATCGGTTGCTAGCTCATGTCGACGACAAGTGCAGTAGCATTATGCCGGGGCGCGACGCCGACACTGTCGTGTTCAATCCCGACCTTACCCTGGTCGAGACGCATGTGGGTGGCAACAGCTTTGGTAATGCGTTTGCCGAGTAGCCGCCAAAGAAACGATCCGAGAGGGGATTTAGATGATTTACGGTGCATTGGGCGATATCGAGGAGTACCGCGGAATGCTCAAGGGCCTCGACGTGCTGATCGACTGGCTCGAGGAGAACGATCCGGCGCAGCTCGAGGTCGGCAGCCATCCGATTCTGGGCGATAAGGTCTATGCGAACGTCATGGCTCCCACGACGCGTCCCGAGGCCGAGGCCCACTACGAGACGCATCAGCGCTATCACGACCTGCAGATCGACGTCGAGGGTCGCGAGGCCTTTAAGGTTGCCACGGGCAGCCTGACGCTGGTTCAGGAGTTTGACGAGAAGGACGACTACGATTTGGTCGATTCCGACGCCTCGATCGCCGGCGATCTTGCTGACGACAAGTTTGCGCTGTTTGTTGCCGGCGAGCCTCACATGCCCACGCTCGAGTTCCCGGGCGATGGCGCGCAGCCGGTCAAGAAGATCTGCTTTAAGCTGCTTGCAGACGCTTACTGGGAGGAGTAACGAGCCGCTCGGCTGAGCTGTTCGTTTTGCGAGCGTTATCCCTTGGGGGAGCGCGCTTGGGCCCCGCTGATCGCGGTTCCTTTGGGGGATTGCGGTTGGCGGGGCCTTTTTGTTGAGTAGGGGAGTTGCCGGCGGCGTTGTGCTTGGATTGGCGGATGCGCGCCCGAAATCGGCAACAAAAAAGCCGCCCGAAGGCGGCTATCTTGTGCAATGGAGCCAGCGACCGGGCTCGAACCGGTGACCCCCGCTTTACGAGAGCGGTGCTCTACCAACTGAGCTACGCTGGCGGCCATGTGGTGACGCAACTGAGGCGTCAACGGCTGTCTATGATACGGGACATCGCACATCCGCGCAAGGGTTCTGACGGCTTTTCTCACTTTAAATGCACTAATATTGGAGACGCGATGTCTTGCTCTTACGGGTCTCAAACAGAATGGGGCAGCGATGACTCAACCCAAGATTCTTCTCGCACGCATCGACGACCGTTTCATTTACGGACAAGACGTTGAGCTGTGGAACGAAGCCGTGGGTTCCAACCTTGTCCTAATCGTCAACGATGAGATCGCGGCAGATTCGCGCCAATGGGCACCCATGAGGGTGGCGGCGCCAGAAGGCGTTTGGACGCGGTTTTTCTCGGTACAAAAGGCCATCGACATCATTCATACCGCAACGCCTCGCCAATTGATTCTGATCATGGTGGCCTCACCCTCCGATGCGCTCGTGCTGGTTAAGGGCGGTGTGCCGATCACCAAGATCAGCATTGGTCATATGCAGGCAGGGGAGGGCAAGCGTCCCGCAACGCCCGCAGTTGCCGTAGACGACACAGACGTCGCTGTTCTCAGAGAGCTGCAAAAGCTCGGCATAGAACTAGAAATCCGCTATCTCCCCAGTTCCGCCCCCGACCCCATCGGCAATCTGTTCAACTGATCCCTTGGGGACGGAGGAAAACGGATCATTTTGCCCTTGCGAGGGACGCGTGCGATGCCGCCTGTTAAAAACTATGCCCATTTACTACGTTTGATCGGCTATCGCCGAGCATGTCGAATTTGAGAAAAACAAAACTGCAGGTAGACGGCTCGCGAATTTAACAAAAACCGGTGCATGCTCGAGCATCCCGGGCTAAACGTAGTAAATGGGCATAGTTTTGATATGCCACTCATATAGTCACAGCGAAAATGCGCCCAAAAGATGAAAAAGCGCCCGTCGGCGGTGGTGCCAGCGGGCGCTGCTGTGCGATATGTTGTGTTATGGGCTTAGTGCCTCATAAAGTGGTACTCGATCACATTGCTGTAGGGATGACCCGGGCCCACAATGCCCTGCGGGAACAACGGCTGGTGCGGCGTGTCGGGGTACATCTCGGCCTCGAGGGCAAAGCCGGCGCCCCAACCATAGTTGGCGTCGTCCTTGGCGTGTTCATCGCCCAGCCAATTGCCGGTGTAGAGCTGCACGCCCGGGGCGGTGGTGTAGTAGTCCAGCTCGCGACCGGTCCACATCTCCTCGACGTGCATCGCGCGGCGCAGATTGCGGCCGTACTGATAGCCATCGATGCACAGACAGTGATCGTAGCCACGGGCCTGCTTGATCTGCGGGTCGTCGGCCTCCATGCCGGGCGCGACAGGACGCAGCTCGCGGAAGTCGAATGGCGTGCCTTCGACCGGAGCAATTTCGCCGGTGGGAATGTTCTGGCCGTCAATGGGCAGGTAGTGGGCGGCGTTGGCGACAAAGAAATGTTCGCAGTCCATGCCGGCGTTATGGCCGGCAAGGTTAAAGTACGTGTGGTTGGTCATGGACACGTAAGTGGCACGGTCGCTCTCGCAACCATACTCGATGCGGAAGATACCGGTGCGCGTAACGGTAAACACAGCCGTAAAGGTGCGGTTGCCGGGAAGGCCCAGCTCGCCATCCTTAAGCGAGATGGTCATGCGCACGGCGTTATGGACCTCGTCGAGCTCAACATCCCACACGCGTTTATGCAGGCCGTGCTCAAGATCGCTGTGTAGGTTGTTGGCGCCCTCGTTGGCGGGCATATGCCAGTCCGTGCCGTCGATGGTGATCGTAGCGCCCGCGGTGCGGTTTGCCACGGGGCCGATGGTCGCGCCAAAGCAGGCGGGGTTGTCAAAGTAATCCTCGAGCTTATCGAAGCCCAGCACCACATCGCGCACGTTGCCGGGGATGTCGGGCACATCGATGCCAAGCACGGTGGCGCCATAGTCCATAATGCGAACGCAGATCTCGGGCCCGTTGAGGGTGT
Source organism: uncultured Collinsella sp. (assembly GCA_902492185.1). GTDB lineage: Bacteria > Actinomycetota > Coriobacteriia > Coriobacteriales > Coriobacteriaceae > Collinsella. The sequence goes on from CABUKY010000007.1 coordinate 23,258, forward strand.
AGCGATGAACGGGGGTACCGCACGGCGCGGTGCCGTAAAGCTCGGAAGTGATCATTTGGTTCCTAACATCGAGGTATTTCGGACAAACTGTAGCGCGAACAGGCGAGATTATCACTACACCCCACTAAAGCAGGGGGTATTTTTCTCAAAAAAGTGATGATTGGAGCTGTGCGGGCGTTCATTTTTGACGCGCACGAGTCTGATACAATTTGTTCGTTACTGTTTGAATGATATGCGCGCAAAGAACGGCGAGGATTCATCGTGATTAAGGCAGAGCGACAGGATAAGGTTCGTCAGCTGCTCGAAGAGCAGGGCACGGTCTCGGTCAAGGAGATTTCGGATGCGCTGGGTGTCTCGGATATGACGATTCGCCGCGACCTTGAGGAACTTGCGAGCCTGGGCGAGATCGAGCGCGTGCACGGCGGCGCCCGTAGTGCACAGGGACGTCCCCACGCTATGTTGCGCCATGAGTATTCGCACAGCGAAAAGCGCACGAAGCATGCCGAGGAAAAGCTGCAGATCGCGCGCCGCGCCGTTGAGCTCATCGAGGAGGGCTCGACCATCTTTTTGGGTACGGGCACTACGGTTGAGCAGATGGCCTCGATGCTGCCGGCGTGCCGCCTGCGCATCGTAACTAATTCGCTTTCGGTGTTTAACCTGCTCGAGGCGCGCGAGGACTGCGACCTGTGCCTCGTGGGCGGTATGTACCGTCGCCGCACCGCCGCTTTTGTGGGACCAACGGCCGAGGATACCCTGCGTGCGCTGGGTATCGACGCTGCGTTTATCGGCGCCAACGGCATCTTGGACGGTGACGTATCTACGTCCAACATGGACGAGGGCCGCATCCAGCAGCTCGCCTTTAGCAAGGCCGACTCTCGCTATCTGATCGCCGACTCCAGCAAAATTGGCAAGCGCGACTTCTACACCTTCTGCCGCCTGGACAGCTTGGACGCCGTGGTGTGCGAGCCGAGTATCGCCACCGAGGATCGTGCCGCCATCGAGGAACACACGCAGGTCATCTGCTAGCTATCGCTACGGGATTGCCAACAGGCGATGCGGGAGGACTTTTGCCTCCTGTCATTGTGGGGAATCAGCGCGTCGGCGCTACGCGATATGACGCGCAAATGAGGACTCCACTATCGAATTGTCTCAACCTGTAACATCTAGGCGGCCAAAAGCGAGCCAGACGTTACAGATCGAGATTTTTGGCTCGACCTATTCCGTTTGTCTCGATCTGTAACAGCTAGGACCGTTAAATTCAGCTAGTTGTTACAGATTGAGATTGAGAGGATTGGCCTGCGCATTCATCTCAATCTGTAACATCTAGACGTCCAAAACCGGTCTTAGTGTTACAGATTGAGACAATTCGGCGGGGTCTACCTTGTTTGTCTCGATCTGTAACGGTTAGGACTTAAAAACTCGGCTACGTGTTACAGATCGAGACAAAAGAAAAAGAACATTAGGACTTGAAAATAAAGTTTTGATAAGGGATTCGCCCAGTTAAGACGGTGCGGCAGACAATTGAGATTAGTTTGCCTCCGGAGTCGTAAGCATAATGAGTCAGTTCGATGACCGGAAGTTTTGCAACACCATAATTACTGGCTTCGGAATCGCTAAGCTGACGTGCTCTATAGTTTTCCCTAACAGATTGGATAGACTTGGACAAGTCGTCCATGATTCTGCTAAATGCCTGAAAATCTAACTGGTTATTCGGAACGCGCGACTTTGAAATGAAGAACGTATCAGCGCCTATGAAGCTGCCTTCAAGTTCGTAGGTCAATTCAAGACGCTGAATCTCATTGCGACTTTGACATCCAAATTGTTGGAGCATCATTACGGAAATTGGACGACCTGATGTGAGGCCGCCGAAATGTTTGGTGATGGCATCCGGATCAACGCCATCGCAATGGCTTGCAAAGTCAAAGTCTAAAAGTGAATTGAGCTCGCTAACGCGTTTCGGTGCAACAAACGATCCCTTACCTTGGATTCGATAGATACTTCCACGACGCTCCAGCTCACTCATGGCAAGTCGGACGGTTGTTCTGCTTACGGCGTATTCGTCGCAGAGTTCCATTTCTGTTGGAAGTTTATCGTCTGCTTGATATACATCGACGATCTGCTTGAGCAGCGCGTCGGTGAGCTGTAAATAGAGTGGCCGTTTTTCGTGTGTATCGAGCATTAGAGCCTCAGTTTGCATGTTGGTGGTACCTGATGGTTGCCGCAGTCGGGATGTAACGTGGGCAAGGTAACCTTAACGTATCACAGAGCGGCTCAGCATGATGATCTGATGCCTGTAGCCACGAAGGGCTTGTCCGAGCGTGAAGATATTCTGGGGCAGGCAAATACCGTTCATGGAGTCCCCGATATGTTGGAGGTCAGCGCCGGCTGCTTTTGCTGCAAGGCCTATTTTCTTAATGGTCTCGCTGTCGCAAGAGTCTTGACTCGTCCCGTTCGCCGCCATGACGAGAACTTTCTCTTCAATTGACTTGCCTACGTTGTAGGATCGTACAAAGTCTACGATGGCGCGCAGGTCTGCTTCTTGGAAGCAGGGGACGGTGTAGGGGGCTGGCACGAGAAGGATATCGACACCGAGGTCAACAAACTCGCGCGCTATTTCGAGCGTCATGACAGGTTCCGCAACGCCTGCTCCATGCATTTTTCCGGCTATGATCAGGCCATTGAAATGCTCTTTGGAGAGTTTGATTGAATGGGCGATCGCATCGTTGGAGACGCCAGTTCCAGGGTTGCCCGTCAGGCAGATAAAATCAAATCCGAGTTCGTTAGCCTTTTCTAAGGTCTTGGGAGAGACGCGACGACCCATGGGGATTTCCGTACGGGATTCAGACATCTCTGCCTCGTTATCAACAGGCTCCAGATTGACGCCAATGGGCCTTCCGCATGCTCGCTTCACCCAAGTGACCGGGTTTTCATTGAGATCATCTGGAATACCGGCAATAACTGGATCGAACACATCGAACGCGTTAAACAGAAGCAGGTCGGCACCTGCGGCACGTTCGATTTCTGCATTAGTAACGCCGCTGAGAAATTGGGAAGAGGGTACGTTTTCCGCCATGATGGTACGTCCCTCGGAGGCCAGAATTGCCTGCTTTAAATCCATGGGTGACGTGGCGGCAAAATCGGATGCGGACATGTTCAGTAATCGTTTGGGCATTGTTACTTCCTTTGACTAGAACGACAGGCTTGTGACATCGTCACTAATATTGTTACAACAATATATTAAATATGTTATATCCAATCGGTGAACGGTTGCAAACTTATTGTACTGCTCGGAAAAAATAGCCTTTAGCTGGACAAATCTAAAATTACGCAACTGCCGTTCACCGAATAAGTATTTGAATTCTTGACATATCGACAAAGCGGAAAAAGAATTGGTTATGACAAATCGCGCAAATGATATTACATTTCGTACGAGAACGTATTCATTTACATACGTGGATACAAACTGGGACGACGACGGTTGAGTCCGGATAAATCGTTGTGTGTCCGGGAAACATGAAAGGATGTCTTATGGACGCTATCGTCAAATTCCTTGAAAAACACCAGGCCCTCTTCGACAAAATCTCAAGGAACATTTATCTGGTGGCGATTAAGGATGGCTTTCTCTCGAATATGCCAATTGTGCTGTTCTCGAGCCTGTTCCTTCTTCTTTCGACGCTCCCTGCCTATGTAGGCATCGCGCTTCCGTCTGAGGTGCTGGATTTCTTTAATAAAATCTATGCATATACCATGGGACTTCTTGGCATTATGGTGGCCGGCACCACGGCGAGCTCACTTGCCAAGTCGATGAACCGCCGCATGCCTTCGGGCAAATCTCTCAACCCCACCTCGTGCATGGTTTGTGCCATGTGCGGCATGTTCTTGCTATCGGTGACGAACGATGTTGTTTCGATTGGCGGAGCAGATACATCTGTTTTTGAAACCGGCTATATGGGAACCAAGGGTTTTATCGCCGCGTTCGTATCCGCATTCTTGACCGTTAACATCTATAAGGTGTGCATTAGCCATAATGTGACGATCAAGCTCCCCAAAGAGGTCCCTGGCTCTATTGCGCAGAGTTTTCGCGATATCTTTGCGTTTGGGTTTTCGATCCTTGCGTGCGCTTTTATCGATCTCGCGAGCCGTAAGCTGCTTGCTGTGCCGTTCGCCAATTTGGTATCCGCTCTTATCTCGCCGCTGTTCTCCGCGGTCGACACCTATCCTGGCATGGCGCTTATCGAGGGCGCGGTCGCACTTTTCCAATTTATGGGCATTCACGGTGCCTCGGTTGTCATGACTCCGATCAATGCTGCGCTCTACGACAATACCGTTACCAATCTTGCGGTTTTCCAGGCAGGTGGACACCCGTCAATTGCTCTCGCGCTGGACTTTACAAACTTCATCGGCGGTCTGGGCGGTTCTGGCTGCACGTTCATCGTTCCTATTATCCTGATCATGTTTATGCGTTCCAAGCAGCTTAAAGCCATGGGCAAGGCATCGATTATCCCGGTGATTTTTGGAGTTAACGAGCCCGTTCTCTTCGGTATGCCGATTGTTCTCAATCCCTATATGTTCGTGCCCTTCCTAGCGGCTCCTATGGTCAACGCTTTAATCGGTAAGTTTTTCATTGACGTCATTGGAATGAACGCCCCCATGTATACCATGCCGTGGGCGCTTCCCGGCCCAATCGGTGCATTCCTCACCACAGGCCTTGATGTACGTTCTCTCGTATTGATTGCAGTGCTGCTGGTCGTTGACTTTGTAATTTACTATCCGTTCTGTAAGGCATACGACCATCAGCTTTGTTTGGAAGAGTCTGCAAAGGAGACTGCAGGAAACTCGGATGCAGATGCTATTGCCGCACAGGAAAATGTCGCAAAAGCTCTCGAGGCGGTAAAGGACAAGGCGGAGCAGATCCGCGTGCTTGTGCTTTGCCAGGGTGCCGGCACTTCGACTCTCTTGGCAAATGCTCTTCGCGAAGGTGCCGCTGCTAAGGGTATCGATCTGGTTTCTCAGTCCGGTGCGTACGGAAGCCACTATGAGACGATGGATCAGTACAACGTGATTGTTCTGGCGCCCCAGGCACGCATGTACTATGACGCTATGAAGGCCGATACCGATCGCCTTGGAATTAAACTGCTCACCACAAGGGGTAAGGAGTATATCGACCTTACCAACGATCCCGAAGGCGCAATTGACTGGATCGTTCAGGAGCTGGCTAAATAGTGGATGCACTCCGTCGTTGATTCGTCGGTGTATAGTACGGCCCCGCAGCTTATTGAGCTGTGGGGCCGTATTTCGTTGAGTGTCTAATTGAGACAATGAGCGCAACCGTCGCGAGATCGCATTGGCGCTCTCCGAGTCACCGACAAACTGCCTTCCATCTATGTGACCAATTCGCTCTCGGTGTTTAACCTGCTCGAGGCGCGCGAGGACTGTGACCTGTGCCTGGTAGGCGGCATGTACCGTCGCCGCACCGCCGCCTTTGTGGGACCCACGGCCGAGGATACCCTGCGTGCGCTGGGCATCGACGCGGCGTTTATCGGTGCCAACGGCATTCTGGATGGCGACGTATCTACGTCCAACATGGACGAGGGCCGCATCCAGCAGCTCGCCTTTAGCAAGGCCGATACGCGCTATCTGATTGCCGACTCCAGCAGGATCGGCAGACGATACTTCTGCCCCCCAGCCGGCGCAGGGGTACCGCTTTAAAATGACGCGCAAATAATTTTGGGCAACAAGGATGAGGCTATTCTGGGATATGACTAGACTCCGTATTTCGTCTTTATGTCCCTTGAGAATGAATCGTAGTCTTCATAGAGCTCCTCTCTGCTTTCATCCTCGGCGTGGTTTATACGTTCAAGGAGCTTATCCTTTGGAGCCTCTTTTGTTATTGCGGCCTCGCTATCGGGTATTGTGGATTGCAAGAATAGTTCTAGAGCATGGACGTCTTTGAGTATGTAGCCCGTCGAACGACCCGCTCCTGTTTTTTCGATTGCGCTGCAACTAACAAGCTGACCGAGGGTTCGTTTAACGGTGACCTCGCTGATATCGGGGCAGTTGGATCGGATGTCGGATTTCTTAATGACGCCGGGTCTCTGTTGAAATAGAACGGCGATGCGCGCTTGCTTCGACATGGGACGAGTGCTTGATTCAATTAAGGTACGCTGCTCGAGCTGTCGGTAGGCGGCCAGGGTTGTTCCGAGCATGAAACGGATAAAGGGTACTTCGGTGTTTTGATTTTCATTCCATCCAGTGGAGCTTGCAGCGAGGGCGTTGTAGTAAAGCGCTTTGTTGTCTTCAATAAGTCGTTCGATGCTGATGTAACGCGCAACGTCGTATCCAGTCTTTTCGAGTAGCAGCGTTGTAAGGAGCCGGCTCATCCTGCCATTGCCATCGTTGAAGGGATGAATGCTGACAAAATCGAAGATGAAGCGGAATGATATAAGGAGGGGGTCGCAAACTTGACGAGATAAGGCGTCGTTGAGGGACCGACAGGCTTCTTCGATAAATCCGGGGGTTGCTAGGGCCGAAGGCGGCCTAAAGCGCACAAATCGATTACCTTGATCGTCAATGGAGACGATTTCGTTATCGCTATCTTTCCAATGGCCTCCATACGAGATTGCCGTGTGCGCCATGAGGTCACGATGCAACTGCAGAATGACCGATGGCGTTACGGGAATGGAATCGTGCTGCTCGTGAATAAGCGACAGCACATCTCGGTATCCAGCGATTTCTTCCTCTGCGCGGGAGCTTGGCTTGGCGGAATACGTCATGATTGCTTTGAGTCTTTTTTGGGTGGTAACAATTCCTTCAAGTCCGTTGGAGGATTGGGTGCTTTGGATCTTAGCTTCCTCCATAAGGGACGATAGAAGTTCGGGTTTGACTTGACTCAGAGCAAGCTGTCGGCCTTTATGCTCGCGTATCGAGAGGAGGAGGTTGGTGATTGGAGTTGCTTCGAGTTCCGCTGGGACTGTGGTGTAATCGAACTGGCGCATGCGGCTCCTTTCGGTATCACGAACATACTTTCGATATCATAATACCATTAAATGATACCGAAAGTATGTTCGTGATACCGAAAACTAGAACCATGTTTCATAACTGCTTGGAAAGTTCGGATTTGACTATCTTATTGTCTTGATCTGTAACAGGTAGACGGTCGAAAGTGGGCTACGTGTTACAGATTTAGATATTTCTGCTCGGGCGTTCTGTTTGTCTCGATCTGTAACATTTAAGACCGAAAATCCCAGTTAGATGTTACAGATCGAGACAAACGGCCTGCACGGGCCGAACCAAAACAAAAAGGCCGCATGCGAACCCGTGGAGGGGTTCGCATGCGGCCGACAGGGGGGTATGCGGCGGAAACTAGGCCATGAGCAGGCCGGTCTCCGCGACGTTCTTGTACCAGTACGCGCTCGCCTTGGGATAGCGCTTCTGGGTCTCAAAGTCGATGTAGAACAGGCCATAGCGCTTGTTATAGCCGTTGGTCCAGGAGAACTGGTCCTGCAGCGACCACACAAAGTAACCGTCGACGTTTACGCCGCCGTCGATCGCCTTGAGGATCCACGCGAGATGCTGGCGCATATAGTCGATGCGAGGGGCGTCGTCGATAAAGCCGTCCTCGAAGTCGTCCTTATAGCCCATGCCGTTCTCGGTGATGTAGATCTTCTTGTAGTTGGGGTAATCGTTCTTAATGCGCAGCAGCAGGTCGTACAGGCCCTCGGGATAGATGATCCAGTCCCAATCGGTGGTGGGTACGCCTTCGCGCACGCATGACTCACCCACGCCCTTGAGGAACCAGCGCGAGGAGCCCTTGTCGCCGGTGCCATTGTGGTTGATGTCGTTTTCGCCCTCGGCGGCACGCAGGAACTGGCACTTGTAGGTGTTGACGCCCAGGCAATCGTTGTAGGGGAGCGCGGCGGTCAGCGCGGTGATGTCCTCGTCGCGGACGTCGAGCTCGCCGCCGGCGATATGGGCCAGCTTGGTCGCAGCCTCCATGGTGTCGGCTGCATAGTGGCCGCGGAAGGTGGCGTCGAGCACCCAGCGGTTGTTGATGACGTCGGCCATGCGAGCTGCCTCGCAGTCGGCGGCGTTGTTGGGGTCGAGGGGATACTTGGGCTCTAGGTTCTGGACAATGCCGATCTCGCCCTCAAAGCCGCCCTCGTGGAAGGCGACGACGGCCTTGGCATGGGCCACCATCATGTTGTGCATGAGCTGGAAGGCCTTATCCAGGCGATACTTCTCGCCGTGCGGCCAGTTGCCGACGATAAAGCTGCCCTCGGCGGTC
>CABUKY010000008.1 GCA_902492185.1 uncultured Collinsella sp.
CAAGGTGCGTCGCGAGCGCATGGGCCACATCGAGCTCGCCGCTCCCGTGTCCCACATCTGGTACTTCAAGAGCCCCACGAGCTTCCCGATGAGCCGTATGCTCGACATCAAGTCCAAGGACCTCGAGAAGGTTCTGTACTTTGCCAGCTACATCATCACCGAGGTCGACTACGAGGCTCGCGAGGCCGACGCTGACGACCTGCGCGAGGAGCTCGCCGCCGATCTGGAAGAGATCGATGCCGAGTGCGCCCGCCAGATCGAGTCCCTCAAGGAGCAGGGCAACCCCGAGAACTTCGACGAGTTCTCCGACGAGGAGCCGCTGACCCCCGAGGAGATCGCCTCTGGCATCGTCGACATCGAGGAAGAGTGCAAGGACGAGAAGCAGCTCCGCACGGACGCCTTCAACGCCTTCATGAAGCTCAGCGAGCGCGACCTCATTTCCGATGAGCCGCTGTTCCGCGAGATGACCCGCTACTACTCCATGTACTTCAAGGGTGGCATGGGTGCCGAGGCCGTCCGCGACCTGCTCGCTGCCATCGACCTCCCCTCCGAGGCCGAGAAGCTCAAGGCCATCATCGCCGACGAGGACTCCCAGAAGCAGAAGCGCGAGAAGGCCGTTAAGCGCCTCGAGGTCGTTGACGCCTTCCTGAAGGGCGGTAACAGCCCCGCGAATATGATTCTGGACGTCATTCCGGTCATTCCGCCCGATCTGCGCCCGATGGTCCAGCTCGACGGTGGCCGCTTCGCCGCGTCCGACCTCAACGACCTGTACCGCCGCGTGATCAACCGTAACAACCGACTCAAGCGCCTGCTTGACCTGGACGCCCCTGCGATCATCGTGAATAACGAGAAGCGCATGCTCCAGGAGTCCGTGGACGCCCTGTTCGACAACGGCCGTCGTGGTCGCCCGGTCTCTGGCCGTGGCGGTCGCCCGCTCAAGTCGCTCGCCGAGGCCCTCAAGGGCAAGCAGGGTCGCTTCCGTCAGAACCTGCTGGGCAAGCGTGTCGACTACTCCGGCCGTTCGGTCATCGTTACCGACCCCAAGCTGCTGCTGCACCAGTGCGGTCTGCCCAAGACCATGGCGCTGGAGCTCTTCAAGCCCTTCGTCATGAAGCGCCTGGTCGAGCTTGGCAAGGTCGAGAACATCAAGGGCGCCAAGCGCTCTATCGACCGCGGTGCCACCTTTGTGTGGGATATCCTCGAAGAGGTCATCGACGGCCGCGTCGTGCTGCTCAACCGTGCACCGACCCTGCACCGTCTGTCCATCCAGGCCTTTGAGCCGGTGCTGGTCGAGGGCAAGGCTATCCACCTGCACCCGCTGGTCTGCTCGCCCTTCAACGCCGACTTCGACGGCGACCAGATGTCTGTCCACGTGCCGCTGTCCAGCCAGGCTCAGGCCGAGGCTCGCGTGCTCATGCTCTCTGCGAACAACCTGCGCTCGCCGGCATCCGGCAAGCCGGTCAACATCCCCTCGCAGGACATGATTATCGGTGTGTACTACCTCACCCAGGTCCGCGACGGCCTGCCCGGCGAGAACCACGTGTTCGCCAGCTTCGACGACGCGCTGCACGCCTATGACTGCCGCTCCGAGGTCGACATGCAGGCCAAGATTCAGGTCCGCGTGTCCGCCGAGAGCGCCAACGTCATCAACGAGGACGGCACCCGTATCTTCCGCGTCAAGAACGGCAAGAACGAGTTCGTCGACTACGACGTCACCGGCAACAAGACCGCGCGCTTCGAGACCTCTATCGGCCGCATCATCTTCAACCGCCAGTGCCTGCCCGAAGACTACGAGTTCATGAACTACAAGATGGTCAAGGGCGATGTGGCCAAGCTGGTTGCCGACTGCTGCGATCGTTACCCCGAGGCCAAGGTCGGCCCGATCCTCGACGCCATCAAGTACTCCGGCTTCCACTACGCTACCCGCGCCGGCCTTACCATCTCGGTGTGGGACGCTCTCATCCCTGCCGAGAAGCAGGAGCTGCTCGATCGCGCCCAGGCCAACGTCGACCAGATCAACGAGTACTTCGAGGAGGGCTTCATCAACGAGACGGAGCGCCACATCGAAGTCGTTAACGAGTGGACCGCTTGTACCGATAAGGTTGCAGCGCTCATGCTCGACATGTTCGACGAGGAGAACCCGCTGTACATGATGGCCGACTCCGGCGCCCGTGGTTCTAAGACCCAGCTGCGTCAGCTCGGCGGCATGCGTGGCCTGATGGCAGACATGTCCGGCGAGACGATCGACCTTCCCATTAAGGCGAACTTCCGCGAGGGCCTGCTGCCGCTCGAGTACTTCATTTCGACCTACGGTGCCCGTAAGGGCCTGGTCGATACCGCATCCCACACCTCGGACTCTGGTTACCTGACCCGTCGTCTGGTCGACGTGGCCCAGGACGTCATCGTCCGTGAGGAGGACTGCGGTACGCATGAGGGCGTTACCTACAACCTCATCATCCCCGGCACCACCGACCTCAACACCGACCTCGTCGGCCGTTGCTTCATTGAGGACGTCGTGGCCCCCGATGGCACCGTGCTCTTTGAGCAGGACGGCTACATCGAGAAGGTCGCCGACATCCAGAAGATGGTCGATGCCGGCCTTAAGAAGGTCAAGCTTCGCGCGCTGCTCACCTGCCGCTCCAAGTACGGCGTGTGCCAGAAGTGCTACGGCTGGGATCTTTCCACCCGTCGTCCGGTCGCCATCGGTACTGCCGTCGGCATTATTGCCGCCCAGTCCATCGGCGAGCCTGGTACGCAGCTTACGATGCGTACCATTCACTCCGGTGGCGTCGCTGGCGTCGACGATATTACGCAGGGTCTGCCTACGGTCAGCCGTATGTTCGATATCGTCGGCAACGTCAACGAGAAGATCCTGGGTCGCGAGGCCGAGCTGGCTCCGTACTCCGGCCACCTCTCGATTAAGCCCGAGAAGTCCGAGTACGTGCTGACGCTCACCGACTCCGAGGATCACACCCGTGTCCTCGACGAGCGTCGTGTCCCCGCATCGGTGCGCTTTATGCCCGAGATCGAGGACGGCTGCGAGGTTCGCGCCGGCGACCAGATCACCAAGGGCTTCGTCAACTTCCGCAACCTGCGCAAGCTGACCGACATCGAGTCGACGATGCACACCTTCGTCGAGAGCGTCAAGGACGTCTACACCAGCCAGGGCGTCGACCTGAACGACAAGCACATTGAGGTGCTCGCACGTCAGATGCTGCGTCGCGTTCAGATCACCAACCCCGGCGACTCCAAGTACCTGCTTGGTCAGTACGTCGATCGCTACGAGTTCGCCGACGAGGTCGAGCGCGTTGCCCGTCTGGGCGGTCAGGCTCCTGTGGCCGAGCCCGTCATCCTGGGTACGCTCAAGGTCGCGTCCAACATCGACTCCTGGCTGTCGAGCGCTTCGTTCATCCGTACCGCTGGCGTCCTTACCGAGGCTGCCATTGAGGGCAAGGTCGATCACCTGCTCGACCTTAAGTCCAACGTCATCGTCGGTAAGAAGATCCCGGCTGGTACCGGCCTTAAGCCGTACGCCAACGCCAAGCTGACGTATCGCACGGCCGACGGCTATGTCGACATCGACGGCCCGGCTTCGCCCAACGCCAAGTCGCTGCCCGAGTGGGCTCCGGTTGAGCTCAAGGACCTGGACGAGCAGCTCCCGCAGCAGCTCGACTGGGCCGGCTACGACGAGTTCGGTGGTGCTGACGGCCACACCATCTCCGCCGAGAAGGCTCGCCTGTACCTGTTCGACGACTTGGGCGTGTCGCAGCGCTGGACCAACAAGTTCAGCGAGGTCGGCATCGAGACGGTCGGCGACCTGGTTGGCAAGTCCGAGGAAGATCTGCTGCGCATCGATGGCATCGGTGCCAAGGCGATCGAGGAGCTCCGTGACGGCCTGGAGGCCCACGACCTGCTCTACATCCTCGAGAACAACGACGACGTTGCCGACGAGGAAGACCTCTCGCAGCTGCTGCAGATGGTCTTTAGCCCTGACGGTCCGGACGATATCCTGCTGGGTACCTCCGCTCCGACGCATCACGCCGACGCCGACGAGGAGCTCCTGGGCGCCCCGATCGACGACAAGAAGGCTCCCGCCAACGGTGCCATCAACGAGGACATGGCGTCCCTCGACGAGCTGCTCAACCAGCTCGTGGACACCGACGACGCCGAAGAGGCCAAGGACAACGACGAGGAGTAATTTCCTAGTACGTTAACCGCCCTTCCAAAGACCCGTTTCCCAACAGGGAAGCGGGTCTTTTTTTGGTGAGAAACGTTGCCCCAACGAGCACGCCGGATTCCCGGGCCGGGCGGCACAGGGGTTAAGTTTGTCGCGAGTTCCGCACGAGCCGGAGGCCACTTAATGTGGCCTCCGTGCGAGCCAGGACTGTAGAGCAGCAAACTTAACCCCTGTGCCGCCCGGCCCGGGAATCAGCTACCGCGCACAGGAGGGGATTCCTTTTGTGTAGGCTTTGCGGAAATGTGCCAATTTTGGGATACGCCCGGCGGCGTGGTCTGTTGACGACACAGCTAACGGCACGTATCCTATCGAACTGCGTGTTTCGTAGGGGGATGCTGACCCCTCGATTCAAGCCGTTGCACTTTACAGAAAGCTGGAATCATTCGAGAAGGAGTACGCTTTGCCTACTATTAACCAGCTGGTTCGCCAGGGCCGTCGTTCCGTGCCCAAGAAGTCCAAGAACGCTGCTCTGCAGCACAACTCCCAGAAGCGCGGCGTGTGCACCCGCGTCTTCACCACGAGCCCCAAGAAGCCGAACTCGGCTCTTCGTAAGGTTGCCCGTGTTCGCCTTGTCAACGGCATCGAAGTTACTGCTTACATCCCGGGTGAGGGCCACAACCTGCAGGAGCACTCCATCGTGCTCGTCCGCGGCGGTCGTGTCCGTGACCTCCCTGGTGTCCGTTATCACGTCATCCGTGGCGCCTACGACGCTGCTCCGGTCCAGAACCGTATGCAGGCCCGTTCCAAGTACGGTGCTAAGCGCCCCAAGGCCAAATAAGCCAGATAACGTTTTGATACTTTCGCCGTGTGCCGCCTAAGCGCCGCACGGTAGACACTTAAGGAGATTTCACATGCCGCGTCGTGCAGCAGCTAATCGTCGTGAGGTTCAGCCTGACGCCGTTTACAACAACCGCCTGGTGACTCAGCTCATCAACAAGGTCCTTCTTGACGGCAAGAAGGCCACCGCTGAGCGCATCGTTTACACCGCTTTCGAGATCGTTGCCGAGAAGTCCGAGGGTGGCGACGCTCTCGCTACCTTCAAGAAGGCTATGGACAACGTCAAGCCCACGCTCGAGGTCAAGCCCAAGCGTGTCGGTGGCGCTACCTATCAGGTCCCGATGGAGGTCAACTCCCGTCGATCCACCGCTCTGGGCATCCGCTGGATCGTCAACTTCTCCCGCGCTCGCAAGGAGAAGACCATGGCCGAGCGTCTCGCCAACGAGATCCTCGACGCTTCCAACGGCCTGGGCGCTTCCGTCAAGAAGCGTGAGGACGTCTTCAAGATGGCCGAGGCCAACCGCGCGTTCTCTCACTATCGTTGGTAAGTTAAGGTAAGGAACTAACATGGCTAAGCCTAAGTACAAGCTTTCCGATACCCGTAACATCGGCATCATGGCTCACATCGATGCTGGTAAGACCACCACGACCGAGCGTATTCTTTACTACACCGGTAAGACCCACAAGATCGGTGAGGTCCATGAGGGCGCTGCCACCATGGACTGGATGGTTCAGGAGCAGGAGCGCGGCGTAACCATTACCTCCGCTGCTACCACGTGCTTCTGGAACAAGGACGGTAAGGACTACCGCATCCAGATCATCGACACCCCGGGCCACGTTGACTTCACCGCCGAGGTCGAGCGCTGCCTGCGCGTCCTCGATGGCGCTGTCGCCGTCTTCGACGCCGTTGCCGGCGTTCAGCCCCAGTCTGAGACCGTTTGGCGTCAGGCTTCCACCTTCAACGTCCCCCGCATCGCCTTCATCAACAAGTATGACCGCGTGGGCGCTGACTTCTTCAACGCTATCGAGACCATGAAGGATCGTCTCGACGCTAACGCCGTGGCCGCTCAGGTCCCGATGGGTGCCGAGGACAACTTCTGGGGCGTCATCGACCTGGTTACCATGACTGCATGGGACTTCAAGGCCGACGACAAGGGCATGACCTACCCCGAGCCGATGGACGAGATCCCGGCTGAGTTCGCCGACATCGCTGCCACCAAGCGCGAGGAGCTCCTCGACGCTGCTGCCAGCTTTGACGACGAGCTCATGGAGAAGATCCTCATGGAGGAGGACTTCACCGTCGAGGAGCTCAAGGCTGCTCTGCGCAAGGGCGTTCTGGCCAACGAGCTCAACCTCGTCTTCGTGGGCTCCGCCTACAAGAACAAGGGCGTTCAGGAGCTGCTCGACGCTGTCGTCGACTACCTGCCCAGCCCGCTCGACGTCGAGGCCGTCACCGGTACCGATCCGGACACCGGCGAGGAGATCCAGCGTCATCCTTCCTTCGACGAGCCCTTCTCCGGCCTGGTCTTCAAGATCATGACCGACCCGTTCGTCGGTAAGCTCACCTACGTCCGCGTTTACTCCGGTCGCGCCGAGTCCGGCTCCTACGTGGTCAACGCTTCCAACGGTCAGCGTGAGCGCCTCGGCCGCATCCTCGAGATGAACGCCGCCGAGCGTATCGACCGTGACGACGCCGCTGCCGGCGACATCGTCGCTTGCGTCGGCTTCAAGAACTCCACCACCGGTGACACCCTGTGCGCCGAGGGCAAGGAGATCGTCCTTGAGAAGATCGAGTTCGCCAAGCCCGTTATCGACGTTGCCATCGAGCCCAAGACCAAGGCCGAGCAGGACAAGATGTCCCTGGCTCTGACCAAGCTCGCCGAGGAGGACCCGACCTTCCAGGTGTCCACCAACCACGAGACCGGCCAGACCATCATTGCCGGCATGGGCGAGCTGCACCTCGAGATCATCGTCGACCGTCTGCTCCGCGAGTTCAAGGTTGACGCTAACGTCGGTAAGCCCCAGGTTGCCTACCGCGAGACCGCTGGTCACGACGTCGAGAAGGCTGAGGGCAAGTTCGTCCGTCAGTCCGGTGGTCGCGGTCAGTACGGCCACGCCGTCATTAAGCTCGAGAAGATGGAGGAGGGCTTCGGCTACGAGTTCGTCAACGCTATCGTCGGCGGCGTCGTGCCCAAGGAGTACATCCCGTCCATCGACAAGGGCATCCAGGAGGCCCTGAACACCGGTGTTATCGCCGGCTTCCCGGTCCTCGACGTTAAGGTCACCCTGTTCGACGGTTCTTACCACGAGGTCGACTCCTCTGAGGCCGCCTTCAAGATCGCCGGTTCCATGGCTATCAAGGACGCCCTCAAGAAGTCCGATCCGCAGCTGCTCGAGCCGATCATGGCTGTCGAGGTCGAGACCCCCGAGCAGTACATGGGCGACGTTATGGGCAACCTCTCCGGTCGCCGCGGCAAGATCGAGGGCATGGAGGATCGCAAGAACAGCAAGCTCATCCGTGCCAAGGTGCCGCTGGGCGAGATGTTCGGTTACGCTACCGACCTTCGCTCCCAGACCCAGGGCCGTGCATCCTACACGATGCAGTTCGACTCTTATGAGCCGGCGCCCAAGTCCATCGTGGACGAGGTCATGAGCAAGAACGCCTAAGTTCGAGCTCCCTGTTACGTAATCCGCGAGAACATTTCTCGCACTCTTTGGAGGTTTAAGTTGGCTACCCAGAAGATCCGCATTCGCCTCAAGGGCTATGATCACGAGGTCGTCGATCAGTCCGCGAAGCTCATCGTTGAGACCGCTCAGAAGACCGGCGCTCGCGTTTCCGGTCCTGTCCCCCTGCCCACCGAGCGCAACCTGTACACGGTTATCCGCTCGCCGCACGTGAACAAGGACTCCCGTGAGCAGTTCGAGATGCGCACCCACAAGCGCCTCATCGACATCCTCGACCCCACCTCGGGCACCGTTGATTCGCTCATGCGTCTCGACCTTCCCGCTGGCGTCGACATCGACATCAAGCTCTAAGCGATATCGCTCATAGCTTACAGAGCCCCGCTACCATTACGGTAGCGGGGCTCTTTTGTTTTGAATGATGGTTTGGACTGCCGGGTATTGCTGCCGAGTAGGTGGCTGCAGCGCCCTATTCGCTCAAAGGGCGCAGCGATGCCTCCTCAAAATGGAAGGATCGTAAGTCGCCTTCCGTCTCGATGCACGCTCGACCATAATCATCAACTGTTCTAAAAATTCCACGTGCCAGCTCATCTCCAGCAGGGGAGCGGGCGATAACGGTTTCCCCAATCCAATTGAGGTGAGCTACATAATCATCGTGGACGGGCGCGAGTGGTCCGGCGTCTTCTTCCATGGCGTTGAGACGCTCTGCCCACGCGTTGACAGCGTTTACGACGGTGTGATAGGCCTCCTTGAGTAACACATCGACGGTGGGAACGTTCTCGTTGAGATCCGAGAGACCGATTGCCGGCAGGCCGCCATCGGGAACCTCCGAGGGCACATAGTTCACATTGACGCCAATGCCGCAGACGGCGAAAGGTTTGCCTTCGTTATCGCGTGCGGCCTCGACCAGAATGCCGCCGAGCTTGCGCCCTCGCGCGACCAGATCGTTGGGCCATTTCAGGTCAATCTCGTTTGCAAGGCCCTGCATTTCGAGCGCCTCGAGCACCGCTAGGCCGCTGACGGCGGCAAGACCAGAGTACTTTGCAGGATTAACGCATGGGCGCAGAACAATCGAAAGCAATAGGTTGCCGGCGGTTGAATCCCACTTGTGGCCGCGCCGGCCGCGTCCTGCTGTCTGAGCCCGGGCGGCAAGTCCTGTGCCGTGCGGCGCTCCCTGTTTTCCTGCTTCGAGCAGGTCATCGTTGGTCGATCCGGTTACGTCGACCACCGTTAAACGAGAATCCATAACAGCTGCTACCTCCTAAGGTAATAAGGCAATCGCGTAATGGTGTCGAGAGATAGACACAATGTGAAGCCTTTGTCGCATTTGAACAATTTAATGTTAACACGTCAACAACGACTGAAATGCGTTATCCTCTCTTGGTCGATGTAAACACGTCAACAACTCAAAGGAGGTTAGTGATGGGTTTCACGATTCTTGGAACAGGCTCGGCGCTTCCTAAGCGCAGTGTTTCCAATGACGAGCTGTCTGAGTTCCTCGATACCTCGGATGAGTGGATTTTTACCCGCACAGGTATCAAGAGCCGCCACGTCTGCTCCACCGAGTCACTTGACGACCTTGCCGTAGCGGCGAGCGAGCGGGCACTCCAGGTGTCCGGAATCGACGCGAGCCAGCTGGATCTGATCGTCTGCTCGACGACGACGGGTGATCATCTCGTTCCCGCCGAGGCATGTGCCGTTGCCGTGCGTCTGGGCGCGACGTGCCCTGCCTTCGATGTCTCGGCGGCCTGCGCCGGCTTCGTATTTGCGCTCGATGTCGCCGAGGGCTATATCGCCCGAGGACGAGCCAGGCATGTGCTTGTCGTTGCTGCCGAGCAGATGACGCGCGCGCTTGACTGGACAGATCGCGCCACGTGCGTGCTCTTTGGTGACGGCGCGGGTGCTGCAGTGATAGAAGCTGGGGGAGACAGCCCCCTTGCCGTCGAGCTTTCGACGGCGCCCGACGTCGAGACGTTGCGCGTTCCCGGTCTGATCGGCAGCTCGCCGTTTAAGGACTCCGCTGATAGTGAGAGCGTGCTGTCCATGAATGGCCGCCGCGTGTTCAAGTTCGGCGTCAACGCCATCTGCGACACGGTCCATAAGCTTGCGAGCGATGCGGGCATTTCGGTCGAAGACATCGATCATTTTGTATTCCATCAGGCTAACGAACGAATCCTGAGTCAGGCGGTCAAGCGTCTCAGCGTGCCAGACGAGCGCGTGGTCCGAACGCTGCGCGAGACCGGCAACATTTCGAGCGCCTGCATTCCCTTTGCGCTTGACCGGCTGGCACGTACCGACGCACTGACTGCGGGCGACACCATCGCCCTCGTTGGATTTGGCGCCGGTCTGGATATAGGTGGCTATCTACTTCGCTGGAAGTAGTCGCACATAGGAAATAAAAACGCCCCTAGGGCACAAACAGAGGAGAACTACCGTGGCAGATCAGAAGACCTTCGAGCGCGTTTGCGACGTTATCCGCGAGACCGCTGGCCTTGACGACGTCGAGATGAAGCCCGAGTCCACGCTCGAGGAGATTGGCCTCGACAGCCTGGGCACCGTCGAGATCCTCGTCGCCGTCGAGGACGAGTTTGGCATTGAGCTCGATACCGAGGAGAACCCCAAGACGGTCGGCGAGTTCGCCGATACGGTCGAGGCGGCATTGGAGAAGTAGAGATGCTCAAGACTCCTCTCTGCGAGCTGCTCGGCATCGAAAAGCCCGTGTTCCAGGGCGGCATGGCCTGGATTGCCGATGCCTCGCTGGCATCGGCCGTGTCCGAGGCCGGCGGGTTGGGAATCATCGCGGCCATGAATGCCGACGCCAACTGGCTGCGCGATCAGATTCACGAGCTGCGCACCAAGACGGATAAGCCCTTTGGTGTGAACGTCATGCTTATGAGCCCGTTTGCCGACCAGGTCGCGCAGGTTGTGATTGACGAGCAGGTGCCGGTCGTCGTGACGGGTGCCGGCAATCCCACCAAGTACATGAAGGCATGGAACGACGCCGGCGTCAAGGTCATCCCGGTCGTTGCCTCGGTGGCACTGGCGCGTCTCGTGGCGCGTCGCGGGGCCACCGCCGTGGTTGCCGAAGGCACCGAATCGGGTGGACATATTGGCGAGACATCGACGATGGCGCTCGTTCCGCAGGTTGTCGACGCGGTCGATGTCCCCGTTGTGGCAGCTGGCGGTATCGCCGATGGTCGCGGCGTGGCAGCGGCCTTTATGCTTGGCGCCGCTGGCGTCCAGGTGGGAACACGCTTTCTGGTCGCAAACGAGTGCACCGTATCCGAACAGTACAAAGAGCTGGTGCTCAAGGCAGGAGACACCTCGACGCGCGCGACTGGCCGTTCGACGGGGCATCCGGTGCGTGCGCTTAAGAGCCCCTTCACCAACGCGTATGCCAAGAACGAGGCGGCGGGCGCAAGCCCCGAGGAGCTCGGGGCCATGGGCACGGGCGCGCTTCGTAAAGCCGCAAAGGACGGTAATTACGAAGAGGGTTCGTTTTTGTGCGGACAGGTTGCCGGTATGGTCAACGAGCGCCAAAGCGCACGTGAAATCGTTGACGACCTGGTCGATGGTGCCGAGCGCGTTCTGAAGGGTGCGTCCACATGGGTAGCGTAGCGTTTTTGTTCGCCGGCCAGGGTGCCCAACACCCCGCGATGGGCGTCGACCTGATCGAGGCATCGCCGGCGGCTGCCGAGGTGTTCGCCATTGCCGACGAGGTGCGTCCGGGAACCAGCGAGCAGTGCCGGAACGCCTCCAAGGAGGAGCTCTCGCAGACCGAGAACACGCAGCCGTGCGTGTTCGTTCATGACCTGGCAGCGGCTGTCGCCCTGCGTGAGCGCGGCGTGGCGCCTGCCGCCTGTGCGGGATTTTCGCTGGGCGAGGTCGCCGCGCTCACCTTTGCGGGGGCATTCGATACGCGAGCGGGTTTTGAGCTCGTGTGTGAGCGCGCGGCATTGATGGCCGCGGCTGCCGAGCGCCATCCGGGCGGCATGCGCGCCGTCATCAAGCTCGATGCGGCGCAAGTCGAGGACCTGGCAAAACAGGCCGGCGAGGACTGCTGGCCGGTCAACTACAACAGCCCGCAGCAGACGGTTGTGGCCGGAGCGCCCGATGAGTTGCAGACCCTCGACGTCCTGGTAAAAGAGGCTGGCGGCCGCGCCATGAAGGTCGCGGTGTCGGGTGCATTCCATAGCCCCTATATGGCCGAGGCGACTGAGGGGCTGGCAACGTATATCCAAGCCGGCCACGCGCCGTCTCCGCTGCTGATTCCGGTCATGGCAAACATGACGGCGGCGCCCTATCCGGCGGACCCGCGAGCAGTATCGGACGTGCTGGCCAACCAGGTGAGCCATGCCGTGCGCTGGGTCGACACGCTGCATGCTCTGCAGGATCAGGGCATCGACACGTTTATTGAGGTCGGCCCTGGCAAAACGCTGTCGGGCCTGGTCAAGCGTACGCTGAGCGACGTTCACGTGTATTCGTGCGAAACGGCCGAACAGGTCGCAGCTATTGCCGACGAGCTCGCATAGCCCACAGGGCTATAACCCGAAAGGAATGACATGGGCAATTTGAACAACGGCGCGCTCGAGCGCGACGATTCACGTCGTGTGGCGCTGATCACGGGCGGCTCGCGCGGCATCGGTCGCGCTTGTGCCGTGGGCCTGGCGGAGGATGGCTACGATATCGCCGTCGTTTATGCCGGTAGCGTCGACGCGGCGCGCGAGACGTGTGAAGCCTGCGAGGCGTCAGGCGCCACGGCGCGCGCATATCAATGTGACGTGGCCGACCCCGATGCCGTCAACACATGCGTGGAGACGGTTCTCAATGACTTTGGCTCCATTTGGGTGCTCGTCAACAACGCCGGCATCACGCGCGACGGCCTGCTCATGCGTATGGGCGACGATGCCTTCGACCGCGTGCTCGATGTCAATCTCAAGGGCACGTTCAATACGACGCGCGCGCTCACCAAGACCTTTATGCGCCAGCGCGGCGGTTGCGTCGTCAACATGAGCTCGGTTGTGGGCCTGATGGGCAATGCCGGGCAGGCCAACTATGCTGCCTCCAAGGCGGGCGTTATCGGCCTGACCAAGGCGGTGGCGCGCGAGCTTGCGCCCCGCGGCGTACGAGTGAACGCGGTCGCACCCGGGTTTGTCGAGACGGATATGACGGCAAAGCTCTCGGAGAAGGTGCGCGCGGCGTGCGAGGAGCAGATTCCCCTGAGGCGCATGGCGCGCCCCGAGGAAGTGGCCGGCGTGGTGCGCTTTTTAGCGAGCGATGCGGCTGCCTACATTACGGGTGAGGTCGTACGCGTTGACGGCGGAATGGCGATGTAGAAACCAGGGCCGAACAACGGCTTGGATGAGGAGACCATGATGGAACAGAGAGTTGCAATCACCGGCATCGGCGCCGTATCGCCGCTCGGCAACACGGCGCTTGCCACCTGGGCGGCCATGTGCGCCGGCACGTGCGGCATCGGCCCGATCACGCACTTCGATACCGATGCGTTTGCCGTTAAGGTGGCGGCCGAGGTCAAGGGTTTTGACGGTAACGAGTACTTTGGCAAGCGTGACGCCAAGCACCTGGACCCCTGTGTTCAGTTTGCGATGGCGGCGTCGGACGAGGCCATGCACGATGCGGGCCTCGATGTTGAGGGCGCCATCGATCGCGAGCGCCTGGGCGTCTACGTGGGTTCAGGCGTGGGCGGCATGCAGACACTCGTCGACAACGTTCACACGATTGCCGATCGAGGGCCTCGCCGTGCATCGCCCTATATGATCGCGATGATGATCCCCAATATGGCTTCGGGCAATATCGCAATCCGCCATAAGGCAAAGGGCCCGACCTTGCCCGTGGTGACCGCCTGCGCGACCTCGGCCCATGCCGTGGGCGAGGCGTTCCGCGCCATCAAGCATGGCTATGCCGATGCGATTCTCGCCGGCGGTGCCGAGGCCGCAATCATCCCCGATGCCGTTGCGGGCTTTACATCCTGCCGTGCTCTCACCACTAATCCTGACCCGTCGACGGCTTGCCGCCCGTTCGATGCAGACCGCGACGGCTTTGTGATGGGCGAGGGCGCCTGCGTGCTGGTTCTCGAGAGCATGGAGCATGCGCAGGCGCGCGGTGCGCACATTTATGCCGAGGTCGTGGGCTACGGCAACACCGATGATGCCTATCACATCACGAGTCCTGATCCCGAGGCTGCCGGCATTGCCCGCGCGATATCGCTGGCGGTAACCGAGGGCGACGTCAAGCCTTCCGAGGGTCTCTACATCAATGCCCACGGCACATCGACCAAGCTCAACGATTCGTCCGAGACGGCGGGCATTAAGCGTGCGCTCGGCGAGGACGCGGCGCGCGCCGCGCACGTCTCGTCGACTAAGTCGATGACCGGCCACATGATCGGTGCTACGGGCGCCATCGAGGTCATGGCCTGCGCCATGGCGCTCGAGCAGGGCGTGGTGCCGCCGACCATTAACTACCACACGCCCGATCCCGCCTGCGATCTTGACTACACGCCCAATCGCGCGGTTCGCGCCGACCTTACCTGGGCGCTTTCGACCAACCTGGGCTTTGGCGGACACAACGCCGCCATCGCGCTGCGTAGATATACGAGGAGCTAGAGCATGGATTCCAAAAGACTTGCCGAGATAGCCGATGTTATGGAGGACCGCGGCCTCACGCGCGTGCGTGTGGAGGAGCCCGATGGCACCGCGGTCGAACTCGAGCGCGCGAGCGCCGCGCAGCCGGTTGCCGTGCCCATGCCTATGCCGGGTGCCGTAACTGCTCCGGCGGTGGCTCCTGTCGCCATGCCTGCCGCCGCACCGGAGCCCGCCGCGCAGACACCTGCCGCCGCACCGGAGCCCAAGGGCACCGAGGTGACCGCTCCCATGGTCGGCGTTTTCTATGCTGCCCCGGCGCCGGGCGACGAGCCGTTTGTGCACGTGGGCTCTAAGGTCAAGGCCGGCGAGACCCTCTGCATCATCGAGGCCATGAAGGTTCTCAACGAGGTGACGGCCGAGGCAGACGGCGAGGTGCTCGAGATCTGCGTGGCCGACGGCGACCTCGTGGAGTTTGGCAGCTGCCTCATGAGGATCGGATAGGTGATGTCCATGAACAAAGAAGAGCTCAAGAAACTGTTGCCGCATCGCGAGCCGATGCTTTTGCTCGACGAAGCCGAGCTGGTGGGCGATGAGGCCCACGGCAAGATCACGATTACGGGCGACGAGTACTTTTTGCAGGGGCATTTTCCGGGAAACCCGGTCGTCCCCGGCGTGATTCAGTGCGAGATGCTCGCCCAGAACTGCTGCGTGCTGCTGATGGGCGATGAGGAAGCTCGCGGTGCGACACCGTTCTACACGAGTCTGGACAAGGTGCGCTTTAAGCGTCCGGTGCGCCCGGGCGACACGGTGGATCTGGTGTGCTCCATCACGCGTGCGCGCGGGCCGTTCCGCTTTGCGACGGGTACTGCGAGCGTCAACGGTGAGGTTTGCTGTCGCGCCGATATGTCTTTTGCACTCATGCACGAAAGTTAAGGAAGGCTTCATGTTCGACAAAGTGCTCATCGCCAACCGCGGCGAGGTCGCGGTCCGTGTTATCCGCGCGTGCCGCGATATGGGCATCAAGACCGTCGCCGTCTACTCCACGGCCGATGTGGACGCGCTGCACGTGCAGCTTGCCGACGAGGCGTATTGCATCGGTGGCCCGCGTCTTGCCGAGAGCTACCTCAACGACGATGCCGTGCTCACCTGTGCCGTAAAGTCGGGAGCTAAGGCAATTCATCCCGGCTATGGCTTCTTTTCCGAGAAGGCGAGCTTCGTGCGCGACTGCGACAAGTATGGCCTGGCGTTTGTCGGTCCTTCGGCCAAGGTGATCGACAGCATGGGCGACAAGGACGCCGCACGTCGAACGGCTGCCGCGGCGGGCGTGCCCATCGTGCCGGGCTGCGATTTGCTCAAAAGTCCCGAGGAGGCAACGGCCGAGGCTGAGCGCATTGGCTGCCCCGTGCTTATTAAGGCGCGTGCGGGCGGCGGCGGTCGCGGTATTCGTAAGGTCGAGCGCGTGGAAGATGCGGCAAAGGCCTTTATTGAAGCACGCGCCGAGGGTGAGGCCGTTTTTGGCGACGGCGAGTGCTACATGGAGAAGTTTGTCGCGCCGGCGCACCACGTCGAGGTGCAGATTATGGCCGATAAGCAGGGCCATGTGTTTTCGCTCGGCGAGCGCGAGTGCTCGGTGCAGCGGCGCAACCAAAAGCTGATCGAGGAGAGCCCCGCGCCGTGCCTCGATGGACACGACGACATTCGTGCTCGCATGCACAAGGCAGCGCGTGACCTGGCTCGTGCCGTCGGCTACGAAGGAGCCGGTACCATCGAGTTCCTGTATTCGGACGACGGCAATTTCTACTTTATGGAAATGAACACGCGCTTGCAGGTGGAGCATCCGGTTACGGAGTTTGTGACCGATACCGACTTGGTCAAGTGGCAGCTGCGCGTGGCAGCCGGCCAGCCTCTGCCCTTTGAGCAGGAGGACATGCCGGTCCGCAACCACGCCATGGAGTGCCGCATCAATGCCGAAACGCCGGACTTTCTGCCGTCATGCGGAACGGTCACCGCGTTGCGTGTGCCGGGTGGTCCGCGCGTGCGCTGGGATTCCGCCATGTTTACCGGTGCGAAAGTTCCGCCGTACTACGACTCCATGCTTGGCAAGCTCATCGTGTGTGCGCCCACGCGTGACGGCGCCATTCGCAAGATGCGCTCGGCCCTGGGCGAGCTCGTGATTGAGGGCGTGAGCGAAAACAGCGAGCTTCAGCTCGACGTGCTGGCAAACGACGAGTTCTTGTCGGGCATGTATCACACCGATTTGATGGGGCATCTCTATGCTGATGAATAGAAAAGCGAAGACGGTCAACGTCCTCGAGGGACCGATGACCGAGTCGTGCGCCGAGTTTCCCGCGCGCCACGTGTTTATCAAGTGCCCGGAGTGCCGCCGCGTGATCGATGAGGCACGCCTACACGACAACCTCGAGGTCTGCCCCCGTTGCGGCAAACACTTTCGCGTGAGCGGTCGCGCGCGCATGCGCATGACGGTCGACGAGGGCACGTTTGAGGAATGGGATGCCAATCTGGCGTCGGAGGACTTCCTCTCGTTTCCCGGCTATGCCGATAAGCTCAAGAGCGTGAGCGAGCGTTCGGGCGAGCGCGATGCCGTTGTGTGCGGCAGGGGCAAAATCTGCGGTTGCGATACCGCGCTCTTCTTTATGGACGCTAGCTTTATGATGGGCTCGATGGGCTCCGTGGTGGGCGAGAAGATCTGTCGCGCATTTGAGCGTGCGACCGAGCTGGGATTGCCAGTTGTCGGCTTTACCGTTTCGGGCGGTGCGCGCATGCAAGAGGGCGTGACCTCGCTTATGCAGATGGCCAAGATTTCTGCGGCGGTTAGGCGCCACAGCGAGGCGGGCGGCCTGTATATCACGGTGCTCACCGACCCCACGACCGGAGGTGTAACCGCGAGCTTTGCCATGGAGGGTGACATTATCCTGGCCGAGCCCGATGCCCTGACGGCATTTGCCGGCCCGCGCGTGATCGAGCAGAACATGCACAAGCGACTGCCCAAGGGATTCCAGCGCTCCGAGTTTTTAATGGAGCACGGCTTTTGCGATGCCGTTGTTCCGCGTGGCGAGATTGCGCTCACGGTAGGCGAGCTGCTGGCGCTGCACGAAGGGCACGCGCCCGGCCTGGGGGCACCGCATGAAATCGTGCATACGGGTCGCCGCGGCAAAAAGCTGGGACACTTGTTTAAGCGCTCGGCGCCACCAAAAACCGCGCTCGAGATTGTCAAACAGACCCGCTCGGCAGATCGCGCCACGGCAGGCGAGATGATCTCGCTGGGCCTGGATGGATTTGTGGAGCTGCACGGCGACCGCTACTTTGGCGACGACGCCGCTGTGGTGGCTGGCATTGGCTGGAAAGACGGGCGCCCCGTAACGGTCATCGCCATCGAGCGCGGCACCACGACCAAAGAGCGCATGCGTCGCAACTTTGGCATGGCACATCCCGAGGGCTACCGCAAAGCGCGTCGCCTTATGCGCCAGGCCGAAAAGTTTGGTCGACCGGTTCTGTGCCTGGTCGATACTTCGGGTGCGTTTTGCGGCATCGGTGCCGAGGAGCGCGGCCAGGGCGAGGCGATTGCCCAGAATCTCATGGAGATGAGCGGCCTTAAGACGCCGATTGTCTCGGTGGTGACAGGCGAGGGCGGCTCTGGTGGCGCGCTGGCGCTATCCGTGGCCGACCGCATCCTGATGCTCTCGAGCTCGGCCTATTCGGTCGTGAGCCCCGAGGCCTGTGCGTCGATCCTGTGGAAGGATACCGACCGCGCGAATGAGGCCGCCGAGGCGCTGAAGCTCACGGCTCCCGATCTGTTGGCGCTCGGCATCATCGACGGCATTGTTGACGATAGGGGCCTGTCGCATGAGGAGATCGCCGGTGCCGTCATGTCCTCGGCATTTGATGCCTTCGATACGCTTGGGCAGCTCGACGAGGCGACCCTCACAAACCTCCGCTACGAAAAGTACCGCGCAATCGGTCAGTACCGCACGATGTGACAAAGGGGCAGCCCGCATGTCACATTGGGAAAGGCGTTCCATGTCACAAGTTTCCAACACCACGTTTGCAACGACGGTTTCATCAAACGCCATGGCCGTGGTGGACTATCTGTCCAAAAGCATGATGTCGGCGCTGCCGTTTATTGTCTGCGCGGCGTTGTTCCGCACCGTCGCCGTCATTATGGGCGAGGGCATGCTGGGCCTGTGGTCTGCCGATTCCGAAATCCATCGCCTGTTCTACAGTTGGCTCTATAACGCCGGCTACTACTTTTTGCCCATTTATCTTGGTTGGGCGGCCGCCCGCCAGCTCGGTTGCTCGGAGCAGCTGGGCATGATGCTGGGCGGCGTATTGATTGCACCCGATCTGCTTAAGCTCGTTGATGCCGCCTCGACGACGGGGGCATCGATGACTTCCGTGTATGGTCTGCTTCCCGCGCCGGTCAACGATTACACGACGACTGTTATTCCGGTTCTCATCTCGGTGCCCGTGCTATGGCGAGTGGAGTGTTTCTTTAAGCGCGTTATCCCTAAGGCCGTGGCGTTTTCGTTCGTTCCGTTTGCAACCATGCTTGTCATGGTTCCGGTTTCGCTGTGCATTACGGCGCCGGCGGGCAGCTATCTGGGCATGCTGTTGGGCCAGCTTATGTTTATGCTTGGCAATTCCGGTGGCATCGTGTCGCTGCTCACGCTCATGGGGCTTGCCGCTGGCTGGGAGTTCCTAAAG
This sequence comes from uncultured Collinsella sp., assembly GCA_902492185.1. Lineage (GTDB taxonomy): Bacteria > Actinomycetota > Coriobacteriia > Coriobacteriales > Coriobacteriaceae > Collinsella. The sequence goes on from CABUKY010000008.1 coordinate 19,021, forward strand.
ATCGCGGGCGTCAGCAATGTTGTCCTATCGCTTGCGTACGCGCAGTTTATGAGTGTGGGAACGGATTCGTGCATCCTGATCGCCGCGACAATGGCAACGTTCGCTGTTTGGGGCATGCCCTTTGGCGCTGCGCTTCGCATTGCGAATAAGGACGAGAAGGCGCTCATGCTGGGCTATTCGATCTCGGGCGTGCTTGGCGGCGTAAGCGAGCCGGCGCTGTACGGTTGCGGCTTTAAATATGGCAGGTGCCTGACGTGCATGGCCATTGGCGGCGCCGTCGGAGGCCTTGTTGCGGCCGTGGGCCACGTTACGGCCTATACCATCGGCATGACGAATGTCCTCATGGTCATTGGCTTTGCCACGGGCGGTATTTCGAACCTGCTGTGGTGCTGCGCTGCCGGCGGCACGGCATTTGCGGTGTCTGCGGCGCTGAGCTACTGCTTTGGCGTGGTGCCGACGAAGGAGCAGACGGCAGAAGACGAAGCCGATTCGCCCGAAACGATGGTGAGCGCTGCTGAAGCAAGCGCATAGACCTGTGCGACAAAAGGACGATTCCATTGTCATGTTCCAAGGCCGCGGCTCGTGTGGGTTGCGGCCTTTTGTATCTGGGGGACAAAGTGGCTACACTACAATCCGTTTGAGCAATAGATATATGGGTAGTGCCGTGGGGGCGGATATAGATGGTCGAGTGGATTGTTCGTCGTGCGCAGGGCGACCGTGCGCGCGTGGGCACGTTGACGGGCGTGGTGTGTATTCTCGTTAATGTTGCGCTTTGTGCTGCGAAGGGCGCAATTGGTGTGCTGTCGGGATCGGTTTCGATTGTGGCGGATGCCATGAACAACCTGTCCGATGCCAGCTCGAATATCGTGAGCGTGCTGGGCTTTAAGCTGGCGAGCAAGCCGGCGGACCCCGAGCATCCTTACGGTCACGGTCGCTACGAGTATCTCTCGGGTCTGGTCGTGGCGGCGCTCGTGCTGCTGATCGGCCTTGAGCTTATCAAGTCCTCGTTTGAGCGCATCATCCACCCCGAACCTGTCGAGTTCTCGCTTGCCCTGGTGGCAGTCCTGGCGCTTTCGATGGTTGTTAAGCTGTGGATGGCGGCCCTCAACCAAAAGCTCGGTGACCGCATTGAGTCCGAGACGCTGCATGCGACCGCTCAGGATTCCAAGAACGATGTCCTTGCTACGGGTGCTGTGCTGGCGTGCGCAATTGTTTCCCAGGTGATGCATATCAATCTTGATGCTTGGGTCGGACTTGCCGTTGGCGCTTATATTGGCTGGAGCGGCTTTGAGCTTATCCAAGATACAGTGAGCCCGCTTTTGGGCCAGGCACCCGATCCCAAGTTGGTCAAACACATCCGAGACAAGATCATGAGCTATCCCGGCGTTTTGGGCGTTCATGACCTAATGGTTCACGATTACGGTCCGGGCAGGAAGTTTGCAAGTGCGCACGCCGAGATGGCGGCCGAGGCCAGCCCACTGGAAAGCCATGACACGCTCGATAACATCGAGCAGGCGTTTAGGGACGAGGACGGCATGATCGTCACGCTCCATTACGATCCCATCGTGACCGATGACCCCAAGCTGGCGAGCATGCGCTTGCGCATTCACGCCATGGCTCAGGAGATCGATAGCCGCCTCTCGATTCATGACCTGCGCTGTGTGCCGGGCCCCACGCACACCAATGTGATCTTTGACTGCGTGCGACCCTCGGATTTGGACATGGGGGCCGATGAGCTCAAGCAAACGCTGGCCCAGAGGGTCGAATCGGAATATCCCAAGTCGATTGCCAAGATTACGATCGACGAAGACTACGTAGGGCATACCCACGAGTAGGATTGGCCACGCAAGCTATTGATGCAGAAGGGGAGAGCATGAAGAAGCTGTATCTTCTCCGCCACGGCCAGACGGAGTTCAACGTCAAAAAGCTGGTCCAGGGCCGCTGTGATTCACCGTTGACCGCCCTGGGCCGCAAACAAGCGGGAATGGCGGCCGCATGGCTCAAGGCCCACGGCGTCGTCCCCAACAAAGTGGTTTCTTCGCCCTTAGGTCGAGCCATGGACACAGCTCAGCTCGTCGCATGCGAACTCCTGGGTCCGGATGCAGCAGCCGAGCCCTGCGAAGGCATCATCGAGCGTAGCTACGGCTCCTTCGAAGAGGGCCCGCACGACGCCCTGCCCACCGACGTCTGGGACCCCGGCGAGGACCTGGTCCCCTTCGGAGGAGAAGGAAGCCGCGCGCTGCAAGAGCGCATGGTAGACACCCTCACCAATCTCATAGGCGCCGAGGGCATCGAAACCCTCCTAGCAGTAAGCCACGGCAGCGCCAGCCGCCAATTCATCAAGGCTGCAGCCCCAGAGGGCTTCGAGCTCCCAACAAAACTCCCCAACTGCGCCATCATGATCTTCGATTTCGATGAGGCAAAGCCACAAGCAGAAGGCGTGCCAATGCAATGCAAGTTCACTCTCCAGCAAATAGTGGACCCTCAACAAAGTCATTAGCTGAACGAGCAGAGTTAAGCAGGCATCAACGTGTCGTCTCCCGAGCACGGCGGAGGGCCGGAGAAATATATTAAGTTCATCGCGAGTTCCGCACGCAAAGGAGAGCACTTAATGTGCTCTCCGTCGTGAGCAGGACTGTAGAGCAGCAACCTTAATATGTCTCAGGCCCGCCCCCTCCGCCGCACGCTGGGAACGTGCCACGCACTTTACCTGCGTAAACAATGTGAGTGAAATATGAATCTCGATGGATACGCCCGCACCCGTGTATACTAAACAGCTGTGTGTAACCAGGGGAGTATTCTGGCTGGACAAAATGCCTGCTTATAGGGTTGTCAGGTAGTCCGGACGCAATACAAGACTGGGGAGCACGTCGTGGTAAGTAGTGGTCCTCTAGGGGCGTACGCTCGGTGGTGTACGCATTGTCCCAAGACCACGCGAGAGTTGGGATCATATCTTGATCAGCATGATTCTCGGCCGCAAGATTGGCATGACCCAGGTTTGGGACGAGGACGACAACGTCGTTCCCGTCACGGTCATCCAGGCTGGCCCCTGCGCTGTCTCGCAGGTTAAAACTCAGGCAACCGACGGCTATGACGCCGTCCAGATCGGTTTCGGCGACATCAAGGCCAAGAACGTGAACAAGCCCATGGCTGGTCACTTCGCCAAGGCCGGCGTCGAGCCTGTCCGCTTCCTTCGTGAGGTCCGCGTCGAGAACGGCGAGGAGCACAAGGTCGGCGAGGTCGTCACCGTCGCTGATTTCGCTGATGTCGAGAAGGTCGACGTCATCGGTACCTCCAAGGGTAAGGGCTTCCAGGGTCGCATCAAGCGCTGGGGTCAGCGCCGCGGTCCTATGACGCATGGTTCTCACTTCCAGCGTCACCCCGGTTCTATCGGTCAGTGCGCCTATCCTGCGCGCGTCCTCAAGGGCGTCAAGATGGCCGGTCACATGGGTAACGAGCGCGTTACCGTCAAGAACCTTTCCGTTGTCCGCATCGATGCCGAGCAGAACCTCATCTTGGTCAAGGGCGCTGTCCCGGGTGCCAAGAATGGTCTCGTCGCCATCCGTATGGCCTAAGGGCCCAGCCCATTTAGCCCAGCGTCATACCAAGGAGAACACTTAAATGGCAAAGTTTGAAGTAAAGAACAGCGAGGGCAAGAAGGTCGCCGAGGCCGAGCTCGCCGCTGAGGTGTACGGCATCGAGCCGAACATCCACGTTATGCACCACATCGTCAAGTGCCAGATGGCCTCTTGGCGTCAGGGCACCCAGTCCGCTAAGGGCCGCTCTGAGGTTTCCGGTGGCGGCAAGAAGCCTTGGCGTCAGAAGGGCACCGGCCGTGCCCGCCAGGGTTCCATCCGTGCTGCCCAGTGGCGTCACGGTGGCGTTGTCTTCGCCCCCAAGCCCCGTTCCTACGCTAAGCGTATGAACAACAAGGAGGTCAAGCTGGCTATGCGCTCCGCGCTGTCCGCCAAGCTGGCCGATGGCGAGCTCGTGCTCGTCGACGACTACGGCTTCGAGAAGCCTTCCACCAAGGCTGCCGTTGCCATGCTCAAGGCTCTCGGCCTTGAGGGCAAGCGTCTGACCATCATCGTTCGCGATGAGGACGTCAACGCCTACCTGTCGTTCCGCAACATTCCCAAGACGTTCATCATCACTGCCGACGAGGCCAACACCTACGATCTCGTCAACAACAACGCTGTGCTGATGCCCGCCGACATCGCCGCTCACTTCGGGGAGGTGCTTGCATAAATGACCGCCCACGAGATCATCATCCGTCCGATCGTGTCCGAGCGTTCCTTCTCCGGCATGGAGCAGAACAAGTACACGTTCGAGGTCGCCAAAGATGCTAACAAGTATCAGATCAAGGACGCTGTCGAGGAGATCTTCGGCGTCAAGGTCGTTCGCGTGAACACCCTGACGGTCAAGCCCAAGACCAAGCGCGTGCGCTATGTCGCCGGCAAGACCCGTTCTTGGAAGAAGGCCATCGTCACGCTGGCCGAGGGCGACACCATCGAGGTCTTTGGCAACCAGGCCTAAGACTCGCTGCTGTTGAGTGAGCTCATGCCTCCCAAATAGGGGAGGCGAGAGCTCAAGGTTTTGGGCGTATAAAATGGACACGCCCGGAACCGTGTATACGTCCGGTGTCATCGCACCCGAGGCAGAACCTCGAATCCCTGTCTGCGATGGCTAACGGATTCCTATTGAAAGGGATTGTAATGGCTGTAAAGCACCTTAAGCCGACCTCCGCTGGTAGGCGTTGGCAGACGATCTCCGATTTCTCCGAGATCACCTGCACCAAGCCCGAGAAGTCTCTTCTCGAGCCCCTGCCCAAGAAGGCCGGTCGTAACAACAACGGCCGCATCACCACCCGCCACCAGGGCGGCGGCGTGAAGCGTCGTTACCGCGTGATCGACTTCAAGCGCAACAAGGACGGCGTGCCCGCCAAGGTTGCCACGATCGAGTACGATCCGAACCGTTCCGCTCGCATCGCTCTGCTGCACTACGCTGACGGTGAGAAGCGTTACATCCTGGCTCCCAAGGGCCTCGAGGTCGGTCAGACCATCATGTCCGGTTCTGACGCCGACATCAAGCCGGGCAACGCTCTGCCCCTCGCCGACATCCCCGTCGGTACGCTCATCCACGCCGTCGAGTTCCAGCCGGGCAAGGGCGCCGCTATCGCCCGTTCCGCCGGTAACTCCTGCCAGCTGATGGGTAAGGAGGGCAAGTACGCTATCGTCCGTATGCCTTCCTCCGAGATGCGCCGCATCCTCGTTACCTGCCGCGCCACCGTCGGTGAGGTCGGCAACGCCGATCACGCCAACATCGTCATCGGCAAGGCCGGCCGTAAGCGTCACTTGAACGTGCGCCCGACCGTCCGCGGTACCGTCATGAACCCTGTGGACCACCCGCACGGCGGTGGCGAGGGCAAGAACCACACCTCTGGTCGTCCCTCTGTTACCCCCTGGGGTAAGCCGACGAAGGGCCTTCGTACGCGCAAGAAGAAGAAGGTCTCGAACCAGCACATCATTCGTCGCCGTAAGAAGTAATTTCGGATACCGAGTTTTAGGAGAAAGCACTTATGAGCAGAAGTCTCAAAAAGGGCCCGTTCGTGGAGACTCGCCTTCTCTCGCGTATCACCGCGATGAACGAGGCTGGCAAGAAGGACGTCGTGAAGACCTGGTCCCGCGCGTCCACCATCTTCCCCGAGATGGTTGGTCACACCATCGCCGTCCACGACGGCCGCAAGCATGTGCCCGTGTATGTTACCGAGTCCATGGTTGGTCACAAGCTCGGCGAGTTCGCGCCGACTCGTACGTTCCGTGGCCACAAGGCCAAATAGGGGGTTAACCGTAAATGGCAACTAAGTCTATTGAAACTGAGGCCACCGAGGTTCGCGCCGTCGCTAAGTACGTGCGTGTTTCCCCCAGCAAGGCCCGCCTGGTGGTCGATCTGATCCGCCGCAAGCCTGTCGCTCAGGCCTTCGACATCCTCCACTTCTGCGACCGCGCCGTCGCCGTGGATGTCGAGAAGGTTCTCCGTTCCGCCGTTGCGAACGCCGAGAACAACAACGGTCTGCGTGCCGACAACCTGGTTGTCGCCGCTGCCTATGTTGACGAGGGTCCGACGCTTAAGCGCATCCGTCCCCGCGCCAAGGGTTCCGCTTCTCGCATTCTGAAGCGTACTTCCCACATCACCGTCGTCGTTGCTCCTCGAAAGGAGGCGTAAAGCTGTATGGGTCAGAAAGTCTACCCCACCGGCTTCCGTCTTGGCATCACCGAGAACTGGCGCTCCCGCTGGTTCGCAGAGAAGGATTACGCTAAGACCCTCGGTAACGATCTCGAGATCCGCAAGTACCTCGAGAAGCGTCTTTCCCGCGCAGCTGTCTCCCGCGTCGAGATCGAGCGCGCTGGCGACAAGGTGAAGGTCATCATCCTTACCGCTCGCCCCGGCGTTGTCATCGGTAAGAAGGGTGCCGAGATCGATACCCTCCGCACCGAGCTCGAGAAGGTTGCTGGCGTCTCCAAGGGCCAGCTCTCCGTCGACGTTGTCGAGATCAAGCGCCCCGAGCTCGACGCCAACCTCGTTGCTCAGTCCATCGCTGAGCAGCTCGAGGGCCGCGTTGCCTTCCGTCGCGCTATGCGCAAGGCTGTCCAGTCCGCCCGCAAGGCCGGCGCCAAGGGCATCCGTATCCAGTGCTCCGGTCGTCTCGGCGGTGCCGAGATGGGCCGTCGTGAGTGGTACCGCGAGGGTCGCGTGCCTCTGCACACCCTCCGTGCCAAGATCGACTACGGCACGGCTGTCGCCAGCACCACCATGGGCGCTTGCGGCGTGAAGGTCTGGATCTACCTGGGCGAGAAGCTCCCGGGCCAGCCCGTTCCCAACCCTGCACTCGAGGGCTCTTCCCGTCCTCGTCGTCGTAACTCCGAGAGGAGGGGTCAGTAGTGCTTGCCCCTAAGCGTATTCTTCACCGCAAGGTGCAGCGTGGCTCCATGAAGGGCCAGGCCAAGGGTAATACCGAGCTGCATTTCGGCGAGTTTGGTATCCAGGCTCTCGAGGCCCATTGGATCACCAACCGTCAGATCGAGGCCGCTCGTATTGCCATGACCCGCTACATGAAGCGTGGCGGTCGTGTCTACATCACGATCTTCCCCGATAAGCCCATCACCAAGAAGCCTGCCGAGACTCGCATGGGTTCTGGTAAGGGTAACCCCGAGGAGTGGGTGGCCGTCGTCAAGCCCGGCCGTATCATGTTCGAGGTCAAGGGCGTGCCCGAGGAGGTCGCTCGCGAGGCTCTGCGTCTTGCACAGCACAAGCTTCCCATCAAGACCAAGATTGTTGCTGCCAAGAACGCCGAGCAGCGCATCGAGAAGGAGATGGCTGAGGAGGCCGCTCTCGAGGCCAAGTGGGCTGCTGAGGACGCCGCCGCCGCCAAGGAGGAGAACTAATGAAGCCCGCAGAGATTCGTGAGCTCTCGGACGCTCAGCTCGTTGAGAAGCTGAAGGAAATGCGCGCCGAGCTCTTTAACCTTCGTTTCCAGATGGCCACCAGCCAGCTGGACAACACCGCTCGCGTCAACACCGTGAAGAAGGACATCGCTCGCGTCCTCACGGAGCAGCGCGCCCGTGAGATCGCAGCGGAGAAGTCCGCTGTCGCCGAGTAGGACCTAAGGAGAGAACATGACTGATTCGCGTAACTCGCGTAAGGTCCGTACGGGTGTCGTTACCTCCGTCTCCGGTGCCAAGACCATTGTTGTCACCATCACCGAGCGCAAGCGTCACCCCAAGTACGGCAAGATGATGACCAGCTCCAAGAAGCTGCACGCTCACGACGAGGAGTGCACGGCTGGCGTGGGCGACACCGTCCGCGTTATGGAGACCCGTCCTATGTCCAAGATGAAGCGTTGGCGCCTCATCGAGGTCGTCGAGCGCGCTAAATAAGCAGTCGCTCTTACGACTTGTACGTTTCCGAAGATGTGCGTATGCCTGGCTTGCATACCACGGGCCGCATAAAGGCTGCGCACCTCTCTTCGGTTCTTAGTTCGGAGGAACATCTACCATGATTCAGATGCAAACCATGCTGAACGTCGCCGACAACTCCGGCGCTCGCAAGATTCGCTGCATCAAGGTGCTTGGCGGTTCCAAGCGTCGTTATGCAGGCATCGGCGATGTGTTCATCGGTGCTGTCCAGGAGGCTACCCCTGGCGCCAACGTCAAGAAGAAGGACGTTGTCCGTTGCGTCGTCGTTCGCACCGTTAAGGAGATCCGCCGCAAGGATGGCTCCTACATTCGCTTTGATGAGAACGCCTGCGTTGTCATTAACAACGATGGTTCGCCCGTCGGCACCCGTATCTTCGGGCCCGTCGCTCGTGAGCTTCGTGACAAGAAGTACATGAAGATCGTCTCGCTCGCTCCCGAGACCCTGTAGTTAGGGGAGATATATGTATATCAAGAAGGGCGATAAGGTCCAGGTTCTCTCTGGTAAGGATCGCGGCAAGCAGGGCGTTGTCCTGCGTGCTCTCCCCGCCGAGAACAAGGTCGTTGTCGAGGGCGTTTCGGTCGTCAAGAAGGCCGTCAAGCCCAACGCTGCCAACCAGCAGGGCGGCATCGTTTCGCAGGAGGCTCCCATCGACGCCTCCAACGTCAATCTCGTTTGCCCCGAGTGCGGTAAGGTTACCCGCGTCGGTCACGAGAAGGACGGCAAGAACAAGCTGCGCGTCTGCAAGAAGTGCGGCCACAAGTTCTAAGCTGCCCGCAACATCAAGTTGCTAGCAAAGGCCCGGATGCCTCGGCACCCGGGTCTTTTTCTATCCGTACTCATTGGGGACAGACTTAAATGAGTACCCTAACTGGGTAAGCATAAATGAGCGGGTCGTGCTGTATAAATTGCTTGTGTGCGCGTTTATGCGCGTTAGATTGCGTTTAATTACGCACCTATGCGTATATATGAGCCGTTTACGGGGCAATAATGACCGTTTAGCGGTGAGATACGCAAGAACGCGCACAGACGCGCGTGTTTGTGCGAATATAGAGCTGTCAGAAATGCAAGACGTTCTATGACACAGGAGACACATAATGGCAGATTCCAAGCAGGCTCCATTCGACGCCGCGGCAGCCGCCAAAGCAGCATTTGCTTCGGTCCAGGACAAGCCGTTCCCTAACGACATCTTTACGGCTCCCGAGCTCCGCTGGGCTGTGATCGGTTGCGGTGTTATCGCCAACCAGATGGCCCAGTCTCTCGCTCTTGCCGGCCGCAAGCTTGCGGGCGTTGCCAACCGCACACTGTCCAAGGCTCAAGTTTTTGCAGAGCAGTATGGCGTTGAGAAGGTCTATGAAACGGTCGAGGACCTCTACGCCGATCCGAACATTGACGCAGTCTATATCACCACGCCGCACAACACTCACATCACCTACCTGCGATCCGCTCTGGCAGCCGGTAAGCATGTGCTCTGCGAGAAGGCCATTACCCTCAATTCCGCTGAGCTTGACGAGGCCCGCGCCATTGCCGACGAGCACAACGTGGTCCTCATGGACGCCACCACGGTGCTCCACATGCCTTTGTATCAGGAGCTGCGCCGCCGCATGGATGCCGGCGAGTTTGGCCGCATGAACCTCGCTCAGCTCAACTTTGGTAGCTACAAGGAGTACGGCGACCTGACCAACCGATTCTACAATCGCAACCTCGCCGGCGGTGCCATGCTCGATATTGGCGTATACGCCCTGTCCGTCATGCGTCTCTTTATGGCAAGCCAGCCCGCTGAGGTCATTTCGCTGGGCAACACCTGCGAGACCGGCGTTGACGTTGCGGGCGGCATCGTCTGCCGTAATGCCGAGCAGCAGCTGGGCGTTGTGAGCCTCACACTCCACTCCAAGCAACCCAAGCGCTCGATTATTAGCTTCGACAAGTGCTATATCGAGGTCAACGAGTATCCGCGCGCCGATCACGCGACCATCGTGTGGACTGCGGACGGCCACCGCGAGGAGGTCCACGCCGGCACCGAGGCTTACGCCCTTTGCTATGAGATGGCCGATCTTGAGCAGGTCGTTGCCGGCGACGACTCTAAGCGCGAGCTGCTGGATTATGCTTCTGATGTTATGAAGCTTATGACCAAGCTTCGCGCCGACTGGGGAGTCGTGTACCCCGAGGAGGAGTAAACGATGCTTGCGGAAGATAGGCTCAACGCGATCGTGTCGATGGTGCAGCAGGCCGGCTCGGTTACCGTGCCGGAGCTTGCCGAAGCCCTGGGCGTGACGGCGTCTACCATTCGGCGCGACCTGCAGACGCTCGACCGAGCGCATCGCATCGCCAAGGTCCACGGTGGAGCGACGAGTCTTGAGCGCGCGCACGTGACGCGCGACCTAACGCTTAATGAGCGCAGCGACCTCCATAACGACGACAAGGAGCGTATCTGCGCCCGTGCGGCGGCGCTTGTGGAGCCCGAGAGCTTTGTATACATCGACTCGGGTTCGACGACGCTCAGGCTCATCGAGCATCTTCCACACCTTGAAGATGTCACCTATGTGACCGATTCCGTGCTCCATGCTCAACGCCTTGCTTTGCGCGGCATGCGTACCGTGGTGCTGGGCGGCGAGCTCAAACCCGAGACCGAGGCGCTCGTTGGCCCCGATGCCTTGGCAACCTTAGACCGCTACAACTTCAACTGTGGCTTTTGGGGCTCTAACGGCATTGCCGCCGAGCAGGGCTTCACGGCGCCCGATATCGAGGAGGCACAAGTAAAGCGTATCTCGATGCGCCATACGGCCAAGCGCTTCGTAATCTCGGACGCCAGTAAATTTGGCATGGTGGCGCCCGTCAAGTTCGCGGACTTCCGTGACGCAACGATTATTACCGCAGGCGATGTCCCCGCCAAGTACCGGGCAATGGACAACGTCATCACGGTCTAACAGCAGGGGACGGGCTAAGGCCAAAACCACCGCGAAGGGGTAGGAACCTTTGTGGTGGTTTTGACGTTTGTCAGATAAAACCTGCCAAAATAAACCTGTCCCTTTTTGGCAGGTTTTAGGGCTCCCAGGGGCAAGGGGCTTCGATGTGGATGTGCTCACCGGTTACGGGATGCGTAAAGGACACGCTGTGGGCATGGAGCATCAGGCCGCAGGGACGCGGCGTGCCGTACAGGCCGTCGCCAACCAGGGGATGACGCTCGCTCGCCAGATGCACACGGATTTGGTGCTTGCGGCCGGTGAGCAGCTCGACATCGATATACGAGCGCGTGGGCAGGCCACGACGGCTCTTAAGACGCTTGAGCACCTTCACGCGCGTCTGAGACGGCTTGCCGCTGGCGCCGACGCGCATCTTGCGGCTGTCGTGACGGTCGCGGGCGATGGGCTTGTCGATGAGCTTTTCGTTCCAGTCGATTTTGCCTTCGGCGAGCGCCAGATAGTGCTTTTCGAAAGCGTGGTCGATCACCATCTGGTCAAAGGCGGGCTGCGTCTGCTTGTCGAGCGAGAACAGCACCACGCCGGTGGTGTCGCGGTCCAGGCGGTTGAGCGGCTGCATGTCGGTCGCGGCAAAGCCGTCGCCCATCGCCAGCAGCAGGTCGCTGGCGTAGTCGGTGAGCGTGCGCTCGCCGGTGCCGTCGCCGTGGACGATCATGCCGGCGGGCTTGTCGATGGCCATGAGCCAGGCGTCGCAGTAGAGGACTTGAGGTTCTTCGTTCACGTGTAAGCCTTTCGGTTAGCTGATTCCCACAAACATGCAGCCCGAGGTCGCCCCGCGCAGACGGGCGGCGGGCTTACGGCCCGCCTGCGCCGCTTCGACGGCACGACGGACGCGGGCGACGGCACGGCCCACCTCATCCGTCTCGAGCAACGTTCCGTCAACCATGAGACGACGCACACCGGCATCGAGCAGCTGAGGAACCTGCGGCGTGAGGTCGATGGGGTAGGCATCGTACAGGCGAGAGCGGCCGTGGATGTCGGTGCGGACGGGCATGACCTTTCCGTCGATATTCTTGAGCGAGAGCTTGCGGGCGCGCAGACGGCAGTTGGCGCAATCGTGAATGCAGCCGTTGGCAACCTGCAGAATGCAGTGTTCGCTCGTCATAACGCGCGGACGGCCAAAGACGGTGATGCCCAGAGCCGCGGGCGCGGCGGCGCCGAGCGAGGCAATCTCGTCGAGCGTGATCTCGGGCGAGAGCCAAAATGCGCCGGCTCCGCGCTCGGCAAGCGCCTCCATGCAGGGTATGTTGTGCACCGGCAGGCAAGAGCGAATCTCGGCCGTGGCGCCGGCATGCGCGGCTACGGCGAGCTCGGAGATATTGCCGACGGCGACGGTGGCTCCGGCATTGATCCAAGGATCGACGCGCTCGTGGTCGACGGCGCGGCAGACCTCGTCGAGTACGGGCACGATACCCTGCTCAAATGCATCGGCAGGGGAGAGTCCGACAGCCTCGAGCGCGTCGGTGGT